>NZ_JBFBKN010000006.1:0-303296 GCF_040702225.1 Rhodococcus sp. NPDC080181
TTCGGCGTACACAGCGACACTGGCCAGCCCGGCATCAGCGGCCGCCCGGATCACCCGAACCGCGATCTCACCACGATTGGCAACAAGAACCTTGGAAATCTTCTTATGGGAGGTAGAGGTGGTCATCTGTGCGAAGTCCTTCACTGGCCGAATCGAGCATTGACGAAAAGAGCTGGGGCACTGGCGAGTCCGTAACGATGCATATCTTCCGGTCGACCCCACAGATCGATCGGGGCCGGCACGTCCTCGGCCACCGACGACTGCGCGGCAGTCAGAACCGCAACGACAGCAGCGATCTCGGAGTCCGTCGGACTTCCGCGAAACGACCAACTATCCGACGCAGCAGCAGATTTCGCTTCGCTCACTGCGTCATGATTCGTGTCGCTCACTGCGTCATGATTCGCTTCGCCGCTCATAGTGGGATGTTTCCGTGTTTCTTCGGGGGCAGGGTGACTTGTTTGCGTTCGAGCAGTCGCAACGCGGTCACGATCTGCCCGCGGGTGTGACTCGGTGGGATGACCGCATCGAGATATCCGCGTTCGGCAGCGACGTACGGGTTGACCAACGTGTCCTCGTACTGCTGCTGCAACGTCAGCCGCAACGCATCGACGTCCTCACCGTTCTTCGCGGCCTCGAGCAACTGTTTGCGGTAGACGAACCCGACGGCTCCGGAGGCTCCCATGACGGCGATCTGCGCGGTCGGCCAGGCGAGGTTCACATCGGCACCCATGTGCTTGGACCCCATCACGTCGTACGCCCCGCCATAGGCTTTGCGGGTGATGACGGTGATCTTCCCGACCGTCGCCTCCCCGTAGGCATACAACAACTTCGCTCCACGCCGGATGATGCCGTTGTATTCCTGGCCCGTCCCGGGCAGGAACCCCGGCACATCGACCAGGGTGATGATCGGAACGTTGAAGCAATCACAGGTGCGGACGAACCGGGCCGCTTTCTCCGAGGCATCGATATCCAACGTGCCCGCGAACTGGGTGGGCTGATTGGCCACGATCCCCACCGACCGGCCGTCGATCCGCCCGAACCCGACGATGATGTTGCGAGCCCGCCCCTCCTGCACTTCCAGGAACTCGTCGTCGTCGAGGATCCGGCGGATCACCTCGTGCATGTCGTACGGAGTGTTCGGCGAATCCGGAATCAACGTGTCGAGCTCGAGATCCTCCGCCGTCAACGAATCCTCGATCGCCCCGACGATCGGATCCGACGCCACCGTCCGCGGGGCATCGGCCCGATTGTTCGACGGCAAATACGACAGGAGGTCGCGGACGTAGTCGAGGGCGTCCTGCTCCCCGGACGCGACGTAGTGCGCGACCCCGGACTTCTCCATGTGGGTGTGCGCGCCACCGAGCTCTTCCATCGTCACGTTCTCCCCGGTGACGGTCTTGATGACATCGGGGCCGGTGACGAACATCTGACTGGTGCCATCGACCATGACCACGAAATCGGTCAGGGCGGGTGAGTAGACGTGCCCGCCGGCGGCGGGGCCCATGATCACCGAGATCTGTGGGATCACCCCGGAGGCGCGGACGTTGCGGTGGAAAATTTCCCCGTACAACCCGAGGGAGACCACCCCTTCCTGGATGCGGGCCCCGGCGCCTTCGTTGATGCCCACCAACGGCCGCCCGGTCTTGATCGCCAGGTCCATCACCTTGACGATCTTCTCGCCGTAGATCTCCCCCAAACTGCCGCCGAAGACGGTCGCGTCCTGGGAGAACACGCACACATCACGGCCATCGACCGTGCCGTAGCCGGTGACGACACCGTCACCGAAGGGGCGATTGTCACCCAACCCGAAATTCTGTGATCGGTGCCGCGCCAACGCATCGAGTTCGACGAACGAGCCCTCGTCGAGCAGAGCGGTGATCCGCTCACGCGCGGTCAACTTGCCCTTCGCGTGGACCCGCTCCACCGCCGCCTCACCCGACGGCATCTCCGCAGCCCCCAGGCGTTTACGAAGATCGGCCAATTTACCCGCAGTGGTATGGATATCGGGTTCGGTTGTCGTCATGCAGATGTCCCCTACGTGTGTGTGGAAAGCAAGGTGCGGATGGTCAGTTGGTCGCGAGTGATCGGGCGATGACGAGACGCTGAATCTGGTTGGTGCCCTCGAAGATTTGCGTGATCTTGGCGTCGCGCATGTAGCGCTCGACGCGGAAGTCTCTGGTGTAGCCGTACCCGCCGAACACCTGCACGGCGTCGGTCGTCACCTTCATGGCCGCATCGGTAGCGATCAGCTTGGCCACAGAAGCGTTGCGGGAGTAAGGAAGTCCGGCGTCCCGACGGCGAGCCGCGTCGAGATAGGTCGCGCGTGCGGAGTCGACTGCGGCGGCCATGTCCGCCAGCACGAACCCCAGACCCTGATGGTCGATGATCTTCTTGCCGAACGCAGTGCGTTCCTGCGCGTACTTCACGGCATCGTCGAGTGCAGCCTGGGCGATTCCGACTGCGACAGCGGCGATTCCGAGCCTTCCGGCGTCCAGCGCACTGAAGGCGATCTGCAGTCCTTGACCTTCCGCTCCGATGCGCCATTCGGTGGGAACGTGCACGTTGTCGTAGTGCGCCGACGTGGTCGGGATCGCATGCAACCCCATCTTCTCCTCGGGCTTGCCAAAACTGAGGCCTTCGGTCCCGTCGGGAACGAGAAAACACGAGATCCCTTTGGAGCCTTCGCCGGTGCGGGCGAACAGGTTGTAGAAATCAGCAACACCGCCGTGGGTGATCCATGCTTTGGACCCGTTGACCGTGTACCCACCGTCGGCCGCGCTCGCCTTGCAACCCAGGGCCGCTGCGTCGGAACCGGCCTGCGCCTCGGACAGCGAATAGGCACCGATCTGCGATCCGCCGAGCATGTCGGGAAGCTTGTCGGCCTTCTGCTGATCGGTACCGAACGCCATCACGGGATAGCAGGCCAAACCGTGCACGCTCACCGCGACTGCAACGGCCGCCCATCGTGATGCCAATTCCTCGAGTACTTGGAGGTACACCTCGTACGGCTGACCTCCGCCGCCCCATTCCTCCGCGTACGGCAGGCTCAACAGTCCGGCTTCGCCGAGAGTGGCGAACACTCCCGTCGGATAGGTCTCGTTGCGCTCGTGTTCGTCGACGATCGGGTCGAGCACCTTGTCTGCCACATCGCGGGTCAGCGCGAGAAGGTCGCGCGCTTCGGCGGTGGGCAACAGACGAGCGACGGGCACTAGAACCTCCGGGATGTTCGGCATCAGTACTGAAGAATGATCCGCAGTACTGATGCACAGTACTGCACAAGGCGATGCAGTACCATCCTGGATGTGAACGCACCCGTGACCTCGCATGCCACGGCTCGCCGTTCGGAATTGTTCGACCAACTCGTCAGCCTGTTCCTGGCCGAGGGGTTCGCTCACCTGACGCTCGACACCATCGCGGCTCGCCTCCGCTGCTCCAAATCCACCTTGTACACGTTGGCGTCGAGCAAGGATCAGCTGGTGGGCGGCGCAACCGTGCACTACTTCAAGTCCATGACCACCCAGGTCGAGAATGCGGTCGCCGAGGTCGACGGAACCCGCAACCGCATCACCACGTATCTCACCGCAGTCGGTGCCGCTCTGGAATCTGCGTCCGAGCAATTCATGACCGATCTCGCGTCGCTCGAATCGGCCCGTTCGGTGTACGAACGCAACACCGCAATCGCGGCACGACGGGTCCAGGAGCTGATCAGCGAGGGTGTGGCCAGTGGCGAGGTACGCGACGTCCATGCGGCATTCGTCGGTGACGTCGCATCCTCGGTCATGGTGCGCATCCAGACGCGCGAGGTGTTCCGCCTGACCGGCCTGAGTGACGGCGACGCCTACCTCGAACTGGCGAAGTTGTTGACGGCGGGTATCGGGGCGTAGTGCCGGCACCGGGGAATGAATCGACCCGGCTGAGCGCTGAGTCGTACGAACATAGTTGATCCTTCAACGAAAGAGCGCACGATGAAGAAGATCGGATTTCTGTCCTTCGGACACTGGTCACCGTCCCCGCAGTCGCAGACCCGATCGGCATCGGATGTGCTGTTGCAGTCGATCGACCTCGCGGTCGCGGCCGAGGAACTCGGAGCCGATGGTGCGTACTACCGCGTCCATCACTTCGCCAACCAGCTCTCGTCACCGTTTCCGCTGCTCGCCGCCGTCGGAGCCAGGACGAGCACCATCGAAATCGGTACCGGCGTCATCGACATGCGGTACGAGAATCCCTTCTACATGGCCGAGGATTCCGGCTCTGCCGACCTCATCTCGGGCGGGCGGTTGCAACTCGGTGTGAGCCGGGGATCGCCCGAACAGGTCATCGAGGGGTACCGCCACTTCGGATACTCCCCCGCGGAGGGCTCCGACCACGCAGACATGGCTCGCGAGCACACCCGCATCTACCTCGATCTGCTGGAAGGCAAGAGCTTCGCTCAGCCGAACCCGCGGCCGATGTTCCCCAACCCGCCTGGCCTGCTGCGCCTCGAACCTCACGCACCGGGTCTGCGCCAACGCATCTGGTGGGGCGCAGGCACCCGCGAGACGGCCGAGTGGACGGCGCGCCAGGGCATGAATCTGATGAGCTCCACACTTCTCAGCGAAGACACCGGGGTGCCTTTCCATCAGTTGCAAGCCGAACAGATCGAACGCTTCCACAAGACGTGGAGCGACGCGGGCCACGACTTCGCTCCTCGAACATCCGTGAGCCGCAGCATCTTTCCGATCGTCAACGATCTCGACCGCGCCTACTTCGGCCGAGAGGGCAGCGGCGACGACCAAGTCGGCTACCTCGACGGCGGCAAGGCTCGTTTCGGCAAGACCTACGCGGGTGAGCCCGATCGGCTGATCGAAGAACTGGCAGCGGACGAGGCGATCGCCGCCGCGGATACTCTGCTGCTCACCGTCCCGAACCAGTTGGGTGTGGAGTACTGCGCACACGTTCTGGAGACGCTGCTGCGCGACGTGGCCCCCGCACTGGGGTGGCGTTGATCACTCGGTGAACAGGGGCGATTGGTTTCGGCGGATACGGGTACTGGCAGCTCGTTCACCCGCCCCCACCTGCCAGGAGTCCTCATGCTCAAACGCGACGTATCCGCGCGCCTCGATGTAGACATCACCGCCGCCACCACGCTCGAATTCCAGATCGCCATCGCACCGCACCCCGGTACGACGGTCACCGAATCGCTCTCCTTCGTTCTCGACGGTAATCCCGTCGAGGCGAAGGAGGTCAGCGGACCGCACGGCAACCGCATTCACGTCATGCCCGCCGACGTCGGCAACTTGCAGGTCTCGTACGACGCCACCATCCTGGGCAACACCACCCCGGCCCCCGTCACCGACTACGACATGTCGCTCTACCTTCGGCCCAGCCGCTACGCCGAAGCAGACAAGTTCTACGGTTTCGCCGCAACAGAATTCGGCGACTACGCCGATTCCGAGGAACTGCTGGCCAAGATCTCCGCCTGGGTGGGCGCGCGCCTGAATTACGTTCCAGGAAGCAGTGATCCGATCGACGGAGCCGTCGACACGCTGCTCGCAGGCCAGGGAGTGTGCCGCGACTACTCGCATCTGGTCGTCGCGATGCTGCGCGCTGTCAACGTTCCTGCCCGTCTCGTGGCCGTGTACGCGCCCGGATGCGATCCGATGGATTTCCATGCCGTCGCCGAGGCGTTCGTCGGCGGCCAGTGGCGTGTCGTCGACGCCACGTGCCTGGCACCGCGGTCCACTCTGGTTCGCATTTCGGTAGGCCGCGATGCCGCCGATACCGCATTCCTGGACAACCACAAGGGTGCCATCACGCTGAACAGTTCCGTGGTCACCGCCGTCGTCGATGGCGACCTTCCGCACGACGACATCACCGAGCTGGTCTCCCTCACCTGAACGCCGCGGTTGCTGGAGTGATGTAGATCACTTTTCTGTGACGTTTGCTTTCGGCGTCGAAAACCGACTATCTATCCGTTACCAACAATCACAGCCACCCAGAAGGTGCACACCATGAGCTTCATCGACAAGGCCAAGAACGCAGCAGAAGACGCCATCGGCAAGGCGAAGGAAGTTGTCGGCGACGCAACCAACAACAAGGACCTCGAAGCCGAGGGCAAGAAGGATCAGGGTTCGGCCGGCGTCAAGAAGGTCGGCGAGAACATCAAGGACACCTTCAAGTAACCAGCAGCCCCGCATCGAGTGCCGCCGGTCACCGCGATCGGCGGCACTCGGTTTCTGCTCACCCCCCACTTCTCGGAACGGAACCCTCATGATTGCAACATCGGACACCACAACCACCAAGCGCCGCGGCGGATTCGCCTCGAAGTTGGCCCTCCTCGTCACGGTCGTGCTCGTTGCGGCACTGGTCATCTTCGTGCTGCAGAACACCGTTCACAGCACGATCAACTTCCTCGGCTGGAACTTCGATCTCGGGCAGGGCGTCGCAATGCTCGGTGCAGCCGTCGTCGGAGCGATCATCGCGCTGACGGTAACAGCAGCAGTCAAGGTTCGACGGGCCGTCCGCTGACAACCTCCCCCACGACAGGACTTCCCGCATGATCCCGCTGCTGGCCCGCAAGTATCTCTACCGCTACCTTGTCGTCGCGATCGGCTTGCCCATTGCTGCCCGGCTCCTGGCATTTGCCGGCGTGAGCCTCGAAAAGCGAACGGGCAGAGCCAATGTCGTATCCAAGGCCCTGAAGTCCGCCGGCAGGTTCGCGCAGCGTCGAGCAGACAAATCCGCTCGAAAACGTACGTCCGCAGCGCAGTAGCGGTAGCGCGTTCAACTCCGCGCCACGTGGGCAGCGAGGACGTCACGCAACACCTCACGGTCGTCGAATCGCACGATGTGGTCGCCGTACACCTGTTCGGCATCGCAACCCCGTCCAGCCACGACCACGGCATCCCCGGGCTGCGCAATGGCCACAGCGTGCTCCACGGCACGCCGCCGGTCGGCTTCGACTAAAACCACCGCTGAGCGTGCAGCCCGAGCGCCCTCTTCCACTGCGGCTCGGATGGTGCCGGGGTCCTCCGACAGCGGACTTTCATCGCTGACGATCACCACATCTGCCAACACGGCTGCCGTTCGCCCGAGCGGGAAGCGCTTACCCGGGTCACGTTCGCCCGTCGCCCCGACGACGACGATCACTCGACCCGAGACCACGCTGCGGACGAACGGCAGCAGCGTTCGCTGACCGGCAGTGTTGTGCATGTAGTCCACGACGGCCAGGAAAGGCTGTCCGACGTCGACACGTTCGAGTCGGCCGGGAACGGCGTCGAGGCGTTCGAGTCCTGCCGCGACCGCTGCGATGTCGCGGCCGGCCGCCAACGCCATGGTCAGTGCGGCCAGAGCGTTCTCGGCCTGGTGCGGACCCAGCAGAGGTAGGCGGATCTCGACATCGCCCATCGGGGTTCGCGCTGTCAGGGACGTTCCGACGTCGGTGCACTCGACGTTCTCGCCGCGAACATCGGCATCGCGATCGGCCGTGGACCACGTCCAACAGGGAATATCGAGGCGTCCTGCCAGGATTCTGCCGTACGGATCGCCGACGTTGACCACAGCGCGGGTCGATCGGTGCGCCGAGAACAGCTCGGCCTTCGCGGCGAAGTAGTTGTCCATGTCTCCGTGGTAATCCAGGTGATCCGGCGTGAGATTGAGGAACCCCATCACCGCGAAACGGAGACCGTCGACGCGATGCTCGGTGACGGCGTGAGAGGACACCTCGAGGGCAACCGCCGTAGCGCCCTCGTCTCGGAAACGGCGCAGAGTCCGATGCACGGTGGCCGCCTCGGGCGTAGTTCTGGCCGATTTTTCCTCGCCGTGCGGCCCCGCCAAACCGATTCCGGTCATGGTCGCCACGGAGTCTCCCGCAGCAGCGAGCCCGGCTCCGAGCAGCAGGGTGGCGCTCGTCTTTCCGTTGGTCCCGGTGACTCCGTACAGATCGAGGTCTCGGTGCGCGAACCGATGAATTCGGGCGCACACCTCCCCGACCCGGCGGCGGGGGTGCGGCACGACGAGTGTCGGCAGAACCGTCGATGCCCGGTCCGACAACGCCGCCACTGCCCCTCGAGCCTTGGCCTCGAGCTCGAAGTCGAGGCCGTGAGCTCGGCGGCCGGGCAACGCCACGTACAGGTCACCGGGACGAACCGTTCGCGAGTCGTCGCTTGCCCCGGTCACTCGTACGGAACGAATCGGCGGCGCAGCGCCGATCGAGAGTGCCAGCTCGTTCAGTTCCACGCCGACGCCGATCGACGACGTGCCACCCCTGCCGAGATCGGGCTCGATCAATGCCCCGCAGGGTCGGTGAGGCTCTTGCCTTCCTGTGCCTTGACCCGGCGACGCTCGAGCAACACCAGAACCGTGCCTGCGACGAGCAGAACGGGCGCGAGGACCGCGCCCGTCCACGCCCACCCCTCGAAACCGTAGCCGGCCGCAGTCAAGGTCAGTCCGAGGCTGACCAGCGCGAGACCGATACAGATGTAGCCGGGCCAGTTGCGCGCGTCGACGATCGCTTCCCCGGCGTGCCCGCGCATCGTGCGGTCGTCGTCCTTCGCTTCGGCACCGGAGTCGGCGGGGTCATGTTGGGCCATGGTGTCTCCTCGACTGCTGTTCGCTTCACCGGCGACGCATTCCAGGCCTGCAGGAACACGTCGATTACGTCAGTGTCCCCGCGGCGAACCCGTCCAAACATGAAGCCTCGCAGCACTCGAGGCAGACCCGTGATCGATATCCGGGCCGGCGGGCTCAGTTCTGCCAGGCGACGGCAGCGAACGGAGCGTGACTCGACAACCGGCCGACGATGCCGGCATGCGCGAAGTCCTTTGCCGTGGCCACTGCGTCGAGCACGCCGGATCCCTTGGCCAGCTCGGCAGTGATGGCAGCTGCGAACACGCATCCTGCGCCGGACACCCTCTCGTCGCCGATCTTCGGGGCACGCAGGACGGTGAGGTCCTGTCCGTCGAACACGACGTCGACGGCTTCGTCTCCGGGTAGGCCGGCACCACCCTTGACCACGACGTACTGGGGGCCGAGGTCGGCGATCCTCTTGGCTGCCTCACCGAGATCCTCGACGGTGTCGATGGAGTCCATTCCGGACAGCGTCGTCGCCTCGAACAGGTTGGGTGTGATGACGGTGGCCAGCGGAAGAATGTCGCGACGGAGCGCATTGTCGGTGTCGAGAGCCGCACCGGGTTCCTGGCCCTTGCAGATCAGCACGGGATCGACCACGACATGCCGCCACGGCTGCAGGCGCAGAGATTCCGCGACCGTGGCGACGGTGGCGGGGGTGCCCAGCATGCCGATCTTGACGACATCGAGATCGTGAGCGGCGGTGGCCACTTCGATTTGATCTGTGATCACCGAACTGTCGATCGGCACGAAGCGGTGGCCCCATTCGGCCTTCGGATCGAAGGACACGATGCACGTGATGGTGCCGACCCCGTAGACCCCCAACCGCTCGAACGTCTTGAGATCTGCTTGCAGACCGGCCCCGCCGGTGGCTTCCGAACCTGCGATCACGTAAGCGATTGTCGACATCGGCCCATTATGGCAACCGACGCCCCATACCGCGCCGGGTGGTCGAGAAGCCGCGTGCGCCGGGCCCGCTGCCGCGTTGTGCCCCGGCTCAGCGGCAGGTAGCGTCACCGATATCCGAGTCGAGTCCAGGCCGGTCCCCCACTGCGCAACCGCCGTACGTGTGCCCCGAGAACGGCGGCATACCAACGCTTTTCGTTCGGCGTAGCGGCGTACCGAGATGACGACGGAGGTCCGAGCGTGACGACGAAACGCGACACCACAGCTCGATGCGAGGACGTGTGGAACGTTCTTGCCGATGGCTGGTCCTACGCAATGTGGGTGGTCGGTGCATCCCGAATCAGAGCGGTCGACGCGGCGTGGCCTGCTCCTGGCAGTGTCATCCACCATTCGGTCGGGGCCTGGCCGCTCGTGCTCAGCGACGTCACGCGCTCGGTCGCCGTTCACGAGAACCGCGAATTACAGCTGGAAGCCAGGGCCATGCCGTTCGGACGCGCCTCCATCACCGTCCGGTTGCACCCGACAGCGACCGGCTGCACGATCGAAATGATCGAGCACGCGAGCACACCGCCGTTCGAGCTCGTGCCCAACCGGGTTCAACATGCGCTGTCTCACCCCCGAAATTCCGAGGCACTGAGGCGTCTCGCACTGTTGGCGGAACGCGCATCGAACCCGTAGAACCTGCCGCGTCCGGCGCGGCCGGCTCGCCGAAACGTCTGTGCTGCAACCGATCGAGAGAACACGGTTGAAGACCGAACACACCGGGCATGCGATTGCCATGACATCCCCGCTGCGTCGTTCGAATCGATCTGTCTCCAGCACCAGCTCCCGAAGCGGGAACCGGAACTGATGGCGTCCGACCACAGTCCGAGCGTCCACCCGAACGGCTCCGAGTCCGACGGGTCGTCGACGCCACTGCGCCGGGCGATCTCGGGCAAGTTGTTGTTCGTCTTCATTCTCGGTGACGTGCTGGGTGCCGGGATCTACGCTCTCGTCGGGGAAATCGCGGGTGAGGTCGGCGGAGCGATCTGGCTGCCGATGCTGCTCGCTCTCCTGATGGCCTTGCTCACTGCGGCGTCGTACGCCGAATTGGTGACCAAGTACCCCCGAGCGGGCGGGGCGGCGGTGTTCGCCCAGCGAGCCTTCGGGCGACCGATAGTGTCGTTCCTCGTCGGATTCTCGATGCTCGCGGCTGGCGTGACGAGCGCGGGAGGTCTGGCGCTGGCCTTCTCGGGCGACTACCTCGCAGTGTTCCTCGATGTGCCCGCCGTGCCTGCGGCGGTCGTTTTCCTACTTCTCGTCGGACTTCTCAATGCCCGCGGGATCACCGAATCTCTTCGGGCCAACCTCGGTATGACGGTGATCGAGGTGTCCGGTCTCGTCGTGATCATCGCCCTGGCCGGGCTCGTTCTGAGCCGCGGCGACGGCGCGCCGTCACGGGTGCTCGAATTCACCGACGACACCACGCCGACGCTGGCAGTGCTGGGGGCGGCTCTGCTCGCCTTCTACTCGTTCGTGGGGTTCGAGACTTCGGCCAACATCGCCGAGGAGGTCGAGGATGTGCGGCGGGTGTATCCCCGGGCTCTGCTCGGAGCCGTCACGACGGCCGGAGTGGTCTATGTGCTGGTCGGTCTGGCAGTCTCGACGGTCGTTCCGGCGGATACGCTGGCCCAGTCCACCGGTCCGCTGCTCGAGGTCG
Source organism: Rhodococcus sp. NPDC080181 (assembly GCF_040702225.1). Taxonomy (NCBI): domain Bacteria; kingdom Bacillati; phylum Actinomycetota; class Actinomycetes; order Mycobacteriales; family Nocardiaceae; genus Rhodococcus; species Rhodococcus sp. NPDC080181. The sequence goes on from NZ_JBFBKN010000006.1 coordinate 11,213, forward strand.
TCGACGCCGCCGACGCCGGAATCCCACCGTGGGTCTTCAGTCTGGTCGCCCTCGTGGCCGTCGCCAACGGTGCCTTGCTGACGATGATCATGGCGTCGAGATTGACCTTCGGCATGGCCCGCGACGGATTGCTTCCGGTCGCCCTGGCCAAGGTGCTGCCCGGCCGCCAGACTCCGTGGGCGGCCATTGTCGCGACCACTGTGGTCGCAATGGTGTTGTGCACCACCGGCTCCGTGGCCGCACTCGCCGAAACGGTGGTGCTGCTTCTGTTGTTCGTCTTCATCAGTACCAACATTGCTGTGCTCGTGCTGCGTCGAGACCGACCCGACACCGACCACTTCCGAACGCCGACGGCGCTTCCCGTCCTGGCGTTGATCACGTGCGCCGTGCTGCTCACTCAGCAGTCCGCGGCCACGTGGCTCCGCGCCGGGCTGCTGCTCGCAGTCGGAATCGCGCTGTACTACGTCGGTAGGGTTGTGAGCAACAAGACCGCGACCGAGCCCAGGAGCATCACCCGATGACCACAGAGGTCGACGCAGTCGTCATAGGTAGCGGTCACAACGGATTGGTCGCCGCCGCGGCGATGGCCGACGCGGGGTGGGACGTCGTGATTCTCGAGGCGGCCGAACTACCCGGCGGTGCCGTCCGCAGTGCCGAACTGGTTCCTGGATTCACCAGCGACCTGTTCAGCGCGTTCTATCCGCTGGCTGTGTCCTCGCCCGCCATGACAGCACTCGAGCTCGAGCGTCACGGACTGACGTGGTCTCACTCTCCGACGGTCTACGGCCACGCGCGATCCCCGGAGGACACCGACGCTCCGGTCGTCCATCACGACGTCGAGGCGACCGCTGCCCTGTTGCGTGAGCACGACGTACGCGACGGTGACACGTGGCTGCGCCTGTTCGAGCAGTGGGAACGTATTCGCACTCCCCTGCTCGGTTCGCTCTTCGGGCCGTTTCCACCGGTACTGCCGGCAGCACGATTGGCGCGCACTCTCGGCGTCGCCGAGACACTGCGCTTCGTCCGGTTCGCTGCGTTGCCTGCACGGGTGATGGCCCACGAGCTGTTCCACAGCGAGGCCGCGCGGTGCCTGCTCCTGGGCAATGCGATGCACGGCGACGTACCCACCGATGCGCCGGTGAGCGGAATGATGGGATATCTGCTGACGATGCTCGCGCAGGACGTCGGGTATCCGGCACCCGTAGGTGGATCGTCGGCATTGACCGACGCGTTGATTCGCCGGGCCCAGGCCTCGGGTGCTGTGCTGACGTGCAGTCGACCCGTCGAGTCCATCGATGTGCGGGGCGGTCGTGCACGCGCCGTGCACACGACAGGTGGCGAGACGTTTCGCGCTCGTCGAGCGATCGTTGCCGACGTGTCGGCCCCCGCGCTGTACGGGTCGTTGCTGCCCTTCGATGCGGTCCCGCGTCGCGTGCACGACGACTTACGTACGTTCGAGTGGGACACCCCGGTGGTCAAGCTCAACTACGCTCTCGACCGTCGAATACCTTGGCGCTCGGCATCTTTGGCCGACGCAGGCACCGTCCACCTCGGTGCGGACGACAACGGCCTGGTCCATTGGGCGGCCGATCTCACGACCGGGGTTCTCCCGCAGAGCCCGTTCATGTTGTTCGGCCAGATGACCACAGCGGACCGGTCCAGATCGCCCGAGGGCACCGAAAGCGCTTGGGCCTACACACATCTGCCGCGCGGCGTCGTCGACGACTCGGCCGCCGAGACCGTCGCCGACCGCGTCGATCAGGTGTTGGAACAGCACGCCCCGGGATTCGCCGATTCGGTGGTGGGACGGGTGGTGCAGAGACCGAGTGATCTGCACGGCGCCGATGCCAACCTGCACGGCGGTGCGGTCAACGGTGGTACCGCACAACTGCAGCAGCAGTTGATCTTTCGTCCCACGCCAGGATTGGGGCGCGCGGAGACCCCGGTGGAAGGATTGTTCCTCGGGTCCGCGTCCGCCCACCCCGGGGGCGGAGTCCACGGTGCGGCCGGGGCCAACGCCGCTCGGGCCGCACTCGGCCAGCGAGGGGCGCGCGGATGGGCGCGAAAGAAAGTCACCAGTGCACTGATCGAATTCCTGACCCGATGACGGCGTTATCGAAACGAGATCTTTCGTTACCGACTCGAGATCGTCGACATCACCGTCCGACATCTCGCACTGGCATCGTTGACTACACAACAAACCAGCGAGCAGGCGGAGACACCAGCCGGCCGCGCACTTCTCCGGAAGAGGTCTCGACATGTCGATGAGCATTTCCACCATGGACAACGCCGTTCGCGACGACGAAGCCGAGTTCCGACTCGACACCATCGTCCGTTCCGACGGGAACAACATCCTGCGCGCCTTCGGTGAACTCGACATGTCGACCCGGGCCGAGTTCGTCCACGGCCTCGATCGCCTGGCCGCCGTTTCCTCCGTGGTCACGATCGACTTGTCCGAGGTGTCGTTCGTCTACTCGGGAGTCGCGAATGCCATCGTCGACGCGACATACACCCACCCGGGCAAGATCGTCATCCACGCACCGGCCCGTTCGGTGCGCATGGTCCTCGCCGTACTGGGTGCAGGCGACCTGTTCGTCGACGCGCCTGGATCGTGAATCGGACACGATGACAGGTAACCTCGGCCGTATGTCTGACGACCCGACCGGAGGACAGTTCGAGATCGTTTCGGATGTGCACGACGCGACAACCGTCATCACAGTCAGAGGCGAACTCGACCTGGATACCATCCCCCACTTGTCCGCCGCTGCGTTCCCTGCGGCCGACGCCGCGGAACGCGGACTGGTGGTCGACATGACCGATGTGAGCTTTCTGTCGTCGAGCGCCATCACCGTGTTGGTCCGAGTGTCCGACCGGCTGCCCGAATCGTCGCGAATGGCACTGGTCGCCGTCGACGGGGTGGTCGTTCGCCCGGTTCAGCTCAGCGGAATCGACCGGGTGATGGCCACCTTCACCACCGTTCCCGAGGCTGTGGCGCACGTGCAGTCGAGCGCGGTCGACAGTGAGGGTGGCCGATGACGTCCCACTCACAGCCCGCCAGTCGGTGGAGTCACACTGCGACCGCTGAGGCTGCTGCTGCCAGCGCCGCTCGGCGCCGACTCCAGGGTTGGGCGCTCGACCTGGGAGTGCATCGGACTCTCGTGGACGACATCGCTCTCGGGGCCTACGAAGCCCTGGCCAACGTCGTCGAACACGCCTACAGCTCCGCGCCCGAACCGGGGACGATGACGATCACGGCAGCGTACGAACGCGAGACACTGACCGTCACCGTCTCGGACACCGGCACGTGGCGTCCGCCGGCACCGACGACCACACGAAGCCACGGGCTTCAGCTCGCCGAGGCAGTGTCCGACGACCTCACCGTCGACCACCGTCCAGGTCTGGGCACCGTGGTCACCGCAGTGTGGCGGAACCCAGTCACGGCCGAATCAACCGGCCGCCCCTCGTAATCTTGGTAGGAGAAGCCATGACCGCCTCGGCTGCCGAACTACTCGACTCCGCACCGTGCGGGGTTTTTTCGATCGACGTTGCGTCCGGCGACATCCTTTACGCCAACGCGGCGGCCGCTCGCATCACGGCACTGAGTCGGGACGATCTGGTCGGCACCGCAGTCACGGATCTTTTCAGCCCCGAGTTCGCACCGGTTTTGCGCGAACTGCTCGCGGCAGCCACGTCGTCCGACTCCGACTCGCCCATCGGAGTGACGGCGCAACTCACCGGCGCACCCGCATCGGGCTCACAGACGGCGGTGTCGATGCTCGCCAACAGTTTGCGAGCGGTGTCCGGTGCGACGACGGTGACCATGACGCTGCACAACGAGACCGAGCGCCGAGTCCGCGAGCAGCACCTGATGGATGCGCGGATATATGCCGAGGCAGCTCAGGACGACGCCGAAGCAGCTCTCGACCGATCTCAGGATGCATTGGGCGCGTCGGAGGAAGCCCGCAAGTTGGCGGAAGCAGAGAAGACTCAGGTACAGATTCTGGCGTCGACTCTGCAACGCACACTGTTGCCGCCGATCCTGTCCGCGCCGACGGGCATGCAGGTGGCGGCCCATTACCACCCCGCGTCCATCGACGAAGTAGGCGGCGACTTCTACGACGTGTTTCCCCTCGACAACGCGACGTGGGGTTTCTTCCTCGGCGACGTGAGCGGAAAAGGAGCGGGCGCGGCTGCCGTCACGTCCCTGACTCGATACACGCTGCGGGCCGCAGCGGTCTTCGATCGGGATCCGATCGCCGTACTCGAGAACCTCAACACGGTGCTCCACCACGAGTTTCACGGCGACGATCCGCGTTTCTGCACCGTGGTCTTCGGTACCGTCGCGCCGGGACCCGACGGTGCCGTGGTGCACCTCGCCAGCGGAGGCCACCCGCCGGCTCTTCGTATCGCGCACGACGGCGTCGTCGAATTCGTGGACACCACCGGGGGGCAGTTGGTCGGAGCCCTCACCGAACCGCACTTCGCCTCGGCGACGGTGACGATGCAGCCCGGTGACGTGTTGGCGTTCTACACCGACGGGCTGACCGAGGCGATCGTCGGCCCGGGCCGAACTCGTTTCGACGACGACGGCAGTCTGCACGCATTCGCCGCCGAACGAGGCCGGACCTCCGCGGCGAAGATCGTCGACGATCTGACCGAATTGTTGGCCTCGTTCGGTGACGGACTTCAGGACGACGTGGCGTTGCTCGCCTTCGAGGTTCCCCCGATCGATACCGATTCCGGCTCGGATCCGACCGGTTCGTAGTCCTTCGACTCCTCGATCGCCTCCAACGGCGGTACCTCCTCACCGTCGAGCACTCTGCGCATTCGGTCTTTGTCGAGTTGGCCCTCCCAGTTCGCCACGACGAATGTCGCGACGCAGTTGCCGAGAAGGTTCACCGATACTCGCATGGAGTCCATGATCCGGTCGGCACCGAGCAGCAACGCCACGGCCGCAACCGGGATGGACCCGTGCCCGATGGCCGCAACGGTCGCCGACAATGCGAGGAACGACGAACCCGGTACTCCGGCCATGCCTTTGGAGGTCAGCATCAGGATCAACACCGCAGCGATCTGCTCTCCGAGTGTCAGGTCGACGCCGAGAGCCTGCGCGAGAAAGAGAATGCAGATCGACAGATAGAGGGTTGCTCCGTCGAGGTTGAACGAATATCCCGTCGGAACCACCAGACCGGTGGTCGTGCGGGAGCACCCTGCCTCGGTCAGCTTGACCATGATGCGCGGCAGTACCACCTCCGTCGACGCCGTTCCGAGGGCGAGGAACAACTCGTCCTTGGTGTACCGCAAGAACTTCCAGAGGTTGACTCCGGCGAAGTACCGCGCGACGGCCGCGAGAACGAGAATGAACAACACGGCAGCCAGGTAGCAGCACGCGATCAGTTTCCCGCAGCTACCGAGCGACGAAATGCCGTACTGGCCGACGATGTATGCCATCGCCCCGAAGGCACCGATGGGTGCCAGGCGCATGATCCAACCGATGATCGTGAAGAAGATGTGGCTGATGTGATCGACGAGTTCGAGCACGATCGGCGGGCCCTTCTCACCGAACTTCGCCAAGGCCAAGCCGAACAGCACGGCGAAGAACAGCACCTGCAGTAGCGCGTTCTCCGCGAATGCCGACACCACGGAGGTCGGAATGATGTTCAGCAAGAAGTCCACGGTGTGCGGCAACTCGCCGCTGCCGGTCTTCTGGTCGACGGCCTCGGCACCGGTGGCCAAGGTCTGCGGGTCGATGGAGAACCCGGAGCCCGGCTTGACGATGTTGCCGACCACCAGGCCGAACACGAGCGCGAACGTCGTGATCAGCTCGAAGTAGACCAGGGCCTTGACGCCGATGCGGCCGACGGACTTGAGGTCGCCCACATGGGCGATGCCGATGACGACGGTGCAGAAGATGATCGGGGCGATCAGCATCTTGATGAGCTTGATGAAGCCGTCGGCCAGTGGTTTGAGGTCTGCACCCAGGCCCGGCCAGAGCCACCCGATCGCAATGCCTCCGACTATGCCGATCAGTAACTGCACGAAAAGCGATGCATACCAAGGCTTTCGGCGTACACCGGGTTCGGCTTCCCGGTCCGTTGCGGTCGGTCGTTCTGTCATGCGCTCACCGTTCGATCGAGTTTCCGTCGTGCTCGGCGACATCTCCGTCGCATCGCACCATGTTTCGGCGCGACCATCGTGCGCGAGAAATGTTTCGGCGATGTTGACGGTGATGGTCGATGGTGAAACCAGTCGACTCGATCGGCAGGTCGAGTTACACGTGCGCCCCGAGGCCGGGCTCGAATCGGATCGACGGACTGTTGTTCGGTCCATCGAGGGTCACATGGGCACGCACGCGGTACACCCGCGCGATCAACTCCTCGGTGAGTACGTCGGCGGGTGCGCCTGCTGCCACCACCCGGCCCTCGGACAACACCACGAGTTGCGTGCAGAACATCGCCGCCAGGTTCAGATCGTGCAGTGCGATGACGCTCGTGATGGGTAACCGTGCGACCAGCGCCAGCAATTCGAGCTGATGATGGATGTCGAGATGGTTGGTCGGTTCGTCGAGCAGCAGTTCCCGCGGCTCCTGAGCCAGGGCGCGCGCGATCTGCGCGCGCTGCCGTTCTCCGCCGGACAGCTGATGCCACAGACAATGAGCCTTTCCTGCCAGACCCGTATGCCGCAGTGCAGAATCCACGGCCGCCGCATCTGCAGCTGCGTCTCCGCCGAACGCTCCTCGATGGGGAATGCGGCCGAGCCGTACGACGTCGGCGACGGTGATGTCGAAGTCGGTGTCGGCGTGCTGACTCACCACGGCCACGATCTTCGCGACGTCCTTGCGCCGCATCGCGGACAGCTCGGTTCCGTCGAGGGTCACCACGCCCGACGTCGGCCTGACGGCACCGTTCATCAGATGCAGCAGCGAGGACTTGCCGGATCCGTTGGGCCCGAGCAGCCCGACGGTATCGCCCGGGCCGGGCTCGAGGGACACCCCGTCGACAACCAGCGCACCGCCGCGACGCCACGTGACATCGGTTGCCGAGAGTGTCATGACGCCTTCTTCCGTCTGGACAGGATGGCGATGAATGCCGGGACGCCCACCAGTGCGGTGCCCACGCCGACCGGCAGCGGCGTCGGCGCGAACGCGACGCGTGACACCGCGTCCACCCAGACCATGAAGACCGCCCCGATCAACGCCGTGACCGGCACGAGCCGACCGTGCCTCGAGCCGACGAGGAACCGCGCTGCATGCGGTAACACGAGCCCGAGGAATCCGATCGCCCCTGCCACACTCACCAAGGTGGCCGTGATGAGGGCGGTCACGACCAGAAGTGCGATGCGAGCCTTGCGTACCGGGATGCCCAGCGAGGACGCCACCTCGTTGCCGAACGAGAACGCGTCGAGCACGAATGCGTAGTAGAAGCAGACGGCTGTCCCGACCGCGACGACTGCGGCGCACAGAATCACGTCGTCCCAGCGAACACCCTCGAGCGAGCCCAGCAGCCAGAACATGACGCCGCGGGTCTCGTCGGAATCGGCGAACGCGAAGATCACCAACGATGTCAATGCCGAGAACAACTGGGTCGACGCCACTCCGGCCAGGATCACGCGGTCGTTGTTGCCACCGGAGAGTTGAGCGAGCAGCAGCACCAAGCCGAACGCCACCAGTGCCCCGATGAACGCGCCACCGGACAGTCCGAGCGCGGCCCCACCGACTCCGAGGATCCCGACCAGCACCGCTCCCGTGGACGCGCCGGAACTGATGCCGAGCACGAACGGGTCGGCGAGCGGATTGCGGAGCAGCGACTGCATGATGACCCCGCAGATCCCGAGGCCGCTGCCGCATGCAGCTGCCACGAGGCTGCGGGGGAGACGTTCTTCCCACACGATCGCGTTCTTGGACACCCGGACGGGGATGTCCGCCAGTCCCAGGTGGTTGAGCACGACGTCACGCACGTTGACCAACGAGATCTGCGCCGGCCCGAGCGTCATCGCGATCGCCACGGAGACGACCAGAAGAAGAACCCCGCCGATCATGACGGCGGGCAGGCCGATCTGTCGTTTCGCCGAGACGCTCGGCTCGGCCGTGGTGGCGCTCAGGACCGAGGCCCGATCTGGTTCAGTCCTGCGGTCAGCTTCTCGACGGCGTCGACCAGCCGAATCGAGGGGTTCATCTCGGCGCCGTGCAGCGAGATGTAGCGCTTGTTCTTCACCGCGTCCATCGTGCTGGTGACCGGGTCCGATTCGAGGAACGCAATCTTGTCCTCCAGCTTGTCCCCGGGGAACCGATTGCGGAGTAGGTCTCCGAGCACCAGCACGGACGGATCGCGGTCCACCACTGTTTCCCACCCGACCGCTTCCCAGTCGTCCTGCAGATCGGAGTAGACGTTGGTGGCACCGACCTGATCGGCGAGGAGGGCAGGCGCTCCGGAGCGGCCGGCGAAGTACGGGCTCTTGGTGTCTGCGAACCAGAACGCGATGCTCTCACCGGTCTTGTCGTTGCCCGATGTGGCCGCGCCCAGACGGCCTTGCAGTTCGCTGATCAAGCTCTCACCGCGTTCCTGGACGTCGAACACCTCGGCCGTTTCGCGAATGGTCTGATACAGCGCGTCCATGGTCAACGGGGTCGTCCGGGGATTGCCACCGTTGACGCTCAGGCCGTTGTCACAGTCGGTGGGTGCGAGATACGTCTCGATGTTCGATTCGGCGAAGCGGCTACGGTCTGCGACACCGCCCTGCTTGTAATGGCGGCCGAACGACGCGGTCACGAAATCCGGGTCGGTGTCGAGCACCACCTCGTAGGTCGGCGCGTTGTCTGCCAACCGCGGAACGGATGCGTTCGCCTCGGCGAGATTCTCGCGGATCGGATCCGTCCACGACGCTGTCCCGACCATGCGATCCTGCAGACCGAGCGACAGCAGGATCTCGGTGGAATCCTGATCGAGAGACACCACTCGCTGCGGCGGAGCATCGACGGTCACCGACTGGCCACAGTTGTCGAGTACGAGCGGGTAGACGGTCTTGCCGTCGCCGCCCGTGGCCGCGGTCTGCGACACCTCCTCGGACTCACCACATGCGGTGATCAGACCTGCAGCAAGAACCAGCGACGAGAGGGCAGCGACGCGCCTCGTACCTTTTTTCACGGGGTGACCGAACTTTCTCGACGTACTGAGCGGGAGGACGAACAAGAGGAGAGGATACCCTGCCCTATCTTGCTCGACGACCGCCGCGCATTTCGGTCGCTCCCGTTCGGTGCCTCAGACCATGTCTGCCCAGGGGTCCGCACGCCGCCACAGCGTCGGCAACTGCAGTTCGACCCCATCTCTGCGTGCACAGGCGGTCAATACGTCGAGCGAGGTGCGCATGTCGTCGAAGGCGTAGGGCAGCGGCCGCAACGGCCTGTCGAGGGGCCGGAAGAAGTCGTCCCAATGCGTCAGCACGACGCGCCGAGCCCCCACCGACAACACCGTCTCCCGCCAATACTCGTCGATGTACTCGCGTGTTCGGTGCCCCAGCTGACCGATGGACAGGTACACCACCTCGGCGGAAAGGCCGTCGAGCATGCCCGCTCGGAACCCGGCGCTGCTGTGGACGAGAGCTCGCCTGCCGCTCGGACGGTGTTCGACTGCCATCGACCACGCCTCACCGCACCGGAACGCTCGCACCCGAGCAGGCTGCCGCAGTGGCCGGTCGATCGTCCCGTGAGCTCGGTCGGGATACGAGTGAACCGACTCGACGAACGTGACGGTGAAATGACCCAGCTCGACTGCGGAACCGTCGGCGACGACGGTGATGCGACCCTCGGGCATCTGCGCGCCCCGCCCGATCTGTGCGGTCGAAGCACCACCGACCAGGGCAGCGCCGGTGCGCAGTGCCACCGCTGCGGAGTCGAGGGCATGATCGAAATGAGAATGCGCGCACACCACCGCGTCGAGCGTCCCGATGCCCGCCCTACGCAACGCACTGTCGATTCTCGGGCCGTCCGAACGTAGCGGCAGCAGAAGGGTTTTCGGCAGGGACGGACGCGAGAAGAAGCCGTCGGTCAGGATCGCCGACTCGCCGTCGTCGAACAGCAGCGTGCTCACCCCGAGAAACGAGACCGACACCGGGGAGCGGGGATTCGCCGATGCCGTGGTGGCGATGTCGGCCGCACCGGGCAGTGGGGGTCTACCGAGCGAACGCGGCACTCTCACGCCTGCGCCGCCAGGGCTCGCCCTGCCTGCCGTCCGCCGAAGATGCATCCACCGAGGAAGGTTCCTTCCAAGGACCGGTAGCCGTGCACACCGCCGCCGCCGAATCCGGCGATCTCACCGGCAGCCCACAGCCCCTCGACGGCATTGCCCATCGAGTCGAGAACGCGACCGTCGAGATCGGTTTGAATGCCGCCCAACGTCTTTCGAGTGATGATGTTCAACCGCACCGCGATCAGCGGACCCGACTTGGGATCGAGAATCTTGTGAAGTGCAGCGGTCCGCGCGATGCGTTCACCGCGCGAGCGCCGGGAATTGTGGATGGCAGAGATCTGCAGGTCCTTGGTGAAAGGATTGTCCACCTCACGGTCTCGCGACTCGATCTGACGCCTGAGGTCGACACCGTCGATCAAGTCCTCGCCGGTGATTCGGTTCATGCCCTGGACCAATTCTTCGAGAGAATCTGCGACGACGAAGTCCTCGCCGTTCTTCTTGAATGCCTCCACCGGTTCGCTGGCACCGGGCAATACCCGCCCGAGAACGAGCTTGAGGTTCTTGCCGGTGATGTCCGGGTTCTGTTCCGACCCGGACAACGCGAATTCCTTCTCGATGATCTTCTGGGTCAATACGAACCACGAGTACTCGAAACCGCTGTCCTGGATCGCTTTCAGCGTTCCCAGCGTATCGAATCCGGGGAAGTTCGGAACCGGAAACCGTTGCCCGCGGGCATCGAACCACATCGACGACGGGCCCGGAATGATTCTGATGCCGTGGTTCTTCCAGATCGGATTCCAGTTCTTGATGCCTTCGGTGTAGTGCCACATTCGGTCCTTGTTGACCAGGCGGCCGCCGGCCTTCTCGGTGATGCCGAGCATTCGGCCGTCGACGTGTTCCGGCACTCCGGAGATCAACGACTTCGGCGGCGTCCCGAGCCGCGCCGGCCAATTCTCGCGCACCAGATCGTGATTGGCCCCGATTCCACCTGCCGTCACCAGCACGGCACCGGCGCGGAGCTCGAACTCACCCACTTCGACGCGGGTACTTCCTGCCCCTCGCTCCGCTGCACTGGCTTCGAGCATCGCACCGCGAACTCCGACCACCGCTCCCCCGTCGACGACGAATCCGTCGACCCGATGCCGAAAACCGAAGCGCACCAGTCCTTTGTCGGCAGCCTCACGTACGCGGCGCTCGAACGGCGCGACGACACCCGGCCCGGTGCCCCACGTCAGGTGGAATCGCGGAACCGAATTTCCGTGCCCCTCGGCCAGGTAGCCGCCGCGCTCGGCCCATCCGACGATGGGGACCCATCGCATTCCCTGAGCGTGGAGCCACGACCGCTTCTCACCTGCCGCGAAATCGAGGTATGCCCTGGCCCACCGATGACCCCAGTAGTCTTCCCCTGCAGGGTCGTCGATGCCGCGATCGAACGTCGCTGTGCCGAGCCAGTCCTGCCACGCCAGCTCCGCAGAATCCTTGATGCCCATTCGACGCTGTTCGGGCGTGTCGACCATGAACAGTCCGCCGAGGGACCAGAAGGCCTGACCACCCAGGTTCTGCTCGGGTTCCTGGTCGAGGAGCAGCACGCGCTTTCCCGCGTCGGCCAGTTCGGCGGTTGCCACCAGTCCGGCCAAGCCGGCCCCCACCACGATCACGTCTGCGTCCATTGCCCCACTCTTCTGCTCGACCCGGGTGTCTCCCTCGACTGTGCTGTCGTCGGCGTCGGAACTCAAGGAAATCGAGTCGAATGAGTATAGGATTTATCAGGTGCTGATAAAGAGTGCGAGGTAGATCGATGTACCCGGCGCGGGTCGCCGTGGTCGCGAAGATCGAATCGGATCTGGGCCCCGTCGTCGCATCCGCAGTACACGCGATTCGCGACGCGATCCCGGTCTACCAGTCACTGCAGGGTCCACAATTGGCCGATGTCGAGGCCATCGCGTATTGGTCACTGAGGCGGCTGATGGCCCTGTGGGCGCACGGCGATCGGACGATCGACGACCGCGACCACAAGAGATTCCGAGCCATAGGTTCCGCACGCGCGGCAGACGGGCGGCCGCTGGCCGATGTGCTGCGCGCGTATCGAGTCGCGTCGAGCGTGTTCGTTCGGCACGTGACAACGGAGTATCTGGAAGTACTCGACCCGCCGGACATCGCCGAACTCGGCCTGGGCGTGCTCGACGCGATCGACGCCATATCCGAGGAGATCATCGGTGCGTATGTCATTGCGCGCGAGCAGCTCACATCCAACCGTGCGCAGGCGCACGCCGCGTTGCTCGACGACTTGCTGGCTGCCAGACACAACTCACCCGGGACGGTGTCGGACCGTACTCGCGAACTCGACCTGAAGCTGCCCACGCAACCGAACCTGCTCGTGGTGCAGTCCACCGATCCGGGCCGACCCATGTCCGACGACACCGTCGAGTCTCTGGTGCTTGCGATGGGCCTCGTCCCTCCGGACCGCACCACAACGGCGGATCAACGGACGCACTTGTGCACTCGGCGCGAACAACGCGCGATCGCGCTGCTGCCGCCGTCGATCCATCGCGCCGAGGTCGACCTCGCGTGTCGGGATCTGCTGCTGCGCGGATGCCTCGTGGAGAGATCGACCGTTACCGATATCAGCAGTTCGTGGCGACTCGCCTCGGAAGCGCTCGAGACCGCACCGGATCACGCGTTCGACGGCCGGGCACTGCTCGATCAGGGCGACGGTCAGCTGTTGGCACTGTTGACAGCGCGCCCGACCGCCGACACGAGCGAGGTGGTGCGTAGCGTGCTCGGCCCGCTGACCGAGGCAGCGAACGAGCATATCCTGCACGGCCTTTCGGCCTTCATCTCCACCGGCACAGCAACGGCTGCAGCCGCCCGACTGCAGGTGCACCCGCAGACTTTGCGCTATCGACTGCGCCGGGCTCAAAAACTGACCGGACGGGATCCGCGTTCGGCGTGGCATCGGTTGGCGCTGGACACCGCGATACAACTACGCCAACTCGGTTGACCCGGCTCGGCTGAATTCGGCGTCGCCGGTGGTCATGCGCACATGCGCCCATGTCCGATTACTCGAGCCCGGGTCGTCGATCCCAGGATCACCGACAGGCGGGATCGAGCGATTCAGTTGATGTTCCACGACTCGACAACATCGAGTCGCCGGCCTTCGGAGTCGTACGTGTAAAAGCCTTCACCGTCCCCGAGACCGGTCTTTCCCGCGTCGATACCCTTTTGCAGTATGTCGGCAAATTTGACCTGATCCTCGCCACCGTGTGCGCGCGCGATATGTGCTGCGACGTTGAAGCCGACAGTGTTGTATATCTGGAACGGACCGGCGGGTGCCCCGGTGGCTATGCGCCACACGTTGTCGATGTCCGCCGGATTGGCAACCCCGCCGACGTAGAGGTTGGCTCCCGCTTGCAGCAGCGGGATCAGCAGACTGTTCAGCACGTATCCCGGAATTTCCTTTCGGACCGGAACGGGAACGAGACCGATCTCCGAAGCAAAGCTCAATACGACATCGAAGTAGACAGGATCTGTTGCAGCAGTTGCCATCACCTCACCGGTGTTGTATCGCCACACGAGATTGGCGAAATGCAATGCGAGAAACTTTTCCGGCCGCCCGGTGGCCTCGGCGAAACTGCTGGGCAGTAGCGATGACGAGTTGGTCACGAAGATAGTTTTCGGCGGGGCGGACGCGCCGATATCAGACCAGACCTTCTTCTTCAGGTCGAGATCCTCCGGAACTGCTTCGATCACCAGGTCGGCGTCCGAAACAGCCTCCGCGACGCTGGTGGTGGTCGTGATGGATTCGATGGCCTTGTCGAAGCGCGCCTCGTCGAAAGTCTTCAGGTCACGCTTGTAGTATCCGCGCATCCATTCCCAGCGGTCCGGCAGCTTGGCTAGAAGTTCGTCGGAAATGTCGTATCCCACAACGGTTTTTCCGTGGTAGGCAGCCTGCATCATGATCTGTGAACCGAGCACTCCGGTTCCGAATACGGTCACGTTCTCAACATCGGTCATGGACGACACACTTCCCTTGATGGAGTCATTGGTTTCGCGCTCTCCAAGTTCTACCGCTGAGCGCGGAGCGACCGCCTCGTGGGGTCCAACAGTGGATCGACTCGACCGACGACAACGCTTTACACTCCACAGGATCCACGGTTCACGCATACTCGAACGATGGCTGTCGATCCCCGTGGAAGAGACCTGAAGCGCTACCTCGAAGAAGACCCCGGTGGTCCGGTGGTGATGCTCAACCTGCTTCGTTTCGCCGAGGGCGGTCGCGACTCCTACGCAGAATATGCGAAAGCACTGGACGAGACTTTCCTCCCGCGCTACGGCGCGACGGTGCTGTACGCGGGCGACGGTTCGACCGCACTTGCCGCCGAGGACGGGCAGGCCTGGGATGCAGTCCTCATGGTCCAGTACCCGTCACGTAAGGCGTTCAGCGAGATGGTGGCCGATCCCGAATATCAGACGGTGACGGCGTTACGGACCGCCGCGCTGAAGGAGGCGGTTCTGCAGGCCACGATTCCGTGGTCGTGAATTCGACCTTCGGCTTCGCATCGTGTTCGCGCCGCGGGGCTTCACGGCGTTGCGAGCAACTTACTGCGGAACAGATCGAGTACCTGGTCCAGTGCCTGCCGCGTCGGCTGACCCGGCTCGTCGATGAGTCCTTCCGTCACGACGGAGTGCGGCGGTCCGAAGGCTTCCGGATTGAACGAGGAGTCGGGCAATTCCACGGAGACGAATGCGTCGCCGAGTTGTTCCCTCAGAAACTCGAACCGTGCAGGGGGACACATCGTGTCGCCCTGGAACCGCATACCGAGAACAGTGAGATCTCCCGCAGCACAACGGCTTTTCACCTTCGAAAGGTCGCCGGCACTGATGTCGATGGAACGACTGCGTGACTTCGATGCCGCGAACGGAAGTGACGGTTGCGACAGCACCGGTGCGATCAATCGATCGTCGGCGGCCATGGCCAGGGCGAACCCGCCCGTGAAGCACATTCCGATGGCACCGACGCCCGGTCCGCCGCACCGCTCGTGTTCCTCGGCCGCCAGAGCACGCAGCCACACCACGACTCGCGACGACTTGCCGGTGGCCAGGATGGTGAATTCTCGACTGATACACGCCGGCACGATGGCGCGAGAGATCGTTGCCACCGTCCCGAGCACGCCCAGGGGCGCGGTCGAAGGATCTTTACCGTCGACGCCGAACAGGTGCGGCACGATCGCGGTGCATCCGATCCCGGCGACGGTGCGCGCGAAATCCGCCACTCTCGGCGTGATGCCCGGCATTTCGGACATCACGATGACCGCCGGCCCGGTGCCGATTCGATAGACAGGCGCCGTGCGCCCGTCTGCGGTGAACTCGGTTCGCTCGAAGTCGGCAAGGGCGTCATCTGTCATCGAAGCGGTCCTCTTTCTCGATCGGCGACATCACTGCGAATACTCACGCAGCAACAGGTACAGCGGAAGCGCGAAGCAAATTCCCACCGAGCCGGTACCGACGGGAACCAGCCACCAATGTTTGACGCCGTGATCTTTCGCATCCCCTCTGGACCAGATCCCGAAAGCGATACTGGTGATACCGAGATCGGCGGTCAAGGCTCGCGTCGGCGTGGACGCCACCCATTCGGAGAAGAACTTCGCTGCGCTGCCCGCGCTCACCCCGTGCTCGCGAAAGTAGCCGACGACGTAGGCATTGGGGACGACGAAGCCGATGACGGTCAGCAGCAGCAGGAGGCGTCGACGAGTGGCGTCTGCGGTTCTCATGACCTCAACGTAGAGCACCGCGCAACACTACCGGCGTGTCGTTCGATTCGACCGAGTCGGCCGGTCCGAGTCAGACGTCCTCGAGCCGGATGCCTTTGGTCTCCTTCATGTAGAAGCAAGCGACTCCGGTCAGGGCAGCGAGGAACATGATGTACACGCCGAAGACCCAGCCCAGATCCAACCCGAGGAACAGCTGGTTGAGATACGGTGCCGTTCCACCGAACACCGCAACCGAGAACGAGTAGGCGAATCCGATTGCCTGCGTTCGGAGTCGGGTGGGAAAGCTCTCCGACAACGTCGACGACAGAATCGAGGCCGGGACGGCGATGACGAGCAGGGCCACCGTCGACGGCAGCAGCAATGACCACCACTGCGTGGAGATCAGCATCGTCAGCGGGATCTGCAGCACGAACATCAGCACTGCGAATGCCGCCAGCATCGGCCGCCGACCGATCGAATCCGAAAGGCGACCGAAGAACGGTAGCGACACCAGCGCTATCAACTGCGCGACGACGAGCATCCAGTAGGCGGTGTCCGGGTTCATCCCGCGCTGCGTGATGGCGAACGTCGAGACGTAGGAGGTCCAGGTGTAGTGCGCCGCCGTGATTCCCGACGTCATTCCGATCATCAACACGATCGCTTTGACGACGGTCTTACGCGCGATCGGTTCTTGTTCGACCTTGTTCTGCTCCGAGTCGAACACCTCGCTCTCGTCCATGTTCTTGCGCAGGTAGAGAGCGAACAGCGCGAGGAGCGCGCCGAGGAGGAAGGGGATGCGCCAACCCCATTGCCCGACAGCAGAGTCCGACAGGGTGGAGGTGATGACGCCACCCACGGTGTATGCCAGAGCCGATCCACCGAAGATGGCGACGAACGCGACGCTGCCCCACATGCCACGTCGGTTCGGTGGTGCGATCTCGCCGACGTAGGAGTACGCCGTTGCCGACTCGCCGCCGTGCGCGAAACCCTGCATGACGCGTGCGAGCAACAGCAGTACCGAGGCCCACGCCCCGATCGCACCGTAGGTGGGCATGATGCCGATCAGCAAGCTGCCGGTTGCCATCATCAGCATCGTGGTGACAAGAACGAACTTGCGGCCCTTCTTGTCCGCGATGCGTCCGAACACGATGCCGCCGAGAGGCCGCATCAGGAATCCGACGGCGAACACCGCAAGCGTGGACAGCAATGCCGAGACAGGATCGGCCTGGCTGAACATGGCCGCCGCAATGAACGGCGCGAACACTGCATAGGCACTCCACTCGTACCATTCGAGTACGTTGCCTATCGTGCTGGCGAACAACGATTTCTTCCGTGAGGAAATATCCGGTGTCGAGCGGGTGTCGTGCGATGATCCGACAGTCATGGAGTGCCACTTTCGATCGAATTTTTTTTCACAGGAACAGGTTTGAGTGCTGCACGTCGAATCTTCCCGGTTTGGGTTTTGGGAAGTTCGTCGATGATGTGGATGGATTTCGGACGCTTGTACGCGGCCAGTCGTTCACGCGCGAAGGCCATCAGTTCATCCGGCGTCGTGGTAGCGTCGCGCCGGAGTGACACGTACGCAACCACCGATTCCCCTTGATAGTCATCCGGCCTGCCCACCACAGCGGCCTCGAACACCGCTGAATGTTCGTAGAGTGCATCTTCGACCTCTCGGGGCCACACTTTGTATCCCGACACGTTGATCTGGTCCTTGAGCCGGTCGACGAGATACACCCAGCCGTGTTCGTCGATGATCGCCACGTCGCCTGTGCGCAGACGTCCCTCTGGCATCGTCGACTCGGACGCGTCCGGATTGCGCCAGTAGCCCGACACCACCTGCGGACCCGAGATCTCCAGTTCCCCTGCAAGTCCTGGGGGTGTCGGCCGGCCCGAAGGGTCGAGCGTTCGTAACGTCACGCGCGGAAGAGGCAACCCGACGGACAGTGAACCGCTGGCCGCGTCCACCGGCGCGCGCACGCCAGGTGGCACGGCAATGACTCCCGCCGTGGTTTCGGTCATCCCGTATGCGTTGTGGATGTAGCAACCGAATTGGGACTCGAACGCGGCGACGGTGGCGGGCGGAATAGGTGCGCCTCCGGAATACAACGCCCTCACCGACTCGAAGTGGGCCCTCGTCGCACCCTCGGTTGCGGAGATCGCGTTGAACACCGTGATCGAACCGATGGTGTAGGTGACGCGATGCTCGACGACAGCGTCGAGAGTGACTGCCGCGTCGAAACGATGCGCGAACACGAGCATGCAGTCGCGGATCAGGGCCACCGCCGCGTCGAGCATCGCGCCGGTGACGTGAAACAGCGGTGCGACGGCAAACACGACGTCGCCGTCGTCGAGACCGGCCCGTTCCCCGAAATCGAGGGCAGTCGCGAAGGCGTTCGCGTGCGAGATCTGCGCGCCTTTCGGCGGACCCGTGGTTCCTGACGTATAGGCCAGTAGCGCCAGATCGTCCGGCTCGGGATCGATTTCGGGGAAAGATCGACCACGGTAGCGGTCGATCAGACCCATCAGATCGTCGTCGGGCCGGGGTGTCACGCGTGACGTCGACGCAAAGACTCGTGGGTCGTCGCGTGTCTGCAGGTCCAGTCCGCTGGTGCTCACGAGCAGTCGAATCGAACTGCCGCGCAACGTCGCCCCCACAGAATCGAGATCGTGTTCGTCGCAGACGAGCGCGACAGGTTCTGCATCGTCGATCAAGGTGCGAAGTTCACGGTTGCGGTACATCGGGTTGAGGATCAACGCGACCGCCCCGATCTTCCACAACGCGAGGAACGTCAAGGCGTACTGCGGAATGTTCTGCAGATAGATGCCGACGCGATCGCCCTGTGACACTCCTCGATCGAACAGTGCGGCGGCAAGTGCATCGGACGCCTCGTCCACCTCGCGCACCGTGAGCACGGCGTCGAAGTACGCCAGCGCCGGCCGGTCCGGGGTGTCGGCGACTCGGCTACGCCAGGCGTCGAGAACAGTCGCAGGCCCGGTCGCGCTGTCGAGGGTCATGAACGGCCCTTCCGCTCGAGCAGACTTTCGGCCCACGTGGACCGACCGAACACTCGCTCGGTCTGCTGTCTCGCTAGTGTTGCGGATCACAACTTTGGTGTCAACCCGGTGCGAACGCCCGGCCCAGTTCGCTCTGCCCTCTACGGTGATCGCATGACCTCGATCGGCGACTGGCGAACATACGAGGGCGCAGCACTGTCCCCAGCGCTGGCGTCGGCCTTGCGCATCTTCGTCGAGCAGGGCTACCACGGCACGTCGGTGCGGCAGATCGCCGCGGGTGCCGGCTTGTCGGTTCCCGGTCTGTATCACCACTTTCCGTCGAAGCAGGCCCTCCTGGTCGGCATCATGAATGCGTCGATGGACGAACTGTTGCACCGGACTCGATCGGCCATGGACGGGGCCGGTTCGTCGCCGAAGGACCGATTCGACGCGGTGGTGGAGTCCTTGCTGCTGTTCCATATCCATCGCCGCGATGCCGCGTTCGTGTGCTCCACCGAGATTCGCAGTCTCGAGCCGGCCAACCGCACCGCCTACATCGCCAAGCGCGACGAAGAGCAACGACTGCTCGACGCCATCGTCACCGACGGAGTCGAGTCCGGGGTCTTCGACACCCCGCACCCCGCGGATGCCAGCCGGGCCGTCACCACGATGTGCATCGGAGTGGCCACCTGGTACCGACCCGATGGCCCGCTGACGCCGGCCGAACTGGTCGAGGTGTACCTCGATATCGCACGCCGAACGGTCGGTGCTGCTACCGGCCGAGGCACTGTACAGAGGACGTGAGTTCCTTGACCGAAACCTGCGTGTATGCCAGTCTTCAAGAGACCGAGCGAGTGTTCGGTCGGTATCGACCAGGGAGTGCAGAATGGCCATCGACCTCACCTTCGACGCAGACGTCGAGAAGCTGATCGACCGAACGCGTACGTTCACTCGCGAATACGTGCTCCCGATCGAGGATCGATTTCTGGGCAATATCGCCGACGCAGGCGGCGACGGCCTCCGGGTCGAGATGCAGTCCGCAGCCAAGGAAGCGGGCGTGTTCGCACCGCACGCACCCGTCGAATACGGTGGGCACGGTCTGTCGATGAGCGACCGCGCACCGGTGTTCGAGGAAGCGGGCTACTCCCTGTTCGGCCCCATCGCACTCAATCTCGGCGCACCCGACGAGGGCAACGTCCACATGCTGGCGCACATCGCATCGCCGGCACAGAAGGATCAATTCCTCGCCCCTCTCGCCCGCGGCGATCAACGATCTGCATTCGCGATGACCGAGCCGGCACCGGGTGCCGGCTCCGATCCCTCTGCCCTCACCACTGCGGCCGAACGGACCGACGGTGGATGGAAGATCAACGGACACAAGTGGTTCATCACCGGAGCCGACGGCGCAGGGTTCTTCATCATCATGGCCCGTACATCCGGAAAGCCGGGTGACCGAGGCGGAGCCACGATGTTCCTGGCCCCGGCCGACACACCGGGCATCACGGTCGGCCGTCATATCGGCACCCTGGACAAAGCCATGATCGGCGGGCACTGCGAGGTGTTCTTCGAGAACGTCTTCGTGCCAGACGAGAACGTTCTCGGGGCCGTCGACGAGGGCTTCGCCTACGCCCAGGTGCGATTGGGACCCGCCCGCATGACCCACGTGATGCGGTGGCTCGGAGCCTCGAGACGGGCGCACGACATCGCCGTCGCCCAGGTGGCCCAGCGCGAAGGGTTCGGCGGCAAGCTCGGCGATCTCGGCATGATCCAGAAGATGGTCGCCGACAACGAGATCGACATCGCCGCATCGCGTGCCCTCTTGATCAAGGCCTGCTTCGAGCTGGATCGCGGCGGCCACGCGAGCAACGAAACCTCCATCGCCAAGACGTTCGCAGCCGAGGCCATCTTTCGCATCGTGGATCGCAGCATCCAGATGTGCGGCGGGCTCGGGGTATCGGACGACCTGCCACTGGCACGGCTTTCGCGCGAAGTACGTCCGTTCCGGGTCTACGACGGCCCGTCGGAAGTGCATCGCTGGGCCATCGCAAAACGAGCGGTCGGGGCAGCGAAGCGCGCCGCACAGGAGCAGTCATGAGCGACCTACCGGGCATGAACCGCGTTGCTCTGGAACGATTCCTGCGTGCCGAGGGCATTGATGTCGACGGTGAGCTGACGGTCGAGATGATCAGCGGCGGTCGCTCCAACCTGACGTACAAGGTGTACGACGACACCTCGACGTGGGTGGTTCGTCGGCCCCCGACCAGTGGCCTGACCCCGTCGGCGCACGACATGGCCAGGGAGTGGGCAGTGACCGACGCGCTCGCGTCCACCGCGGTGCCGGTGGCCGAGACCGTGGCCTTCGACCGAGAAGGTGACGTACTCGGTGCTCCGATGACGGTGGTCCGTTTCGTTCCCGGGCACGTCGTGCGCACACGCGAGGATCTGCGCGATCTGACCGACGAGCAGGTCACAGACAACGCCGCCGAATTGGTGCGGGTGCTCGCCGAGCTGCATGCCGTCGATCCTGCGGCCGTGGGTCTCGAAAAGTTCGGTCGCCCCGATGGTTTCGTTGCTCGTCAGGTCGCCACGTGGGCGCGTCAGTGGCAGACGGTGAAGACACGGGAGCTACCCGACGTCGACCGACTTCACCGGGCCCTCGAAGCTGCGGTGCCCACCGGATCGGCGGCGTCCATCGTGCACGGCGATTTCCGAGTCGACAACACTATTCTCGATGCCGAGGACGTGAGTTCTGTTGCAGCCGTGGTGGACTGGGAGATGTCCACACTCGGCGATCCGTTGACCGATGTGGCGCTGATGTGCGTGTACCGGCAACCCGTGTTCGATGCCGTTCTCGGTGCCGACGCAGCCTGGACGAGCGACCGCTACCCCTCGGCGGCGGATCTGGTGCAGCAGTACGCTGTTCGATCGGGCCGCGAGGTGGACAACTGGGGCTTCTATGTGGCGTTGGCCAACTTCAAGCTCGGTGTGATCGGTGAGGGCATCACCCACCGCGCACTGTCGGGCTCCGATACCGGTGCCGGAGCACGCAACGCCGCCGAAGCAACTGGAGAATTCATCGCGGCCGGCCTCCGAGCACTGTCGGAGGCCTGACCGCAATACTGTTGCTACGCAGCTTCTCTCATGATGCCGATGTGGCGAACGATTCCGGACAGCGCCGGAAGCTCCTGAGGTGCGGACCAGCCGCTCAGGTCGGCGCTGTCGGAGTAGAAGTACTTCTGGTTCGTGTAGTCGTCGTAGTACAACCGCCAGGTGCCGTCGGGCAACTCGACGACGGCGGGCCCTTCCTTGAAGGGACCGAAATCGCGGAAGGTGAGGTCCCGAACGTAGGGACCGCCCAGAGCGGGCGCGATCCAGTGTTCGATGACCTTGTTGCTCTCACCTTTGGTGAATGCGTGGTAGATCGACCCGTCCTTCACCACCGTGGTGTCGATGTGGTCGTTGACGATTCCCACCAACGGAACCGGCGAACTCCACGTCGTCAGGCCGGGATCGGTCGCCGTCATGAGATACGGCACGAACCCTCCGCCGGCAGACAACGACACGATGATGCTGACGCGGTCGCCCTCGACGAACCACTCCGGTGCCCACGCCTTGGTGGTGAACGGGGACAGAGACGGGAGTTCCGAGGACCCGGCCGAGCCGGTACCCGCCCCGGTCCCGGGCAGAAGCAGACAGCAGAACGGGATCGGAAGGTTCTGCAAGAATTCCCAATCCACCCGATTTGCGCTGCGCGCAAAGCCGATTTCCGCGCCGCCGCCCGTCGTATATGTCACGTAGTACATACCGTCGGCGGCTCGAAAGATGCTGGAGTCACGAACCACACCGGAGGGCGGCGTGTACGCGGCAGTCTCGACCGTGGTGAAGTCCGTTCCGTTGCTGGACTGGTACACGTCCATGTTGCGATCACTGTCGTTGCTGAAGGCCACCATGGTGTACGTGACCGCAGGCGCAGCGCTACCCGTACCTGCTGCGCCGAACAGCAGTCCGACGGCGGCGACGAGCGTCATGGGAATGGCGAGGGCGTGCTTGCGCAGGGTCCTGATCACCGCTGAAGTATGTACGACGCACGAGCCCCACGAGTAACAACAGTGCACAGTCGTGCCTGTTCGTTACCGAACGCTACGACTGCGCCGAGTATTGCGACACCGGCTTGGCCTGATACATCTCGTGGTCGGCATCGTCGAGAATGTCCAAGGCAGTGCGAGGATCACCACTGCCGACGGTCACGCAACCGATACTGGCGGTCACCGTCAGTTCTCGGTCTGCCGTCGTGATCGGGGTTGCGAGTTCCGCCCGGACGTCGTCCGCCTCCGACCCCACACTGCACGGCACCACAGCCACGAATTCGTCACCGCCGATGCGTCCGACGAATGCGTCGTCCGGCAGAGCCCGCGTCAAGCGCGCGGCCACGATACCGAGTACGGCATCACCGACCGTATGTCCGTGCAGGTCGTTGATGGTCTTGAAGTTGTCGAGGTCGATGAACAACACCGCCATGGCATCCTCCCGACTCGACCGGGACAGCTCCTGGTCGAGCCGCGCCAGAATCAGCGGGCGATTGGGAAGCCCGGTGAGGTCGTCGTGTGTTGCAGCGTGTTCGAGCTTCATGCTCGTCCGATAGGCATCGGTGACGTCGACGAACGTTGCCACGATCGAGGGTGACGGGCCGCCGAAGTTGAGCATGGTCGCAGTCAGAGACAGCCAGAAATGTCGTCCGTCCCGACGACGTTCGACTCCGATCACCGACTGGCTCGGCTTCCCGGTTCTGCCGGTGACGGCCACGGGGTGCTCGAGTCGCCGAATGGGTTGCTGATCGGTGCCGTACACCCGGAACGGCAGCACAGCGGACTGTCCCGTCGTCGCCGATCCCACCTTGATGTCGAGGATCGTCTTCGCCGCGAGGTTCGCCGACGTGATGCGACCGGCGTGGTCGAGTACGACGACACCTGCCTCCAGCGATTCCACCACGGCGGTGTAATGCTCCTCGGCCCGGCGGACGGCACTCTGGTCGGCGCAGACCAACACGTACCCGTCGGGCATCTGGGCCGCGGCGACCACCATCGCCAACGCCGTCCCGTCCGCGCGCAGATGCGAGTCCCACAGCCGACCGCCGGCCGCGAGAATGGCCACCGGGTCGCAGGGCACCCCCACCGCATTCGATACGGAGAGGCCGAGCACATCTGCTGCGCGCCGTCCGTAGACCGACTCCGCGGCAGGATTCCAACTGGACACGACCCCGTCGGAGGACACCCCCACGATGGCGTCGCTGACGTGCTCGACCAACGCGGCTTGATAGTGCAGCGCCTTCTGTGCGGCCTTGTGTTCGGTGAGGTCGCGAAGGATGACCTGAAATGCAGGTTCTCCGTTCCACACCGTGCGGACCGAGACCGCCTCCATGGTCAGAGTCGATCCATCGAGGGCGAGTACCTCCGCCTCGGAGGCCGAACTGGCGGTTCCGTGCACGTCCAGGGCGGCGATGCGCTCGAGCATCGGCCCGATCGACGCGGCCGCGATGAAGTCGGTGATCGGACGGCCCACCACCGCACCGAGACTGTCGGCGCGCAGATACCGGAGCCCCGCAGGGTTGACGTAGACAAGGTTGCCTCGCCTGTGGACGACGATCGCGTCGGGCGAGTGTTCGATCAGAACCCGATAACGATCTGCGAGACCGGGCGACCCGGGATCGGCTTCGGGGTCGCCGACGACGTCGCGCTCCCCTGGGGCCATCTGCGGTCCTCGCGTTCGTAGGCGGTCTGTCGACACTCGATTCAACCACTTTTGTGGGCCGAGCCGGAATCTTCTGCACGGTTCGATGCTTATGTCCGTTTTCCGACTGGACCCAGTGCTTGTTTGCGGGGCTAAATCGAGGAACCAGCCGAAAACGGCTCGTACAACTCGAGAAGGAACGAGAATCGATCATGACATCTCACGGCATCGACATCAGTGGGATCGGCGCAGTGTCCGGCTACGGCTGGGGTACGGCCGCATTGTGGACCGGTCTGGCCAGCGGTAAGGCTGCCGCCACCTTGCACCACAACCGGTCACACCCGGGCCGCAACCCGGTGTGGCTTGCCAAAGTGCCCGACGGCGGGCAGACCGACGACGGCACCAGCCGCTTCGGCCGCGCACTGCGCGGCGCCGCACGCGAGGCCATCGACGACGCACTCGCTCGTGGCTGGCGTCCCGGTCGGCGGGTCGGTCTGGTCCATGCGGTCGTCCTGGGTGAAGTGGACGAGTGGCGCAACTTCTATCTGGAGGACGGCGGTGTGCGGCGGGTGCGCGACTACCTGACGCTGATGCCGTCGACCCCGGTATCACTGCTGATGCAGGAGCACGGCTTTCACGGCCCGGCGATGAACGTCTCGGCCATGTGCGCGTCGGGCAACGCCGGCCTTCTCACCGCCAAGATGTGGCTCGATACCGGCTTCGTCGACGACGTCGTCTTCGTCGCCACCGACCTGTCTCTGACGCCGGAGAACATCGACCATTTCGTCGCGCTCGGCGTCGGGGTGGTCGACGTGGAACCTCAGGAGGGCTGCCGACCGTTCCAGGAAGGTAGTCGTGGGTTCGGAATGGGCGAAGCAGCAACAGCTTTCGTACTCACCAACCGTAGCGATGCTGCGTACGCGCGGGTACTGGGCGGTTCGATGACTCACGACGCGTTCCACGCGACGTCCATCGACCCGGCCCTGACGCAGGTACGAGACTGCTTCGAAGCCGCCTTGACGGACGCCGGTGCCACGGCGCGCCAGGTGCGCTACCTCAATGCGCACGGGCCAGGCACCGCTCAGTGCGATGCCGCAGAAACGGAAATGCTGGAGACGGTGCTCGGCTCACACGCGCAGGTGTATTCGGTGAAGCCGCTCACCGGGCATTGCCAAGGCGCGGCGTCGGCCGTCGAAACCATCTCTGCCGTCATGGGATTCGATCGCGGACTGGTTCCTGCGGCCCCACAGGTCTCCGACGGACACCCGCAGTTGCTCGACGGATTCACCGCAGCCGAGCCAGGTCTGACGATGAAATCCTCACTGGGAATGGGAGGACACAATTCGGTGGTGGTGCTGGCTCCTGCGTGAGCGACGGTCTGCCGGATGGTTCGCGCGCCCGCACCGTCACGGGCGCGCGAGCCCGTTCAGATCGACACCCCAGCCCCGCAGATCCCGCATTCCTCGAACTCGACGCGTTTCCACCGCGCAACCGGGACGAAGAACAGCGTGAATTGCTGGTACTGCTTCATTCTCGCCCACTGGGTCGTGTTGTGGCACCGCGGGCAGTTTCGCGTTGCGCCAGGGCCGACGTGTTTGCGCTTGCTGCCGAAACCGAAGAGGAGGAACATCATCCCAGCATAGGTGGCTCGAACAGGTGCCGGACTCGGCGCAGCAGTCGTTCGAGCCACCCTCGCGTTTCGAGACGTCGGTGGCTCGAACGAGTGCTGGGCCGAACGCCGTCAGCTCGAGATCATGCCGTGCGGGTCGATGACGAATTTCTGAGCGACTCCGCTGTCGAATTCCCGGTAGCCGCGTGGTGCGTCGTCGAGAGTGATGACCGTTGCGTTCACCGCTTTCGCAATCGAGACTCGTTCTTTGAGAATGGCATTCATCAGTTCTCGGTGATAGCTCATCACCGGGCACTGCCCGGTGGCGAACGAGAGCGACTTCGCCCAACCGGTGCCGAGGCTGAGCGAGAGAGCGCCACGTTGTGCGGCCTCGTCCACGCCGCCCGGATCACCGGTGACGTAGAGCCCGGGAATTCCGATGCCACCGCCCGCGGTGGTGATGTCCATCAGCGAATTGAGCACCGTGGCCGGTGCTTCGTGGGACGAGTCTCCGCCGTGGCCGCGAGCCTCGAATCCCACCGCGTCCACCGCAGCGTCGACCTCCGGGACACCGAGGATCTGTTCGATCTGATCTTGCGGCGCGCCCTTGCCCACGTCGACGGTCTCGCAGCCGAACGTTCGTGCCTGCGCCAGCCTGTCGGCGTTCATGTCGCCGACGATCACCACCGACGCGCCCAGCAATTGTGCGCCGACCGCGGCCGCCAGACCGACCGGGCCCGCACCCGCGATGTACACCGTCGCACCGGGTTTCACTCCCGCGGTGACCGCGCCGTGATATCCGGTCGGGAAGATGTCGGAGAGCATGGTCAAGTCCAGGATCTTCTCCATCGCCTGATCCCGGTCGGGGAACTTCAGCAGATTGAAGTCCGCGTACGGTGCCATGACGTATTCGGCCTGGCCGCCCACCCATCCGCCCATGTCCACGTAACCGAACGCAGAACCGGGTCGATCCGGGTTGACGTTGAGGCAGATACCGGTCTTGCGCTCCTTGCAGTTTCGGCACCGTCCGCAGGCGATGTTGAACGGAACGGAGCAGATGTCGCCGACCTTCAAGAATTCGACGTCTCGTCCGACCTCGACGATCTCGCCGGTGATCTCGTGGCCCAACACCAGACCCTCGGGTGCCGTCGTGCGTCCACGGACCATGTGCTGGTCGCTGCCGCAGATGTTGGTCGAGACGACCTTCAGGATCACGCCGTGTTCGCATTTGCGGCCGACATTGGCCGGATTCACGCCGGGGCCATCGGTCAATTCCAGGCCCGGAAAAGCGATGTCCTGAACCTCTACACTGCCTGGTCCGGCGTACGTCACTGCTCTGTTGCCTGCCACGATTTCTCCTGTTCGACGGTGTCCGGCTGCGTTCGACAGACCGAGATCGACTGCGCGATAGCTATTTTCATCTCATCGAGACGATCAATGCGCAGTGACGTGGCCTGCATCACACCATAGTATGCGCACCTACGAATACACGGTGCGTCGCCCGCCGCACGAAGCAATCCGGGGACCGATCTCACTCCCCGGAGCTATCGTCGACCGGTGCCCACCGACGACGATCACAACGAGACCATCACCATCGGACGTTCGCCCGGGGTGGAGGTGGAGGTACTCCCCTACGGCGCGACCCTGCAACGAATGTCGGTGACCGGAGGAGACGGCGAGCGCCGCGACGTTCTCGTCGGCGTGGCGGGCGAGCGTGAGCTTCGTTCGTCCACCGCCTATTTCGGCTCCACCGTCGGCCGGTACGCGAACCGGATCGAGGACGGCCGGTTCGAGATCGACGGGCAAGCGGTGCAACTGACGATCAACGACGGCACCAACCATCTGCACGGCGGAACCGACGGCTTCGACTCACGACACTGGACAGTGGTCGGCCGATCGACGGATTCGGTCGAATTCGAGTTGATCAGCCCCGACGGCGATCAGGGCTACCCGGGCGAAGTCCGTGCGCGGGCCCAGTTCTCCGTCACGCCCGATCGCGTGCGGTTGGAGTCGACGGCAACGACCACCGCGCCGACGGTGGTGAACCTGACGTCGCACGCATATTTCGACCTCGACGGCCATGGCATCGACAATCACACCCTGCAGGTGTTCGCCTCGACGTACACCCCGGTCGACACCGAGGGAATCCCGACCGGTGCCATCGAATCCGTCGACGGCACCGCGCTGGATCTGCGCAGGCCCGGACGAGTCGGAGACCTGGCCCGAGCCACTCATCCGCAGTTGCTGACCGCCCGGGGTGTCGACCACAACTTGGTCGTCGACGGTACGGGGCTTCGGCGTGCGGCGATCCTGAGCTCCGAACGCAGTCGAACGACACTGGAATTGTGGACCGATCAGCCCGGAGTGCAGGTCTACACAGGCAACTTCCTGGACGGCAGCGATGTGTCTCGACGCGGCTCGATGCTGCGCCAAGGCGACGGCATCGCACTCGAACCCCAGCTGTTCCCCGATTCACCGAATCACCCGAACTTTCCCTCTGCGGTGCTGCGACCGGGCCAGACGTACCGGTCCGTGATCGAGTGGAGATTTTCTGCACTTCACGCTTGAGTGAGCGCTCACAAAATTTTGGAATTCAAACGTGTCAAGTCTTGACGCGGCCCGATGTTAACGCTCACACTGTGTTGCACACGTCACAGTGGAGTGGCGACATTGAGGAGATCACCATGGCGTCGAAGACAATTTTTGCGGCGAGCGCGCTCATTTTGAGTGGTGCGATCGTCCTGAGTGCGTGTAGTAGCGGAGGCGGCGGCGACGCGTCCGGCGGCGGTGACGGCGCAACGGTGCTGGGCTTTTCCCAGGTCGGTGCCGAGAGCGGATGGCGCACGGCCAACACCATCTCCATCCAGGACGCGGCCAGCGCTGCCGGCATGGAGTTGAAGTTCTCCGACGCTCAGCAGAAGCAGGAAAACCAGATCAAGGCGATTCGCACCTACATCCAGCAGAAGGTCGACGTCATCGCTTTCAGCCCCGTCGTCGAGACGGGATGGGAGCCGGTCCTCCAGGAAGCCAAGCGCGCGAACATCCCGGTGATCCTCACCGACCGCTCCGTCGACACCACCGACGATTCGCTGTATGCCACGTTCCTCGGCTCCGATTTCGTGGAAGAGGGCAAGAAGGCAGGCGATTGGCTGGTGCAGAACAGCGCCACTGCGGACACCACCGGCGACGGAAAGATCAACGTGGTCGAACTGCAGGGAACCACCGGAGCCGCTCCCGCCATCGACCGGGCCGAGGGATTCCGCGACGCCATCGGGGGCCAGTCGAACATCGCGATCACCGCTTCACAGACCGGCGATTTCACTCGTGACGGCGGCAAGCAGGTGATGGAGTCGTTCCTCAACTCCAACCGAGGCCAGATCGACGTCGTCTTCGCCCAGAACGACGACATGGGCCTGGGCGCAATCCAAGCCATCGAAGCAGCCGGGCTGGTACCCGGAAAAGACATCAAGATCATCACCGTCGACGCCGTCAAGGACGGAATGCAAGCACTGGCGGACAAGAAGATCGACTTCATCGTCGAGTGCAACCCACTTCTCGGACCGCAGCTGATGGAGCTCACGGACAAGGTCGTCAAGGGCGAGGACGTTCCCAAGAGGGTCGTCACCGAGGAGACCACCTTCACGCCCGACCAGGCGGCAGCAGTACTCGCCGACCGCCAGTACTGAGAGTCGACGCATGCGTACCGACACCGTTCTCACCGCGGAGCCGATCCCCAGCACAGAGCCGACTCCGCTCGTGGAGATGAAAGTAATCTCGATCACCTTCGGTGCCGTCCGAGCCCTCGACGGGGTGTCGTTGCGGCTCTTCCCCGGCGAGGTGCATTCGCTGATGGGTGAGAACGGTGCCGGTAAATCGACGTTGATCAAGGCACTGACCGGGGTCTACTCGATCGACAGCGGAACGGTCACGATCGACGGAACCGAACACGAGTTCGCGACGCCGAGCGCGGCCCAGGCTGCAGGTATCAGCACCGTCTACCAGGAAGTGAACCTACTTCCGAATCTGACTGTCGCAGAGAACATGCTCCTGGGCCGCGAGCCCCGACGCCTACCCGGAAAACTGTTGGGGGCCATCGGCGGTATCGACACGCGAGCGATGAACCGCCGTGCCAGAACGACTCTCGACCGGCTGGGGCTCGACATCGAGCCGTCGTCGGTCCTCGGGGACCATCCGATCGCCGTGCAACAGCTCGTCGCCATCGCCCGTGCAGTCGATGTCGACACCCGCGTACTCATCCTGGACGAGCCGACCTCGAGTCTGGACAAGGACGAGGTCGAAACCCTGTACTCCGTCATCGAACGGCTGAGGGAAGACGGAACCTCGATCGTCTTCGTGTCGCACTTCCTCGACCAGATCTACCGGATCTCCGACCGAATGACGATCCTGCGCAACGGAAAGCTCGTCTCCGAGCGCCTGGTCGCCGACACTCCGCAGTTCGAGCTGGTCGAGTTGATGATCGGTCGGGAACTGGACACCTTGCGCGAACTCGACAGCCGCGAGCCGGTCATGGTTTCCGACGAACAGACGCCCGTCGTGGAAGTATTGGGCATCGGACGCAAGGGCGCACTGGAAGCAACCGATCTGCGTCTTCATGCGGGACAGGTCGTCGGCATCGCCGGTCTGCTCGGGTCCGGCCGTACCGAGCTTGCTCGCCTGCTCGGTGGAGCCGATAGATCGGACTCGGGATCGATCGAAGTGCATGCGACCAAGCACCGCATTCGCAGTCCACGCCAGGCCGCCGATCAGCGCATCGCCCTCACCAGCGAGGATCGCAAGGCCGACGGTGTGGTGGCCGATCTGACGGTGGCCGACAACATGCTGCTCGCTCTGCAGGCCAAGCGTGGATGGCTTCGTCCCATCCCCCGTGCCACCCGCACCAAGCTCGTCAAGCAGTACATCTCTGCACTCGACATCAGGCCCGCCGATCCGAACGCGTTGATGCGCAACCTGTCCGGCGGCAACCAACAGAAGGTGCTCCTCGCCCGCTGGCTCATCACCGAACCCGAACTTCTGATTCTGGACGAACCGACACGCGGAATCGACATCGGTGCCAAAGCGCAGATCCAAACCCTGGTGGCCGATCTGGCCGCGCGCGGAATGTCGGTGGTGTTCATCTCCGCCGAGCTCGAAGAGATCCTGCGCCTCAGTGACCGCATCGTGGTCATGCGAGATCACCGCAAGATCGACGAACGTATCAACGACGGTGTGTCGGTCGGCGACGTGCTCGCCACCATCGCAGCCGGGGTGCGCACCGACGAACCCGTCGCGGCCGCCACTTCGACCACCGACAGGAATGTCGCATCATGACCGAAACCCTCGAACCACCGGCCGGCGCGCCCGCTCGCGCACGTGCCGCCCTCGCCCAGCCGGTCGTCTGGCCGCTGCTGGCTCTGATAGCTCTGATCGTCGTCAATGTCGTTGTGACACCGGACTTCCTCGACATTCGAATCGAGAACGGTGGCCTGTTCGGAAACATCGTCGATATCGCACGCAACTCCGCGCCGCTCATTCTGGTGGCCGTCGGCATGACGCTGGTGGTGGCAACCCGCGGCATCGACCTCTCCGTGGGCGCAGTGGCAGTCATCGCTGCCGCCGTTGCGTGTACTCGCATCGTCGCGGCACCGGACGAGGGTGCCACCACGACGATGATCATGGCTGTCGTCTGGGCACTGGGAGTATGTCTGCTGCTGGGTCTGTGGAACGGCCTTCTGGTGTCGGTCTTCGGGATTCAACCCATCATCGCGACGCTCATTCTGATGGTCGCCGGACGTGGCCTGGCCATGTTGATCACCGACGGAAACATCACGACAGTCAACAACCCGGCCTTCAGCACGCTCGCGTCGGGCACGCTTCTCGGACTTCCACTGGCACTGATCATCGCCCTCGTGGTCGTGGCAGCAACCGCACTGTTGACCCGGCGGACCGCACTGGGGATGCTCGTCGAAGCCGTCGGAATCAACCCGGAGGCAAGCAGATTGGCAGGCGTCCAGTCGCGGACGATCGTCTGGACGGTCTATGTGTTCGCCGCGGTGTGCTCGGGAATGGCTGGTCTGATCATCGCTGCGAACACCAACTCGGTGAACGCGAACAGTCTGGGCCAGTGGATCGAGCTCGACGCCATCCTCGCTGTCGTCATCGGCGGCACTGCTCTGACCGGTGGTCGATTCTCCATCGCCGGCACCGTCGTCGGTGCCCTGCTCATCGGCACACTCACGCGCACCATCACCAATGTCGGTATCCCCTCCGAGGCCAACTACCTGTTCAAAGCGGTCGTCATCATCGTGGTCTGCCTGTTGCAATCACCACGAGCCCGCGCATCACTGCGGACGTGGTTCCGCACCGACTCCACCAAGGCGGTACGACCGTGAGCGACCTCATGACTGCTCCCCCCACGACTACCGCGGCAGCACCGGGCCCCGCGCCCTCGACCTGGGACCGCGTGAAGCGGTACTCCCCACCGTCTCGGTTTCTGCCGGTCATCGCCACGTTCGCGCTGTTCGTCGGTCTGTTCGGACTCGGCGAATTCCGCTACAGCGGCTTCGCCGATCCACAGGTGTTCCTGTCACTGCTGATCGACAACTCGTTCCTCATCGTCCTCGCGGTAGGGATGACCTTCGTCATCCTCACCGGCGGAATCGATCTCTCCGTCGGGTCCGTCGTCGCACTCTCGACGATGATCGCCGCGCGCACACTGCAATTGGGCTGGCCACCGCTGCTGGTCATGGCCGTGGTGTTGCTGTGCGGTGCCGTGCTCGGCACCGTCATGGGTGCCCTCATCCACTATCTGCAGATTCAGCCGTTCGTCGCCACACTCGCGGGGATGTTCCTCGCCCGGGGCCTGTGCTACATGATCGGTGTCGAGTCGATCCCGATCACCGACGACACGTTCTCCTCGATCGCATTCGCCGTCATCGAACTTCCCGGCGGCTACACCATCACCTGGAGCGTGGTGATCGCGCTGGCCACGGTGGCGATTGCTGCATACGTGTTGGCCTGCACTCGTTTCGGACGTTCGGTCTACGGCATCGGTGGCAACGAGGCGTCCGCGCTGCTGATGGGGCTCAAGGTGGCGGCCGTGAAAGTCGGCGTCTACACGATCAGCGGATTCTGCGCGGCGCTCGCCGGCCTACTGTTCTCCTTCTACGCACTGTCGGGCTACAGCCTCAACGCCGTCGGCATGGAGCTCGACGCCATCGCCGCGGTGGTGATCGGCGGAACGCTGCTCACCGGCGGGCGCGGGTACGTCCTCGGCTCGCTGGTGGGAGTCCTGATCCTCGGTGCCATACAGACTTTCATCGCCTTCGACGGAACCCTGAGCTCGTGGTGGACGCGAATCACGATCGGAGTGCTGCTCCTGGTGTTCGTTCTCGCCCAACGTCTGCTGACGGCGAGAAAGAGGTGACCAACACAGGGATCGACGGTAAGGCACCGGTCATGACCGACGTCGCCCGATTGGCCGGGGTATCCCATCAGACGGTCTCGCGGGTCATCAACGGTCAGAACAACTTACGCCCCGAAACCCGCGACCGGGTACAGAATGCCATCGACCAACTGGGCTATCGTCCCAATCGTGCCGCCAGGGCACTGGTCACCAAACGGTCCGCCTCGATCGGAATCATCGGCTCCAAAGGCGGGTTCTGGGGGCCGAGCACCACGCATCGCACCGTGCAGAGCGCGGCACGTGATGCCGGATTCTCCGTCAGCGCAGTCAGTCTCGCAACGCTGACACACGACGAACTCGTCGGCGCACTGCATCACCTGCACGACCAGGGCGTCGAGGGCATCGTGTTGATCGCCGCCACCGACGACGCTGTGGCAGCGGCTCGATCCGAGGAGTCCGTCGTTCCCGTCGTGGTCGTCGAAGGTGACCCCACCACCTCGACCTGGACCGTGGGCATCGATCAGGTCGGCGGCGCTCGATTGGCCACCCGACACCTGATCGAGGCAGGTCACGAACGCATCGTGCATCTGTCCGGACCGCAGGGATGGACCGAATCCCGCGGCCGTGAACAAGGGTGGCAGGATGCGCTCGACGAGGCCGGGCTGGCGTGGACACCGGTCCTGCGCGGCGACTGGTCCGCACGCAGCGGCTACGAGAACGGGCTCCGCCTCGCCGAGGACCACACCGTCACGGCCGCGTTCTGCGCCAACGACCAGATGGCCCTCGGCTTGCTGCGCGCCTTCCACGAGAGCGGCCGCCGTGTGCCCGAGGAGTTCGCCGTCGTCGGATTCGACGACATCCCCGAGGCTGCTTTCCTGATCCCACCACTGACGACGGTCCGCCAGGACTTCACCGAAGTCGGCAGACGCGCGATCGACGTCCTGCGCGCGGCACTGGACAACACTGCCGCACCCGAGGCGCTCATCGATCCTGAACTCGTCGTTCGATCGTCCAGCACCACTGCACCCAAACCGACCACAACCGTTGCACCGCAACAAGGAGAATCGCATGTCCAATGACCGCTACACGGTAGGAGTGGACTACGGCACTCTCTCCGGCCGTGCCGTAGTCGTCCGTGTGTCCGATGGTGCCGAAATTGCATCTGCCGTACACGAATACCGCCACGCCGTACTCGAGGAGACTCTGCCCGGCAGTACCGTACGACTACCCGACGCGTGGGCTCTGCAGGTGCCGGACGACTATCGCGACGTCCTACGCCGCGCCGTCCCCGCTGCGATGGCCGCCGCGGGCATCGCGCCGGAGCAGGTGGTGGGTATCGGGACCGACTTCACCGCATGCACCATGGTGCCGACCTACGCGGACGGCACGCCGCTCAGCGAAGACCCGCGGTTCGTCGATCGCCCACACGCCTACGTCAAACTGTGGAAACACCATGCGGCGCAGGGACAGGCCGACCGCATCAACGAATTGGCCGCCCGACGCGGCGAGAGCTGGCTCCCCCGCTACGGCGGCTTGATCTCCTCGGAATGGGAATTCGCCAAGGCGCTGCAGATTCACGAGGAGGACGCCGAGATCTACGAGGCCATGGACCGGTGGGTCGAGGCGGCCGACTGGATCGTCTGGCAACTGTGCGGAAACTACGTGCGTAATGCCTGCACCGCGGGATACAAGGGCATCTATCAAGACGGCAAGTACCCTTCCGTCGATTTCCTCACCGAGCTCGCGCCCGGGTTCGGTGGGTTCGTAGCCGAGAAGCTCGACCAACCGCTGGGCGAATTGGGCTCGCGTGCAGGCACGTTGACCGCCGAGGCGGCGGCATGGACGGGATTGCCCGAGGGCATAGCCGTCGCGGTCGGAAACGTGGATGCCCACGTCACGGCCCCGGCTGCGGGTGCCGTCGAATCGGGCCGCATGGTCGCCATCATGGGAACATCCACCTGCCACGTCATGAGTTCGACCGTGTTGAACGACGTTCCGGGTATGTGCGGCGTCGTCGACGGCGGCATCGTCGCGGGGTCGTACGGGTACGAGGCCGGCCAGAGCGGGGTCGGCGACATCTTCGGGTGGTTCACCCGCACCGGAGTTCCCGCGTCCTACAGCGAAGCGGCAACTGCCGCAGGCGAGTCCGTGCACGAATACCTGACGCGGCTCGCGTCGGCCCAAGAGGTGGGCGAGCACGGTCTGGTCGCGCTCGACTGGCACAGCGGCAATCGGTCGATCCTGGTCGATCACGAACTGTCCGGCCTGGTCATCGGATCGACGCTCGCGACGCGGCCCGAGGACACCTACCGCGCACTGCTCGAGGCAACGGCGTTCGGTACCCGCGTCATCGTCGAGACGTTCCGCGGCAGCGGCGTTCCCGTCGAAGAATTCGTCGTGGCGGGAGGGCTGGCCCGCAACCCACTGCTGATGCAGATCTACGCCGACGTGCTACGAATGCCGCTGTCCGTCATCGCGTCCGCGCAGGGCCCCGCCTTGGGCTCCGCCATCCACGCGGCAGTGGCCGCAGGCTGTTACCCGGACGTGCCGGTGGCGTCGAAATCGATGGGCAAGGTTCGCCGCGGTGCATTCGTTCCGGACGAGTCCCGGTCGAAGGCATACGACTGGCTGTACGAGATCTACCTGGAACTGCACGATCGCTTCGGTCGGGACGTACCGACCATGCGCCGGCTGCGATCACTGCGTCGCGCAGCCCTGACGAGGAAGCTGGAAGCGAAATGACAGTTGTCGACGATGTTCGCGAGGTCGTCGAGGAGATTCGCAAGGACGTGTGCGCACTGCATGCGGAACTGGTGCGCTACGGACTGGTCGTGTGGACGGCGGGCAACGTGTCCGCGCGCGTTCCCGGTCGAGACCTCATGGTCATCAAGCCGAGCGGCGTCTCCTACGACGACCTGACACCGGGCAACATGGTGGTGTGCGATCTGCACGGTCGAGTGGTCGAAGGAGACCACGCGCCGTCCTCGGACACCGAGGCGCAGGCATACGTCTATCGGCACCTCGACCACATCAACGGTGTGGTGCACACTCATTCGCCCTACGCGGTGGCGTGGGCCGCGCGAGGAGAACCCATTCCGGTCGTGACCACGATGTGCGCCGACGAATTCGGCGGCGACATTCCGGTGGGTCCGTTCGCCGTGATCGGCGACGACTCGATCGGGCGCGGCATCGTCGACACCCTCGCAGACAGCCGCTCTCCGGCAGTACTCATGCAGAACCACGGCGTCTTCGCGGTTGGCCCGTCGGCCCGATCTGCGGTGAAAGCGGCGGTCATGTGCGAGGACGTGGCCCGATCGGTGCACCTGTCATATCAACTGGGACAACCACTTCCCATCCCCCGCGCGTCGGTCGACGCACTCTACGACCGCTACCAGAACGTCTACGGCCAGCGCTGATCAGCGCCACATTTTTCCACGGAAGGTACATTCTCCATGTCCGAAGTATGGTTTCTCACCGGCAGTCAAGGCCTCTACGGTCCCGAGACGCTCGAGCAGGTGGCAGTCCAATCACGGGAGATCGCAGACAAACTCGACGGCGCACTACCGGTATCCGTCGTCTGGAAGCCGGTGCTGCTCGACGCGTCCGCGATCCTGCGGTGCATGCGCGAGGCCAACGCCGCCGAGGACTGCATCGGCGTCGTCACCTGGATGCACACTTTCTCGCCGGCCAAGATGTGGATCGCAGGCCTGGACGCGCTCGATGTTCCACTGCTGCACCTGCACACGCAGGCCGGAATGTCGTTGCCCTGGTCCACGATCGACATGGAGTTCATGAATCTGAACCAGGCTGCGCACGGTGATCGCGAGTTCGGGCACATCGAGTCCAGGGTCGGCGTACTGCGCACCACCATCGCGGGCCACGTCGACAATCCGTCGGTACGGACGCGGGCGGAGCAGTGGGCGCGCGCGGCACTCGGCCGGGCCGAATTGCGTTCGCTGAAACTGGCCCGCTTCGGCGACAACATGCGCGACGTCGCGGTCACCGAGGGCGACAAGGTGGAGGCGCAGCTGCGGTTCGGCGTCTCCGTGAACACCTACGGCGTCAACGATCTCGTGGACGTTGTCGACAGCGTCAGCGAGTCGGCCGTCTCGGAACTCGTCGACGAGTATCGGTCGCTCTACGACATCGCACCGAGCCTCGACAAGGACGGGGCTCGTCACGACTCCCTCCGCTACGGCGCACGCGTCGAAGCGGGAATGCGGCAGTTCCTCACCGACGGCGGGTTCAAGGCGTTCACCACCAATTTCGAGGACCTCGGCGGCCTGCGTCAGTTGCCGGGATTGGCGGTGCAGCGACTGATGGCCGACGGTTACGGCTTCGGCGGCGAGGGCGACTGGAAGACGTCGATGTTGTTGCGCGGTATGAAGGTCATGGCCGAGGGACTGGAGGGCGGTACGTCCTTCATGGAGGACTACACCTACCACCTCGTCCCCGGTGAGGAGAAGATCCTCGGTGCACACATGCTGGAGGTGTGCCCGTCCATCACGACGTCCCGCCCGACACTGGAAATTCATCCACTCTCGATCGGCGGCCGCGAGGATCCGGTGCGGCTGCGATTCACCGCCGATCCGGGGCATGGCGTCGTCGTCGGACTGTCCGACGTCGGTGAGCGATTCCGATTGACGGCCAACGTGATCGACGTGGTCGAGCCCGACGAGGCGCTGCCGAAACTACCCGTGGCATGCGCAGTGTGGGAACCGCAGCCCTCGCTGTCGGTGTCGGCCGAATCGTGGTTGACTGCAGGCGCACCCCACCACACGGTGTTGAGCACCGCCATCGGTCTGCCTGTGCTGGAGGCATTCTCGGACATGATCGGTGTCGAGCTGCTCGCCATCGATTCCGGCACCACGACGCGTGGGTTCCAGCAGACTCTCCGATGGAACGCGGCGTACCACCGACTCGCAGCGAGGTTGTGAGCTGGTAGTGCCCGCCGTCTAACCGTGTCGAGCGCGGTATTCCTCTTCGGCCCCGGGGTGCAGAGGAATACCGCCCGTCATGACCAGTGAGCGTGCGTCGAGAAATTGGCTGCCGATCGCTTGCCCGGGAACCAGGGCCGACGATCGGTCGAGCAGAACGCTCACCAGTGCGGCGACAACTCGGTTCGGCACATCGGGGTGGGCCAACAGCAGATTCGGAATTCCGACGGTCGTCACCTCCGGGTGCGAGCCGTACACGTTCGCCGGAACCGGGACCGCCTCGTACGCGGTACCGAACGCCCGACGCAGGTTCGGAACGAGACTGCCCAGTTCGAGCAACCGGATCTCGCTGCGCGGCTCGGCGAAAGCCGGGGTCGGCAATCCACCCGCCCACATCACCGCGTCGATCTCGTTGTCGGACAACGCGGTCGCAGCCGCCTTCATCGACAATTGAACTTCACGAACTGCATCCGGTCCCGAGACGCCGGCCGCGTCGAGGATCCGATGCGAGAGAACCGTCGCCCCCGATCCGGGCGCGCCGGTACTCACTCGTCGTCCCCGTAGATCACTCGCTGCGAGGATGGTCGAGTCCGCCCGCACAGCGACCTGAAAGTAGTTCTCGTAGACACATCCGACCGCGGCCAGGTCGGTACTCGGGTGGCTGTATGCGGCGTCGATCAGCGTCATCGCCAGTTCGGCACGACCGGAGATCAACGCGTAGAGGTTGTCGAGAGAACCGGATGTCGTGAGCGGCACTACCTCGACCTCCGACATTCCGGCAGCCGCGTCGGACAGCAGGCCGGAGAACTCCCAGAAGAAGCCGCCCACCTCGCCCGCCGCCAGGCGCAGTTGCATCGGCGGGTCCGTGGCGCAGGCTCCCATGGCCACTGCGGTCAGCGACACGACACCGGCCCGCAGAGCTGTTCTTCGAGAGAACAACGCAGCGGGCCGGAGCATGTCACTCACTGTAAGTCGTCACAGGTCACGCGAAGGCCTTGCCCTGCTCCCTGTCGAGGACGGTCTCGGTCTTGTTCCGCAGCACGAAGATGTACACCAGGAGCGAGATGCCGATGACGACGGTCACGTACAGGATGAACCACCCGACGTGCCCACCGTTCTTCGCGGCCTGGTAGATCAACGGAGCGGTACCACCGAACGCGGAGTTCGCCAGCGCGTAACCGAGGCCGACTCCCAATGCGCGGATGTGCGAGGGGAACAATTCCGCTTTGACGATCGCGTTGATCGAGGTGTAGCCGGTGAGGATGACGTAGCCAACGCAGACCAGCGCCAAGGACTGCACCACCGACGTCGCCGACGGCAGGTATGTGATGAGCACGTAGGTGTAGAGCACGCCGCCAACGCCGAAGAAGACGAGCAGAGGCTTGCGTCCCACCTTGTCGCTGATCAAACCGCCGATGGGCTGCAGCAACATCAGGAAGATCAGCCCGAACAGGTTGATCCAGGTACCGGTCATTCCGCGGTCCTCGTACGCTGCCTTGATCATCGAGGGTGCATTGACGCTGTAGGTGTAGAACGCGATGGTGCCACCGGCGGTCACCATGAAACAGATCAGCAGAGCGCGCCAATGCTTTCCGACCAATTCCTTGAGAGATCCGGACGCCTGATCGGCACCGCTACGAACTGCCTCGAGCTGATCCTTCGTCAACGACTCGTCCATGCTGCGGCGCAGCCAGAAGACAACCACTGCGGCGACGCCACCGATGAAGAACGCTATGCGCCAACCGAAGTCCTCGATCTGCTCCCTCTGGAAGAAGACCTGCATGAGCAGCAGTGTGACCTGCGCCAGAACGTGGCCACCGATCAGCGTGACGTACTGGAACGAGGAGAAGAATCCGCGACGCTCACGAGTGGCGGCCTCGGACATGTATGTCGCCGACGCTCCGTACTCACCACCGGTGGCGAAGCCCTGCACCAGACGGCACAAGATCAGAATGACCGCGGCCCATACACCGATGCTCTCCCGGCCGGGGGTGAACGCAATGACCATCGAGCAGGCCGCCATCAGCGAGACGCTGAATGTCAGTGCGGCTCGGCGACCGTTCCGGTCTGCGTAGCGTCCGAAGAACCACGAACCGACCGGACGCATCAGGAACGTGACCGCGAAGATCCCGTAGACGTAGATGGTCGAATTCTTGTCCGCCGAATCGAAGAACTGATTCTCGAAATACGTCGCGAAGACGGTGTAGACGTACACGTCGTACCACTCGACGAGGTTGCCCGACGACCCACGCAGTGTGTTGTAGACGGCGCGACGGGTGGCTGCGGGAGACGAGACCGGCGGGTTCGCACGAGACGAACCAGCGGTCGAAGTGGCCTCGTTGGCCATGGGCAGGTCCTTCCACAGATAGCTTGCGGGTGGGTCGCCGAACGCGTGACGGCAACCGAAGTCCTTCTACTGTGACCCCCAGCACAGCCAGAACCAAGCTGTTTCGC
Organism: Rhodococcus sp. NPDC080181; assembly: GCF_040702225.1. Classification (NCBI taxonomy): domain Bacteria; kingdom Bacillati; phylum Actinomycetota; class Actinomycetes; order Mycobacteriales; family Nocardiaceae; genus Rhodococcus; species Rhodococcus sp. NPDC080181. Next base: position 52,273 of record NZ_JBFBKN010000006.1, read on the forward strand.
GTTTCCTAACACTCCCTTAGGACAAGGACCCGCTCGAGCCGTGACGCGGGAGCAGAATTCGGACGATCAAACCGGACGGTCGATGAGCGTCGACCTCGAGGCGTCCTCCCACTCGTTCGATCAGGGCCGCGACTATTGCCAGGCCGAGCCCCGTTCCGGCCCCGTGAGCACTTGATGCCCGAAAGAACCGGTCCGCGATCATCGGCAATTCGGCAGCGGATACACCCGGGCCGGTGTCGGTGATCGACACCACGACGTGATCGTCGCCGGCTCGGCAGTCGATGTCGACATCCGCTCCCGAACCGGCGTACTTGGTCGCGTTGCTCAGGATCGCGTCGAGCATGCGCACCAGGTCTTCCTCCGGTACCGCAGCAGTGTGATCGGCTACCGGGTCGGGATCCGCGACATGGACGGTCAACCCGGCCACTGTCAGTGCGCTCGACCAGAATCGGACTCTGTCGGTGAGCACGAACAGTACGTCGCACGCGGTCTCGCGATGCAGGACCGGCGTCTCGGCAGCAGCGAGAACGAGAAGATCCTCGACGACGGAGTCGAGCCGATCGACCTCCAGTGTCGTTCGCTGGTGCGCTTCGGCGACCGATTCGGGCACCCGCATTCCCAACACGTCCAGTCGAATCCGTAATGCCGCCAGCGGGTTACGCAACGCGTGAGCGGTGTCGGCCACCAGACGACGCTGCGCAGCGGTCGCGTTCTCCACATCCTCGGCCATCGCGTCGAACGCACGCGAGAGCGCTCGAACCTCGGGCGGACCGACGTGTACATCCGACTCGAGACGTGGTGCGTCGTCGAGAGGCCGACGATCGTGAAAGGCGTCGCCGAACGATTGGACCCGCATCGACAACGACGTCAGTGGACGAACGACCCAGCGCGACAACGCAGCAGCGATCAGCGCCACCGTGGCCAAGATCAGCAGCGCACCGACAGCGATCACCGCCCACCCGATCGTGACATCCCGGCGGGCCGCGTCGGTGGAGGCTGCGATCACGACGGCACCGTCGACCTGCGTTCCCCCACCGATCGGTGCAGCCACCAGTACCGACGACGGCGACCACGGCGTCACACTCGACGGAAGGCCACCGCGTTGATTGCGTAGCGCACCGGCCACCGCCTGTTGCACGTCCGTACGCGTCGTATCCAGACCCGATGCAGCACGCACCGCTCCGGTGCGGTCGACCACCACGATCCCCTCGCCGTACAGATCGTTGTAGCGCTGCACCGACTCTCGGATTCGAGAATCACCCGACTCGTCCTCCCGGGAGCTCAGTTCCGCGAAATACGTTGCAGCGGCAGCTCGATTCTCACCGAATCGTTGGGCGCGTTCGCGACCCAGCAACAATCCCAGCGGAACCGACAGCGCGAGAACGACGACGGCCGAGTAGACCATCAGCACCACGAGAACCCGGCGCCGCACGTCAGCTGTCCCAGCGGTAGCCGAAGCCGCGGATCGTGGCGATGGTCCCGGGTCGGCCGAGCTTGGCACGCAACGTCGTCATGTGCACGTCGAGCGATCGCGAGATCGCCACGTACGCATCGCCCCAGATCGCATCCATCAGCTGTTCGCGGCTCACCGCTTCACCACGCCGAGTCGCCAGGTGCGCGAGCAGGTCGAACTCTTTGGTGGTCAGCCCGATGTCTCGCCCGTCGACTTCGACACTGCGCCCGACGAGATCGACGACCACGTCGCCCAACTCGAGCCGATCCACCGCCGCATCACTCGTTGCGCTCCGTCGCCGCGCCGCCACTTCCAGCCTTGCGTGCAACTCCCCCAACCGAGCGGGCTTGACGACGTAGTCGTCCGCGCCCGCGCGCAGAGCTCGGACCACCGACCGCTCGTCGTCCCGCGCGGTCAGCACCACCACGGGCACCGAACTCAGGGTCCGCAGCTTACGAAGCGCCTCGAGGCCGTCCATGTCGGGCAGGCCGAGATCGAGGAGAACGACACCCATGCCGTGGTACCCGAGCAGTAGGTCGGCACCGCGGCGCATCCGGACAGGGTCGTGCCCCACCTCGGTCAGCGCATCCACCAACGCGTCGCCGACGCCGTCGTCGTCCTCCACCACCGCTATTCGCATCGCCTCGAGATTAGGCCACCATCCGCTCTCGCACGCTCGGCGACCGTTGGCCAGGCTTCGAATCAGGGTGATTCGAACCGTCGCTGCACGGACTCGGACGGGTTAGCTTCGGTAACGATGCTCGATTCGTGGTGGACGTCGGTCTGCCCAACAGTGAGGACAGTCGCACCGCATGGCGCTCAACAACGGAACTCTGATCCACCTGGTCGCACGAGAGGGAAAGCAGGACGAGGTCGCCGCGATCCTGGGCGAAGCACTCGGATCGGTGGCGCGGGATCCGCAGACCGCGACGTGGTACGCGTATCGAATCACCAACACCGAGTTCGGAATCTTCGGTTCGTCCGAAAGCAAGGCGCCCCTCGGCCAGGACGGCCATCCGGTGCTCACCCGACTGTCCGACGACCTGCTCGCGCACGCGCCGTCGATGCAGTCGTTCGACGTGCTCGCCTCCAAGGTCTGATGTCGACCGACCTGCGATGAGCAGCAGGTTCACCCCACTACTCCGACCAGCTGATCGAAAGAGCCGAACATGAACGCAGGGCCCGACACCGCACGCAAGCAGCTGGTACTGAGCGCTTTCGACATGGCGTGCGTGGTGCACCAGAACCCCGGCATGTGGACCGACGCCGATGACCAGACTCACCGCTACACCGACATCGAGTACTGGGTGGAATTGGCCCAGACGCTGGAAGCGGCGGGTTTCGACATCCTCTTCCTGGCCGACGTCCTGGGGTTCTACGACGTGTACGGCGGCAACCGAGACGCCGCACTGCGTACCGCTGCGCAGGCACCCGTAGCCGATCCGCTGTTGACGATCTCGGCCATGGCCGCGGCGACGAAGACGCTGAGTTACGGTGCGACGGTCTCGTCCACCTACGAGCTGCCGTACAAGTTCGCCAAGACCATGACGACACTCGACCACCTCACCAAAGGCCGGGTGGCGTGGAACGTCGTGACGTCCTACCAGCAGAGCGCGGCAGTCAATCTCGGCCTGACGCAGCAGATCTCGCACGACGAGCGGTACGAGATCGCCGACGAGTTCATGGAGGTCTGCTACAAGCTGTGGGAGGGCTCGTGGGAAGAGGACGCGGTGGTGCGCGACCGCGCTCGTGGCGTCTACACCGAGCCGTCCAAGGTGCACGACATCGACCATGCCGGTAAGTACTTCACCGTTCCCGGTGCGCATCTGGGCGAACCGTCCCCGCAACGCACGCCGTTCCTGTTCCAGGCCGGGGCGTCGGCCCGGGGGCGCAAGTTCGCCGCCAAGCACGCCGAAGCGGTCTTCCTCGTCGGAGTCAACCCCCACGACGTTCGCCCCATCGTCGACCAGTACCGCATGTTGGCCGCCGAGCAGGGACGCGATCCGCGAAGCCTGAAGATCATCATGATGCTCACTCCCATCGTCGCCGAGACCGACGAGGCCGCGCACGAAAAACTGCTGCAGGTTCAGAAGCACGCCCAGGTCGACGCCGCTCTGGCACTGTGGGGCGGATGGACCGGAGTCGATCTCTCGGGAGCCGACCCCGACAAGCCGTTGGACCAGTTCCGAGGCGACGGCATCCGTGCGTTCAGCGACATGCTCACTCGGGTCGACAGCGAATTGGTATGGACACCACGCAAACTGGCGGAGTGGCTGTGCGTGGGCGGCATGAGCGCGAGCATCGTGGGCTCACCGAAGACGATCGTCGATCACTTCGAGGAGTGGATCGAGATCGCCGACGTCGACGGCTTCAACATCGCTCGCGTCACCAACTTCGAAACCTTCCGCGACTTCGGTGAATTGATCACCCCCGAACTCCGTCGCCGCGGATTGATTCCCGACACCAACCGAACCGAGGCCACCTCCCTGCGAGAACTCGTGCTGGGGCAGCCGCGTCTGCGTGACGACCATCCCGGCGCGGCCTTTCGGCCCGCCGCGACGACCGGTCCCCGTCCGGCCCCGCCGACGACCATTCGCGTCGCACCCCGCAACGTCGGACTCCTGGTCACCCTCACCGCGAAACCCGACACGGCAGACGCCCTGGAAAACTGGCTCACCGAGATGCACGCGCACGCAATCGACGAGCCGGGCACCACAACCTGGTACGCAATCAAGTTGAGCGAGCACACGTTCGCGATCTACGACACGTTCCCCGACGAGGACGGCCGACAGGACCACCTGCACGGCAGCATTGTGAAGTCCCTCCGCGAACGCCAGCAGGAGCTTCTGGCCGAGCCGCCGACCATCCGTCAGGTGGACCTGCTCGCAGTGAAATCCTTGTTGACGGTCTGATCGACGAACGTCAGCGGCTCATCTCACCTACTGTTCTTCGAGGGGGAGCACCGGGTTTCAGGGCCGCGGGTCTGCGGGGCGGCCGAACATAATTCGGTATCGCCCCAGCGCGCTCGTATGCCAGCCTGAAGCGATGGAATGGCAGGCTTTCGAATGCGTCGAGGAGTGGCGTCTTCCGTTCGTCCCGGACTCCGGTCACGGCGCACCCACTCGGATCGTCGACGCGTGCGGTGCCGTGGGGCGTGATCTGTACTGCCGCAAGCACGGCAGCGAACAGCACATCGAGCGGTCGGAATGGACGATCGCACTGATGGAGACCGGGCACTGCCATGTCGGGCTCGAACCCGTCCCGCATCACCGGAGGCCCGCCCTCGAGCAGTTCCGAGGCTTTTCGTTCGGCGCGTTGCATATCGATCAAACGCTCGCCGAGGCCACGGTCGTCGTTGCCGACTCGGTGCAGGGCGAACTCGCAGGCTATTACCCGTTCATCCAGTGGCCGATCCAGGAGAAGCGACTGCTCCTGCCGGTGGTGCGCGACGGAACGGCCGTGTGGCGGGACCCGCGGACCGACCTGACAGTTGCCGAGATCGGCCTGCTGACCGACTGACCACGAGATCCACAGCGCACCAGAGTCATTCGGTAGAGCTGGTACGCGAAACAGGCGGTATGGTCGCGACCAATCGATCGATCACCGAACGGACGACCTCCGGAGCCGGGGCGTGCGTCAGCAATCCCTCCACGACGAACGTCCCGATGCGCAGCATCGCATCGGCTTCGGACCCGGACAGTCCAGCCTTCTCGATATCGGAAGCGAACAACGATTCCGCGAAGTGGTGGAAACCGTTGTGCCAGTGTTCGATTGCTGCCGACTTGGCAACTCGGTCGTGCACCGTCGATACCAGAGGGCCCACCCTCTGCAGTTGCTCCACGAGCCAGACCAAACGGTCGGCCAGGGATCGATCCGCGACGGTCGCATAATCTGCCGCGTCCTCGGCCGCGATAGCGGTCAGCACTGCGACCAGGATGTCGTCCTTGTCGTCGAAGTACCAGTACACGGTGTTCGGGGTGATCCCGACAGCTTTCGCCAGACGGCTGATCGATGCGCGCTCGAAACCGTCGGATACGAACATCTCGCGGGCAGCGGCGACGATGTCGTCGCGCTTGCTCTCTCTGTCGTGTAGTCCGCGATTCTTGGGCATGTCCCGGAGTTTATCTTGAATGCCATTCAAGACTCTGCTACCGTTCTTGATGACCGTTCAAGAGATGGAGACGTGGCAGATGTCGAACACCGGACGCACAGCCCTGATCACCGGCGCATCCGCAGGCATCGGCGCGGCCTTCGCCCGTCACCTCGCCGCCGAGGGACACAACCTCGTTCTGGTAGCCCGTCGCGAGGATCGGTTGACTGCACTGGCAGACGAGCTCACCACGCGCCACAGCGTGCGGTGCGACGTGGTGGCCGCCGACCTGGCCGATCGCGACGCTCCCCGCGCGATCATGGAGCGCACGCGAGCCCTGGGTGTCGACATCGACATACTCGTCAACAATGCTGGAATGTCGGGGAATTCGAAGTTCGCCGACGCTCCATTCGAGTCGCTGGCCGCGGAGATCCAGGTGATGATCACGGCGGTGACCGAACTTGCTCACCTCACTGTTCCTGGCATGAAAGAGCGAGGATACGGACGCATCGTCAACCTCTCGTCGCTGGCGGCCCTCCTTCCGCCCGCAGCCAGTCTGCTGTACACCGGCATCAAGTCCTACGTACTCGACGTGTCGCAGTCACTCGACATGGAGCTGCGTCCCCACGGCATTCACGTCACCGCGCTCTGCCCGGGCTTCACGCACAGCGAGTTCCACGACGTCATGGGAACCAGGGAGGCGGCCACATCCAAGCTCCCCTCGATCCTGTGGCAGAACCCCGAGGACGTCGTTCGCGAGGGATGGCGCGCGGTCGAGAACGGCACTCCGGTGTGCGTGCCCGGGTTGGTCAACAAAGCGACTGCTGTTGCAGCCAAACCGATTCCGACACGTATCGGGTACTACCTCGGCCGGACACTCAACCCCTTCAAGTAGCGAGTCTCGATCCATACAGTCTTTGCTGAACAGAGGAACAATGGCATGATCACCGACGACCACACCGGTTTCACCCGTACCGAGACGTCATTCCACTCGAACGGAGTTCGTTGCGCCACTACGGTTTTCCGGCCACGCAGCCCGGCCTCCGACCGTCTGCCGGTGATTGTCATGGCCCACGGGTTCGGTAGTCCCCGAGCCATGCGCCTGTACGCCTACGCGGAGCGTTTCGTCGCGGCCGGTTACGTGGTGTGCGTCTTCGACTACCGGTTCTTCGGGGACAGCGAGGGCGAACCGCGCCAGTTGTTGGACGTGAACGAACAGCTCACCGACTGGCGAAACGCAGTCGACTTCGCTCGCGCATTAGACGGAGTCGACGACAATCGGGTCGTCGGCTGGGGGACGTCGTTCGCCGGTGGCCACGTACTGACGTTGGCGGGCAACGGGGTTCGATTCGCAGCCGTCATCGCCCAGGTACCTCACATCGACGGCATTGCTGCCGTTCGCGCAACCGGATTGCGACAGGCTGTGCGGCTGGCACCGGCCGCCATGTCCGACGCTGTGCGCGCTGCCCTCGGCCGATCGCCGCGCTACGTCGACAGCGTCGGACTACCCGGCCAACGAGCCGTGATGGTCTCGCCCGACGCGATGAAGGGGCGTGACCGTCTCGTCCTCGAGTCCGGACTGTCCGACGGCGACTACCCCGAAACCGTCGCTGCACGAATCCTTCTGAAAATCTGGCGCTACTCCCCCGGGAGAACGATGTCACGTATCGACTGCCCCACTTTGGTGCAGATTGCGTCCGAAGACACAGTGACCCCGGCGTCCGTCGCACAACGCGCCGCGGCGAAAGTTCGCGGTGCGACGGTTCGAACCTACGTAGGCGGTCATTTCGACCCGTACGTGGAGCCGCTGTTCTCCTCGGTGATCGGAGATCAGCTGGCCTTCCTCGTCGATACTGTGCCCGTGCAGCTCCGGGCTGTCCCCTCCGCCTGACCGCACGTTCGGTGCACCCCACAGTTCTCGGATTGGATCACCATGCCCGACGGCGCGAGCAGCTCCGAACTCTGGCTGTTGCGAACATATTTCGGTGAGGACGACGACGCAATCTGGACGTCCTTGACGGAGTCGGCGCGCAGCACACGATCTGCCGTCCCGGGTGCCGAGCTGGTCGTGTCGTCGGACCGAACACAGTGCCAGCAGCGTATTCGACGGGTCGTCGCACGACTGGCGACGCGCGCCGAGGCGAACGACGGACTGTATGTTGCGCTTGCCGACAAGCAAACGTTCGCGCGCCCGGATCGATCGCTGCTCACCATCGACTGTTCGGCGGTTCCGCGCAACGCCGAACGCATACCCTCGACTCGAATGACTCCGGACAGTGCCTTCCGGTTGGGCATCGACGGGCATGTACCGAAGCTCGAAGCGGCCCGGTTGTCGAAACCGAAACAGGCGACTACGTTTCACCACTCCGAGCCACTCGCCGCCGACCTCGCCGACCGTGTCGGGGAGGCAGTCCGAGCCAGTCTGCGCTGGCGATCGGACATGACACGAGACGGTTTCGGTGGGTAGACATCGGGACTCACCGGCAAGACGTGCGCCCACCGAGCGACCGGCCGGCATGCGGGCGAACGACGAGACACCCGACCCGCTGCTGCGGACGGGGGTTGTCGTTCAGACTCTGCTGTTCGGGCTGCTCGGCATCGGCACCACGTTCACGCAGGACGGCCCCACCGAAGGACTCGGCACCGTACTGACCTACGCCGTGTGCATCAGCACGATTCCCGTCGCCCGGATCATGAGCAAAGCCGAATTCGGGATGGACTGGTGGTCTCGCCGCGCACCCGTCAACAACTGGTTCGTCGTGTATTGCGAACTCGGTGTCACCGTGGTGACGGCAACCTACGCTGATCCTCTAGCAGCGCTTCAGGGTGCGATGCTTCTCGCACTGGTCGGTGCGTACGCCGCGCACTTCGCTCGACCGAAAGTGATCTGGTTCCACGTCGGGTGGAGCACGGTGTACATGCTCGTACTCGGATCTTCAGCGCTGGCGAAGACCCCTACCGACGCCGTATCGGTCGTCCTCCGAGTCGTCGTGGCCATCACGGTGATCAACGGCGCTGTCACGCTGCTGTCGGCGTTCTCACGAGCAGTACTCCACTCCTCTCGGGTTCATCTGTCCGACGCGATGACCGACCCACTGACCGGAGTGCTGAACCGGCGAGGCCTGGAAGCCAGAGCAGTCGGTGCCGGCAACGACCCCGTTCGTCCGGCCTTGTTGCTGATCGATATCGACCACTTCAAAGCCGTCAACGACCACCACGGCCACTCCGCGGGCGATGTCGCGTTGAGGCTGACGGCAATGCGATTGACCATGAGCGCCGGCCGACACGCGACGGTCTCACGACTGGGCGGCGACGAATTCGTCGTCCTCGTCCCGGATCCGACGCCGACGCTCGGCGAATTCGCCGAGCGCCTTCGACAGGCCGTCCATAACGTCGCAGACGACATCCCGATCACCGTCAGCGTCGGTGCCGCACTGCCACAGGTGGATCCACGCTCCACCCGCACCGTGTTCGACCGAACACTCGCCGCCGCCGACGAGGCTTTGTATCGCGCGAAACGCAACGGCCGCAATTGCGTCGCTCTTGCGCGTCCGCCCGGCGACATCGTTCACTGACGACGGCGCACTGCCTCTTGGTTTTGCCGGGTTTCGCGACGACGAAGGCGGGAACTCGGTTGTATGCCGCCCAACTCACTCTGGCTCGACCGACCCGACCGCACGCCCTACCGCGCGATCGATTTCAGACAGAAGTACGACACCGTGGTCATCGGGGCCGGACTCACAGGTTTGGTCACCGCCCTGCTGTTCGCACGAGCCGGAGAACGCGTCGCGGTGCTCGAAGCCCGCACGATCGGTGCCGTCGCGACGGGAAACACGACAGCCAAGATCAGTGTTCTGCAGGGCACGAAGCTGTCGTCGATAGCGTCGAAACATTCGCACCAGCAGGTGCGGCGTTACGTGCAGGGCAACACTGCTGGGCAGCAATGGCTGCTCGAATACTGCGCGGAGCGGGGTATAGCGGTCCAACGCGAGACGGCGTACACGTACGCCACGACCAGCTCCGGTCTCACCGCCGTTCGCGATGAATTGCGCGTCGCTCTCGGTGCCGGACTGAACGCCTCCTACGGCACCGACACCGAACTTCCCTTCGATGTCGCCGGTGCCGTGTCTGTTCCGGACCAAGCTCAATTCGATCCGATGGACGCCCTCATTGCCCTGGCCGAGGACGCCTCGAGCGCGGGTGCGGACATCACCGAAGGCACCCGAGCACTCGGTGTGAGACGAAGGCTTCGTCACGTCGACGTCAAGACTGATCAGGGTCCACTCCGCGGGTCGCGGGTCGTCTTGGCCACTGGCACACCCATTCTCGATCGCGGTGCATTCTTCGCTCGAATGGAACCGATGCGGTCGTATGCCGCCGCGTACGAGATCGACGGCGACGTTCCACGCGGAATGTACCTCTCGGCCGACTCCCCCAGCCGATCGATCCGGTACGCGCCCACCCCGGCCGGCGATCTACTCCTCATCGGTGGAAACGATCACGTCGTCGGGCGCGAGTCTTCTCCGCAGGCACAGGTGAACGACCTCGACGAATGGACCGCAGAGAACTTCCCCGGAGCCCGACGACGATACAGATGGTCCGCGCAGGACTACGGGTCGATCGACGCGCTGCCGTACGCCGGACCACTGCTGCCCGGCGACGATCGCATCTGGGTCGCCACCGGGTACGACAAATGGGGAATGACGAACGCCGCGGCGTCCGCGCTCGTTCTTGCACAGCGGGCGTTCGGCGGTCGAACCGACTGGGCCGGCGCGTACGACAGCTGGAATCTGCGCCAACTCACCGGCATCGTCGACGCGATCCGTATCAATGCCAACGTGGGACTGAACATGACGAAAGGATGGGCGAAGCCGATCACCGGGGGCTCGAAAACCCCACTGGTCGAGGGTCAGGGCCACGTCGAGCCCGGCATCGCACCGAAGGCTGTCTGCACCGTCGACGGCGTCACCCACCGCGTGTCTGCGGTGTGCCCGCACCTCGGCGGCATCGTGGCGTGGAACGATGCCGAAAAGTCTTGGGACTGCCCGCTGCACGGTTCGCGTTTCGCTGCCGACGGCTCCGTGTTGGAGGGTCCCGTCACGTCGGGTCTGAATCCGTTGTCCTGACCCTTTCATATGTCGACAGGCGGCGTCTCGCTACCGCACTATCGGCATGACCTGACGCACCTTCGGATCCCGTAGGTACAGCGCACCCCATGCAAGAATCCCGACGTAGACCGCGAACAGGACCGTGCTGAAGAGCGGCTTGTCGACCCGCCAGTTGGTGAGAACGGCACCACCGAGATAGCCGGTCAGGAGAACGGCACCCAGAAATGCGGTGCGCGGCACCACGTACAGCACCAAGCACACCAGTAGCACGACGCCGATGACGGGCGTCATCTCGTCGCGCAGCCCCAATTCCACTGTCGCGTCTTTCACCTGCTGCACATTCAGCAATTTGCCGACGATATCGAAGATCAGAAACAGCGCCAGCAGGCCGGTGAGGACCCAGCCGACGCGCGCAGCGGTACGTGACGTGGTTGCAGGAGTGGTCGTCGTGGTCATGATGTTCTCCGATGTTCGAGATGCACGATGTCGCCGGTATCGACTGCCGTCGGTACGGAAACTCACCGCGGCCCCGGATTCGGTGTCGATCGAACCACCGTCACGAGTCCACTCGAACCCGGTGACAGTAAAGTCGAAGAATGTCAGTGCGAGCAGGTGTTGTGGTCACGGGAACCGAGGTTCTTTCGGGTCGGGTGTCCGACAGGAACGGCCCATGGGTCGCCCAACGTCTCTTGGAACTGGGCGTCGACGTCGCCCACATCACCGTGTGCGGGGACAGGCCCGATGATCTCACCGCACAACTTCGCTTCCTCGCCGATCAGCGTATGGACCTCATCGTCACCACTGGCGGGTTGGGGCCGACCGCCGACGATCTCACGGTCGCGACCGTTGCCGCGCTGTACGGTCGAGAACTTCGGCTCGACGTCGAACTCGAGGAGCGCATCAACACAATCGTTCAGCGTTGGCGGAGTCGCCTGAGTTCCTCGCCCGATTCGGAGCCCCTTCTCGCGGGCATCCGCAAACAAGCCATGGTTCCGGAAGGCGCGCAGTCCATTTCGCCGACCGGCACTGCTCCCGGCGTCGCGATACCAGCGAGTGACTCCGGGATGCTGCCTGCGGTTCTGATTCTGCCGGGCCCACCGCGCGAACTACAGGCCATGTGGCCCGAAGCTGTCCAGACAGCGCCGGTCTCGCGAGTGTTGGCCAGGAGTACCGCGGTTCGCCAGGACACCATCCGCGCGTACGGTCTGTCGGAGGCCGACCTCGCGGCGACCTTACGAACAGCGGAGCGCGAGGTAGCGGGATTCGGCGACCTCGAGATCACCACCTGCCTGCGTCTCGGTGAACTCGAAATGGTGACGCGCTATCCAGAATCAGCGGCGGCCGCATACTCCGACGTCGCAGCACTTGTCGAGAAACACTATCGCTCACAGGTCTTTTCGACCGACGGATCCACTATCGACGACATCGTGGCGCGTCGCTTGACGGGCCGTCGCATCGCAACGGCAGAATCGTGCACGGGCGGCATGATCGCCGCGCGTCTCACCGACCGTGCCGGGTCGTCGGCATATGTGATCGGCGCGGTGGTGTCGTACGCAAACGAAGCGAAGACCGAGCTTCTCGGTGTTCCAGCCGAGGTCATCGAGCAGCACGGAGCCGTGAGCGAACCGGTGGCTGCACTGATGGCGGAGGGCGCGTTGAACCGGGTGAGCGTCGACATCGCTGTCTCGACCAGTGGCATCGCGGGCCCCGGCGGTGGCACCGAACTCAAGCCCGTCGGCACCGTATGCTTCGCGATTGCCGTCCGCGATCAGCCGACCGTCACCCGGACACTTCGACTGCCCGGTGACAGGGCAAGTGTGCGTTCGCTTTCCACCACCGCAGCGATGCACATGCTCGCCGACGCCCTGGAGCCGACGGCCTGATTCTTGTGGTCAACGACCGACGATGGACTCCTCGATCGTCTTCGCCACCAGTGCCGCATCGTCGATCATCGGCACATGGCCGACGTTTGCCAGCGGGACGAAATGCGCCCCGGGTAGCCTCTGACGGGCCGCAGGGACGAAATGTTCGGGCGGGAAGATGCGGTCTCCACTCGACCACGCCACGGTGACGGGGCATGGCATTTCGGTGAACGGTGCCACGCTCTCGCGGGTGTTCAACAGGTCGTGAGCCGCATCGCATCCGACGAGGTCTTCGAATGATGCGGCAGCCTGCTGGTGCGTCATCTGCTTGCCGCGCAACGCAATATCACGCATGGCGAGCTGGCGAACGAACCCGAACCTCATCAGCGGCGGCATCAGTGAGCTGGTGGCGTCGGCCAGCTTCTTGGTTCGGATCAACGTCGCCCGACTTTTACCCGGATCGGCGTCGGGCTCCCAGAAACCGGCGGGCGAGAGCGCGCACACCGAACGGGCCCGGCCTCTGCGAGCGAGCTCGATACCCATCCACCCTCCCATCGAATTGCCCGCGATGTGCACGGTGTCGAGACCACGATCATCGAGCAGCTGCTCTGTCACATCGGTCAGAGCACCGATGCTCGCGTGATCGAGACGACGTCCACCGCGATGACCCGCTGCGGTCGGGACGAGGAGGTCGTAGTTCCTCGCGAGCAGTGGTGCGACGGTGTCCCACGCTCGAGCCGACATCGTCACTCCGTGCAGCAACAGAAGTGGAGGTTTGGTGCTCATCGTTCTTCTCATTTCCTGAGGTGGCACGTCTGTCGGCGCAGTCGTCCGAACACCGGTGAACTGCCTGAGCCCGACAGGCTACGTCACCCGGGTACCGGATTCCGTGCACTCGAAGCGATCGCGGCACGGGAGAACCGCCCAGACGGTGCAATCACCGATAACCGGCTCACCAGCTGACGGTTCCGTGGCGGTCGATGAACCGCCCGGATCCGTGGCCGGGCCCTTCGGTGGCGAGCTGCACGATGGCGTCGGTCCCCTCGGTGACGGTCTGCGGCCCGCTGTTTCCGTTGAATTCGGTTGCGGTGTAGCCCGGATCGGCGGCATTGATGCGAATGTCGCTCAGGCCCTTGGCATACTGCGTCGTCAACATCGTGACAGCCGACTTCGAAGCGGTGTAGGCCGGAGCAATCACGCTGGATTCGACGCGAGACGAATCGTGTGTCGCCGCGAACGAACCCATTCCACTGCTGACGTTGACGATGACGGGATCGGTGGAGCGGCGCAGTAGTGGAAGGAATGCTGTTGTGGTGCGGACGATTCCGAGGACGTTGACATCGAGTACCGACTGCACATCCTCGGCGGTCAGTTCTTCGACGGCGCTGTGCGGTCCGGGAATGCCCGCGTTGTTGATCAGTACGTCGACAACCCCCTCCTGCCGTTCCACGTCCGCCGCTGCCGATGCGACGGATTCGGCATCGGTGACGTCGATCCGAACGAACCGAGCACCCAACGCTGCTGCGGCATTCCTACCCCGCTCGGCGTCACGTGCTCCGAGGATCACGGTGTGGCCCTGATCGATCAGTCGGCGCGCGGTTTCGTAACCGAGGCCCTTGTTTGCTCCGGTGATGAATGTGATGGTCATGCCCCCAGTGTTCAGGTCGACCGGCGCGTGTTCCAGGCACGCCTGGACGGTAGGACAATCGGTACCACCCTCACACCCGCTCGAAGAGTGACAATGGAGTCGTGACCTCGACAACGGACGGACTCGGCGCGACGATCAGATCGTGGCGTGATCGACTCTCACCCGATGCTGTCGGACTGACGACCGGACGATCTCGACGGGCCACGGGGCTCCGACGCGAAGACCTCGCCGATCTCGCGGGCATTTCCGTGGACTACGTCGTGCGGCTCGAACAGGGACGAGCGACGACACCGTCGGTGCAGGTGGTGTCGTCCTTGGCGCGGGCTCTTCAGCTGACTCTTCCCGAGCGAGACCATCTCTACCGCTTGGCCGGCCACATTCCGCCGGTCGACGGGACTATCTCCGACCACATCCCGCCTGGGGTCAGGCGGGTTGTCGGCCGACTCTACGAGGGTGCGGTTGCCGTCTTCGCCGCCGATTGGCAACTGCTCTGGTGGAACCGGAGTTGGGCTGCGCTGGTCGGTGATCCGTCGACCGTCTCGTACTCCAAGAGAAACTTCGCTCGTGACTGTTTCCCCGTCGGCACGGATGCACCCGGAATGTCCGCATGGCCGGTGACGCCGTCCGGCGGCGACGGGTCGGTCCGCGCGGCAGTCGTTTCAGACCTTCGGCGGGCCACCGGGCGGTTTCCCCGAGACTCGAGACTGAGAGGTCTGATCGAAGAATTACGCACCGGCAGTACAGAATTCGAGTCTCTGTGGTCGGTCGGTGCTGTCGGTTCACATCGCGAGGATCACAAAGTGGTCCACCATCCGACCGTCGGACCGATCACCGTCGACTGCGACGTACTCACCGATGGAGACGCGGAGCTGAAAATCGTCATCATGACAGCCGCCCCCGGATCGGAAGACGAAACGAAACTCCGGTTGGCCGCCGTTTCCGGGTCCGTCGACCAGCTGCGGTTGCCAGTGCAGTAGCGGCCAGTCGAGTGCGTCAGCGACTGCTCTGCTATCCGACGATGCCGCGGAGGAACTCGATCCTGAGCCGGTTGTACTCCTCGGTCCACTGCGAGCCCGTGGTCATGAACGCATGCGGGAGGGCCGCCTCGTTCTTGCTGTACAGATTCAAGCGATTGGCAACGCCCATTCTGTCCAGCTTCGCGCTCAGTTCGGCCGCCTGATCGGGGAACGTGCCGGTGTTTCCGTCGGCGATGAAGCTCGGCGGGAAGTCGGAGGTGGCGTTCTTCGTGACGTTTGCGCGCGCCAGCCAATCGGCATCGGTGGTGTCGAGGTAGCTGCGCGCACCTATGTCATACAGAAAGCCGTTCGACGGACTCGGAGATTGCGGCGAGCCGGCCCGCCCCACATCGAGGACTGCACTGTCGAACACCAAGGCCTTCAGAGCGCTTCGATCCATCGTGGGTTCGATGCCCAGCGCACGTGCGTAGTCGGGGTTGGTCCGAACATTGGCGTAGCTACCCACGATCTGACCACCCGCGCTGCTTCCGGCGAGCACGACGCGGCTCATGTCCAAGCCGTATCGGTCGGCGTTCGTTTCCAAGAACTGTAGAGCCTCACCCAGCTGGATCGTCTGTGTGGGAAAACGGTATTCCGGTGCGAAGGCATAATTCACCGACACCAGGTTGAAACCGGCAACGAGTACGGGGCCCGCCCCCGACGCGAAGTACGGGTTGTCCGTCCCGAGTTCGGAATCACCGTCTGCCTTGTCCCCCGCTATCCATCCCCCGCCGTGCACCATGACGTACGTGGGACGGCTGACCGACGGATCGTTGTCGGCGATGTAGATGTCGAGAAACGAATTGGGAAGCGTCGAGCCGTATTCGATGTCACTGGTGCGACCTGCCCCGTTCGCTACCGACGTCGCTGTCGGCCCGGCAGGAGCGAAAGAATTGCTGTCCCCCAGGGCCTGCAGCGCTCGAACCAGCGGTGCCGGACTGGCGGCCGTAATGATCGTCACTGCGGAAACCACCAACGCAATCGAGGCCGCGAGGCCGGCCGGTACGGCGAGAATCACCCGGCGAGTGCTACCCGAGGAGCCCGCCCACGCCGATCCGAGCAGAAAGAACCCGAGCGCAGTCCCCGCAGTTGCGCTCACGACCCACAGCGCGTGAAAGGGCGTCACCAACCAGGCGACCTGAGCGACCACGGTCACTGCACCGAGCGAAGTTCCTACGGCTACATGCTTTCTGGCATCGGACGCGACGAGACAGGTGGCCACGACGGCCACGACGACGACCCAGAATCCCACCGCGAACTGCTGACGGATCAGAAGACACTGGAGCCACGCGAGTGCAACACCGATACCACCGGTCATCACGAGTGCCGTTGTCGACGTTCTCGTTCGGCGGCCTTCGCCGATTTCGCTCACCTTCGCTACGCCGTGGACGTGTGACGTTGCCTGTGCAACTCACGGACAGCGTCGCTGAACTCGGCGACCGGCCCGTCGACCACTGCTCCCGGCACGACCTGTGTGATGGTGAGCGGCGTGATCGCGAGCGGCGCAGCACCGAATTCTTCCAGCCACGTGAGCAATTGGGCTGTCGAGGTGGCGTAGACGATACGTCCGAGCCCAACGATTCCGTGGCTCGCCGCGCACATCGCACAGTGCTCACCGGAGGTGTATACCGTCGACGATCGTCGCTCACTGGGGTTCAGATTGGTCGCAGCCCACCGTGACAGAGCGATCTCGGGGTGCTGGGTGGGATCGTGTCGATCGCCGACGCGATTGCGGTCCTCCGCAAGCGCTTCACCGCTACCCGACACCAGCACCGAACCGAACGGATCGTTGCCCGTACGCACTGCGGCCGCCGCCAGATCCACAGCACGCGCCAGAAATGCACGGTCGTCGGCGGAAATACTCATGCCGCACCACATGGTGCGTCGACGATAGAAGTGTCCACACCTCGACCGTACCGGTACGAAGCACAGCGAACTCCACATCGATCCCGCGCGCTCCCGCTGAAACGCAGGTAGCCGACACCGTCACCCGACTTGTCAGACTCCCGACAACGAGCGCACAATTCTTCACCATGGCACTGATCTCGAAGGGCTTCGTGGGCCGACGGCGCGGCGACGACGGGCGCACTCCCCCCGGTCAGTATCTGACCAAGGACTTTCCCGTCCTCGCGATCGGGCCTGCGCCCGTGGTCGCGACCGACGCCTGGTCGTTCTCGGTCACCACCGAACGGGGCGACACCCGCAGTTGGACCTGGGACGAATTCGCGGCACTTCCACACGAGACTCCGACCGTCGACATTCACTGCGTCACCAAGTGGTCGAAGCTCGACACCACATGGAAGGGCGTGAGCCTGGACGTTCTGCTGGACGGTCTCGACACCGATGCCGGGTACGTCGTGGTGCACGGCTTCGACGGTTACACCACCAATCTCCCCCTCGAAGACCTCCGGGACGGGAAGGCCTGGCTGGTCACCGAGTTCGACGGCGCTCCCCTGACTCGCGAACACGGCGGTCCCGCAAGGCTTCTCGTTCCGCATCTGTATTTCTGGAAATCGGCGAAGTGGATCTCGCGCATCGAGCTCACCCTGGAGAACGAACAAGGTTTCTGGGAGCGCGGTGGGTACCACGACTACGGCGACCCGTGGCGCGAGCAGCGCTACCAGGGCGACTGACGTGGCTGTGACGGCCGGAGCGAAACCCTGGCTCGTCGCCACGGTGGCGGCCGTGCGGCGTGAGACACCCACTGCGTCCACCCTTGTTCTCGACGTCGACGGTTGGCCCGGCCATCTCGCCGGGCAGCACGTGGACGTCAAGCTCACTGCCGAGGACGGCTACAGCGCACAGCGCAGCTACTCCTTGGCCTCGGCACCCGACGGCACGTCGCGCGTCGAGATATCGGTCCAGAACGTCGCGGACGGCGAGGTGTCGCCCTACTTGGTCGAGTCGGTCGAGGTCGGCGATCGCATCGAAATTCGAGGGCCGGTGGGCCGATGGTTCGTCTGGCGGCCGTCCCAACCGTCGGAGACCCCGTCTCCCCCGGTTCTGTTGGTGGGTGGCGGTTCCGGCATCGTCCCGCTCCGCGCCATGGTTCGCGCACAGGCGTCCGCGACGGGCGGACGGGTGCCCTTCCGGGTGCTGTACTCCGTGCGCGAACCCGCGGAGGTCTATTTCGCGGACGAGTGGGCTCACCCTCCGGCGGGAGTGGACGTCACGATGATCCACACGCGGCGTGCTCCTGCCGGCAGCACACGGCCACTCGGTCGAATCACGTTGGAAGACATCGACGCTCACGGGTGGCCGGCGGAATTCGAGCCGAGATGTTACATCTGCGGGCCCACGAATTTCGTCGACACGGTCGCGGACATGTTGGTGGCGCGGGGACATTCGCCGGCGAACATCCGTACGGAGCGTTTCGGACCGAGCTGAGATTGGCCCTCGACTCAGCGCCGCTCCCGCGGTAAAGATGAACCATCCACATTTCGACGTTCTCAATGGGGTTCTTATCCATCCCCACTGGAGCCGGCTTCCCATACTGTCGGCACCATGACCATCGATCGAGTACCTGTACCCGGCGGAGATCTCGTCGTCGAAATACACACCGGCACCAGTGAGCCCGTCCTCGTGGTGCACGGCGTGTCCAGCCAACGCATGCTGTGGGGCTGGTTGCGGGCGGAGTCGCCGCACCTGACACTGGTCGCACCGGATCTGCGCGGCAGGGGTGACAGCGTCGAGGTCACGGGGCCGTCGTCGCTCGCTCGGCACGCAGACGACCTGGACGCCGTCATGGATGCCCTTGGACTCGACGCTGCGCACGTGTGCGGAATGTCCATGGGTGGATTCGTGGCAGTCGAGTTCGCGGCCCGGTATCCATCTCGAGTGAAGAGTCTCGTTCTCGTCGACGGAGGCGTTCCGGTGGCACCGCCCGACGGTCTCACCCGCGAGACCGTCGGAGCTGTGTTCGCGGACAGAATTGCTCGAACTCAGAAGCATTTCGACGCCGTCGACGAATACGTCGACTTCTTGGTGTCGACGTCGCTGCCGCTTCTCGACCCGGCGGATCCACTCCTGCGGACGTACGCCGAACACGATCTGGTCGACGGGTCGGTGCGGCTGTCGACCGAGGCAGTCGTCTCCGACGCCGAGGATGTGTTCTTCGGCGACTCACGGTTCCGAGAACTGACGATGCCGATTCGATTCCTGCACGCGCAGTGGAGCGTTGGGGAGAACTCGGCACCGATGTACTCGCCCGAAGACATCGATGCGCTCGACCTGACCTCGATCACCCCGATGATGGAACTGGACCATGCCGGCACGATCATGACCTCGGCCGGTGCCGCCGCCGTGGGAGCACGAATCGACGAGGCGCTGCGAAACGGGTGATGAAGCAGCACAAGGACCGGAATGGAGCGGTCGGGGGACTTCGGCTGTTCATTTCGTCAGCTGTGTCGTGCGTCTCGTTCAGCCAGACTTAGCCGACAGTGAGCGTCGCCTCACCCTCGTCGAGCATGGTCAGGAGAAACAAATGAGCAGTGCCGGTGCAGTCCGGGAGGACAGCGGTGTGCGGCTGCGGTTCATCGACACTGCGGACCAACAGATGCCCGTTGCCATCCTGGAGTGGCAGCGTCGCGCTCCACTTCTCGCCGATCTGGTCGCATTGTTCGCCGATCTCGGGCTGCGTGTGGCGAACCACGAGTTGTTGCCCTCGGGCGACGACAGCGACGCCTTCGTTCACAGATTCGGTTTCAGTACCGATGAAATCGATTGGTCCGCAGCAACTCCGAACCTGCTGCGGGCTGCATTCGAGGCCGCCGCATCGGGCGATCTCGAGGTCGATGGCTTCACTCGCCTCATCGCATCGGCGTCCATCCCGTTCACCGACGCCGTTCTCGTTCGCGCCGCAGCCCGCTATCTCAGCCAGGTAGGGCTGGAGCTGTCCGAACCCACTGTGGTCTCGATACTGCTGCGGCACAGCGACTTCGTCCGAGGATTCTGCGCACTCTTCCATGCACGATTCGATCCCGACGTGACCGACCGCGACAGGCTGTCGGCTGCCGCCGAGGGCATTCTCGACACCGCTGTCGAGCGCACCTCGGCACTCGACGAGGATCGCTTGTTACGAGGACTGCGTTCTTTCCTCTCGGCAGTGTTGCGCACCAATTGGTTTCAGCACGACCGCACGGTAGGCGCCCCACCCGCAGCGTTCAAGATCGACCCGGCACGATTGTCCCTCTCTGCGGCCGTCACCCCGTACCGCGAAATCTTCGTGCACTCGCCGATCGTCGAGGGGAGTCACGTTCGGAGCGGTGCGATATCTCGCGGGGGCCTGCGTCATTCGGACCGGCACGACGATTTCCGCACCGAAGTACTCGATCTGATGAAGACGCAACACGTCAAGAATTCACCGATCGTGCCGATGGGTGCCAAAGGCGCTTTCGTGGTTCGAACGGAGACGACTCCCGAAGGTGTCCGCAACGCCTACACCGATTTCATCGAGGCACTGCTCGATGTCACCGACAACGTCGTCGACGGCGGGGTGGTGGTGCATCCGACGCGCACGGTGATCCGCGACGGCGACGACCCGTATCTCGTCGTCGCCGCCGACAAGGGGACTGCGCGATTCTCCGATCTCGCCAACAGCATTGCAGTCCGCCGAGGCTTCTGGCTCGGGGATGCGTTAGCCTCGGGAGGCTCGGCGGGCTACGACCACAAGACCATGGGAATCACCGCACGCGGCGGGTGGCTGTCGGTACGACGCCACTTCGCCGAGAAGGGTATCGACGTCGATACCGATGCGTTCACGGTGGTCGGTATCGGAGACATGTCGGGTGATGTGTTCGGCAATGGCATGCTCCTGAGCCACGCCATCCGACTCGTCGGCGCGTTCGATCACCGGCACATCTTGCTCGATCCGAACCCGGACCCCGAGGTCTCGTACCGCGAACGGGAACGGCTGGCAGCGATCGCTGGAAGCAGCTGGGCAGATTACGACACCAGGGCACTGTCGCCGGGCGGTGCGGTGTGGCCCCGTTCGGTCAAGTCCATCGAACTGTCACCGCAGATGCAGGCACGACTCGGAATCGATGTCGGCTCCCTCTCCCCCAACGCACTCGTCGAGGCGCTGCTCACTGCCCCGGTGGATCTACTGTGGAACGGAGGGATCGGCACCTACGTCAAGGCCTCGACCGAGGGGCACTCCGACTCCGCCGATCCGGCCAACGATTCCGTTCGCGTCGACGCGTCCGAACTGCAGGCCCGGGTGGTGGGCGAGGGTGGCAATCTCGGCCTCACGCAGCGTGCTCGAATCGAATTCGCCCTTGCCGGGGGTTGCGTCAACGCCGACTTCATCGACAACGCCACGGGCGTCGCAACCTCCGATCGAGAGGTGAATCTGAAAATCGCGGTGGATGCGGCCGTCGCGGACGGCGAGCTGTCCGTCACCGAGCGCAACAGAGCGCTGTCCCAGGTTCAGGACGAGGTTGCCGAGTCGGTGCTTGCAGAGGCTGCATCGCAGACCCTGGCGATCAGCCTCGCCGAGGCCCACGCGCCGTTCCTGCTGGGCCGGCACGAACGGTTGATCGACAACCTCGAACGCGACGCGGGAATCAGTCGAGTCGCTGCGGTTCTTCCCTCGCCTGCCGAGTTGCGGGCTCGACATCGCTTGGGGCAGGGACTGGTTCGGCCCGAGATCGCGGTGCTGTTGGCGCAGTCGAAGAACCTGGTGGCTACCGAATTGCTCGCCTCTCCCCTACTGGACGACCCGGTGTTCGACGGGGTACTCGCCGGCTATTTTCCAGAATCGATCCGTGTCCTGGTTCCCCACCACATTCGCAGGCATCCACTGGCCCGGGAGATCGTGGCGGTCGTCGTGACCGGACACATGATCGACCGCGTCGGGCCCGGCATGATTCACCGGCTGGAGGAAAGGCTGGGCGTGAGCACTGCCGATATCGCGGTCGCGTATGCCGTCGTGCGCCAGGTTTTCGACATCGACCACCTGTGGGACGTCGTTGCCGATCTACCTGGAATCCCGCAGAGCACCAGGCTGGTTTTGCAGTTCGGTGTTCAGGATCTGATCGAGCGGACCACGTCGTGGTTGTTGCGGAACCGCGACGAACAAGCGACGCCTCTGGAGACGATCGAACACTTCACGCGGCCGGTACGTGAACTCCGAGCATCGTTGCCGGAGTTGACCGGCGATCTCGTCGTCGATCAGAACACACTTCTACTCCTCTCCGAGGCATTCGCATTGGAGACGACAACCCGGTCGCTCAACCGATCGATAGCGCACGTGGCGCAGACGTATCTCGAATTCGGCCGCGTCGTGGGTCTCGACCGGTTGGTGGAACGCTCCTCTGTCGCCTCCGGCGGAGCCGACTACTGGGACGCCATGGCAAGCGCGATTCTGGTCGATGCGATTCGTGAGCACTGGCACAACATGACCGAACAGGTCCTGTCCGAGGCGGTACACACCGAATCTGCTACCGACGCCGTTGCAGCGTGGCAGTCTGTGCACACCAATTCCGTCGAACGATTGGCCCAGATGGTCGGTGAACTCCACAGCGTGGAAGGGCTGAGCAATTCGCAAGTGTGCGTGGTGAGCGCAGAGCTGTCGCTCGCCCTGTCTCGGTGCCGATGATTCGCAGGAGCGAAGCCTGCGGAGTGACCATTTCAGCACTACCTCTACCTGTTCGATCGAAACGAAGGAGCCGTCCCCATGCGCTTGATAGTCGGTTATCTCGCCACCCCCAGCGGTAAGGACGGTCTTACCCTCGGGGTGCAGCTCGCCCGCAGCCTGGGTGCTCAACTCGACATCTGCATGGTTCTACCGCCGGACCGCACCGTTGCGTCCAGAGTCCCCGCCGAAACCGGTTACGAGGACGTCCTGGTCACACGAGCGCAAGGCTGGCTCGACGAGGCGAAATCGTTGGTGCCGTCCGACATCGAGGTCGCCGTGCACGCGAGTTTCAACGACTCGTTCGCCCAGGGACTGCTGGACGAGGTGGCTCGGCTGGGGGCCTCGGCCATCGTCGTGGGTGCGTCCGGAGACGGCCTGCTCGGACGGCATTCCGTCGGCTCGGTCTCGACCGAACTGCTGCATTCGGCACACGTGCCGCTTGCACTCGCGCCGCGCGGCACCCGGCACTCGTCCGCTCGGGAGATTCGTCAGGTGACCTGCGCACTCGGAACCAGGACGGGAGCGGATGTATTGCTGCGGACGGCGGTACGCACCTGCGAGAGAATGCACACTCCACTGCGGCTCGTGTCCCTGGTTGCGCTCGACCCCCGCAACGATCTTCGCGATGCCCGGGACAGCTACGACAGCGCGCGTGACCGTGCCGTCGCGCACGCACGTGCCCTCGTGGACGAAGCGAAATCCACGTTGCCGGACGACTTTCCGATATCGGTGACCATCGCGGACGGATCGTCCGTCGAGTCTGCGGTGCGGACGCTCGACTGGCAGGACGGCGACCTCGTCATGGTCGGCTCCAGCCGCCTTGCCCAACCGCGCCGACTCTTTCTCGGTTCGACGGCCGCGAAGATGCTTCGCGTCCTGCCCGTTCCCATGGTGGTCGTCCCCAAGCAGGAGTTCGAATCATGAATCCGTCGACGGAAGGCTCGAATATGGGCAAGAACGCAAGCGGGCCCTCGCCCACTGACGGTGAAGTCAGCGCCAAGGGGCTGGCGACAGGCACAGTCGGCACCTTCTCGGGTGCGATACTCGGAATCTCCTCTGTCGCACCGGGTTACACTCTGACGGCAAGCATCGGTCTGATCGTCGCGGCCGTAGGTCTGAAAATGCCGGCAATCCTGATCGCGGGCTTCGTTCCGATGTTTCTCACCGCTTATGCCTACCGCGAGCTGAACTCCGAGTCTCCCGATTGCGGCGCGTCGTTCACGTGGTCGACCAAAGCATTCGGACCTTACGTCGGATGGATGTGCGGTTGGGGCATGGTGATTGCGACGATCATCGTGTTGTCCAACCTTGCGGCCATCGCGGTGCAGTTCTTCTATCTGTTCATAGCGAAGTTGTTCGACACACCGTCGATCGCCGATTTACCGGGCAACAAGTTCGTCAATGTCGGTACGACGCTGGTGTTCATCGCAGCGGCCACCTGGATCGCCAGCAGAGGCATCACCACGAGCGAAAAGCTGCAGATCGTCACGGTCGGCTTTCAGATGGTGCTTCTCGTCGTCTTCGCCGTCGTTGCGCTGATTCATGTCGGAGCAGGAGACGCCCCGGGCGAGGTCACTTTCGACTTGGACTGGTTCAACCCGTTCACCGGCGTGGCCGTCGGTGCGTTCGTCATCGGACTCACGGGATCCATCTTCGCTTTCTGGGGTTGGGATACGTGCCTGACGCTCGGCGAGGAATCCAAGAACCCCAAGACGACGCCCGGCCGCGCCGGGTTGCTCTGCGTGGCAACCATTCTGCTCACCTACCTACTCGTCGCGGTGGCCGCCATGATGTACGCAGGGGTAGGCGAGGACGGCCTGGGCCTGGGTAACCCGGACAACGCCGAGAACGTCTTCGGCTCTCTGGCCGACCCGGTGCTCGGCAAATGGGGCGGGCTGCTGCTGTTCCTGGCCGTGCTGGTGTCCTCACTGGCGAGTTTGCAGACCACGTTCCTTCCGGCTGCGCGAACGATGCTGGCGATGGGTTCCTACGGTGCCTTCCCCAAGAAGTTCGCCGAAGTGTCACCTCGCTTCCTGGTGCCTTCCTACGCAACCGTCGTCGCAGGGGCCATCACCGCAGGGTTCTACACAGTGGTCACATTCCTGTCCGAGCGCACTCTGATCGACACCATCGCGGCCCTGGGCATCATGATCTGCTGGTATTACGGCATCACGGCTTTTGCCTGCATCTGGTATTTCCGCGGCAGGCTGTTCGACAGCGTCCGTAACACCGTCTTCCGCTTCCTGTTTCCACTTCTCGGTGGCCTCATGCTGCTCGCCGTTTTCGTCATATCACTCGGCGAGAGCATGAATCCCGACAACGCCAGCGGAGCCTCGATCGGCGGCATCGGACTCGTGTTCTTCCTCGGCTTCGGCATCCTGGTCCTCGGCGCTGTGCTGATGATCGTCATGAGGTTCCGCCATCCCGCATTCTTCGAGGGCAGAACCCTCGACCGCAACACCTCCGCGTTGCGAGACGAAAGCGATCTGGCGGGCAGATAGCAGATAGCCGAGGCCCGAGAAGCTCGTGACTGCTTCGTGACGTACCGCAGCCTGCCGTGAGTGTTCGCACGACGACGTCGACGCCGAGGACGGCGGGATTGCTCGGCAGCTGCGGTTCCGCGTCCCGCCGGCACAGCGGTGGCGCTGCTCGACGACGAATGCGGCACGAAGTTCCCGACGGGACAACTTATCTGACCGACCATCCGATTGACCCCTATCGCCGAGCTGGATGGCCGAGGACTTCGACCCCTTCGGTATCGAATCGTTCGGTAGTGGCCGAAGCTCTGTAGCGACGAAACTGGCTCCGGCACAGCGGCGGACATGACCACTTGCCCCCACCGACTCACCTGACCGCGGCCACATCAGGACGTAGACTCCCCTTCATGACGCGTCCCGAACCATTCGTTTCGACGACTATTGCTGCGGCGCTGGATGACCTGAGAACACGACTTCGCGCAACACGGTGGCCGGACAGTCCTGCCGATGCTGGGTGGTCACTCGGTGTCGACGTCGGTTACCTTCGTGAACTCGTCGAATACTGGTCCGACGAATTCGACTGGGGAGCGCAGGAGTCTGCCCTGTCGAAGCATCCTCGATTCCGGGTCGACGTCGGCGATCTGGGCATCCACTTCGTGCACGCGCGGGCAGTGGCACCTGTGGGCCCGGTTCTTCCCGTGGTTCTCAGCCATGGATGGCCGGACTCGTTCTGGCGCTACTCGAAAGTGGTGTCGCTGCTGACCGATCCGGGCGCACACGGTGCCGACCCCGCCGATGCATTCGACGTCATCGTGCCCGACATGCCGGGCTACGGCTATTCGGATACACCGGCAGGCACCCCTTTGAATTCGATTGCGGTCGCTGGTCTTTGGGCCGAGCTGATGCACATTCTGGGGTACACCCGTTATGGGGCTGCCGGAGGCGACATCGGCAGCGCCGTGAGCCGGTACCTCGCACTCGATCACCCCGACTCTGTCGTGGCCGTCCATCGTATGGATGCGGGACTGCCCGTGTTCACCGGCGACCGCGCCGAACTGTCACCGCAGGAGCAGGACTTTCTCGACAGGTCCGCCGCGTGGGGCAGTACAGAGGGTGCATACGCTGCGATGCACCGCACGAAACCGCAGACCGCTGCCGTCGGGTTGACCGACTCCCCGGCCGGGTTGGCCGCATGGATCGTCGAGAAGCTGCGAGGGTGGACCGACGGCGACGGTGACATCGAGCGTAATTTCACCAAGGACGAGATCCTCACGAACGTCACCCTCTACTGGCTCACCGAGACCATCGGCTCGTCGATGCGTATGTACAACGCCAACGCCTCCATTCCCTCGGAGCAGCACGCCCGCCGCGTCGAGGTGCCGTCAGGGTTCTCGTTCTTTTCGGGTGACCTCTTCACGAATCCGCCCCGCGCGTGGCTCGACCGCGTCGCGAATGTCGTTCGTGTAAAAGAACTTCCGCGCGGTGGGCACTTCGCGCCGTTCGTGGAGCCCGAGCTGTACGCGCAAGAATTGCGCGACTTCTTCCGACCGTATCGTGCAGCACTTGCGTAGAGCGCCCCTGCAAGATGAAGCGCCAGTTCAGGATTGGAGTCGGCGGGCCAGATATGATCCCGTTCTGCTGTTCGGGGACACCGCCACTTCGGCGGGAGTGCCGGTGGCGACCACGGTGCCCCCGTTGTCGCCGCCGCCGGGACCGAGGTCGATGACCCAGTCTGCGGAGGCTACGGCATCCAGGTCGTGTTCGACCATCACCACGGTGTTGCCCGCGTCGACGAGCAGGTGCAATTGACGCATGAGCAGGGCGACATCGGAGGGGTGCAGCCCTGCTGTCGGTTCGTCCAGTAGGTAGAGGGCAGTGCCGCGGCGAGTGCGCTGCAATTCGGTGGCAATTTTGATGCGCTGCGCTTCTCCGCCGCTCAACTCGGTCGCGGGTTGACCGAGCCGAAGGTAGCCCAGCCCGATATCGCGCAAAGTCTCCAGACTGCGGGATGCTCCCGTGACATCGGCGAAGAACATCGCAGCCTCGTCCACCGACATGCCCAATACCTGGGCAATTGTATTGTCGCGCCAGGTGATTTCGAGAGTTTCCGGGGTGAACCGGGCACCGTGGCAGGTGGGGCACGGGCCATAGGTGCCGGGAAGGAACAACAGCTCCACCTCGACGAAACCGTCGCCCTGGCACGTGGGGCATCGTCCGTCGGCGACGTTGAAGGAGAACCGTCCGGGTGCCCATCCTCGAGCCTTGGCCTCATCGGTGGCGGCAAACAGTTTGCGGACGATGTCGAACATTCCGACGTAGGTGGCCAGTGTCGATCGTGGAGTGCGGCCGATGGGACGCTGATCCACCCGGACCAGTCGGGTGAACGTCTCGATTCCGGAGACCTCGGCCACGTCGACTTCGATCTGCGCGTCATCGTCCTCGTCTGCCGCGGTCTCGAGGCGGTGGCGCGCCACCTCGAACAAGACCTGGCTGACGAGCGTCGACTTCCCCGAACCCGACACACCCGTCACCGCCGTCAGCACCCCGTGTGGGAACTTCGCCGTCAACTCGCGCAGATTGTGCCGGGTTACTCCGGTCAGAGTCAGCCATCCGTCGGTGGGCCGCGGCTCACGCTGCAGAGATTCCCCTCGCCCGAAGAGATGCTTGCTGGTTACCGACTCCTCGATCTCTTCCAAGCCGTAGACGGGGCCGCTGTACAGAACCCGGCCGCCGCCCTCGCCCGCCGCGGGCCCGATATCGACCACCCAGTCGGCACGGCGGACCACATCCATGTCATGTTCGACGACGAAAAGAGAGTTGCCCGACGCCTTCAGCTGGTCCAGAACGTCGAGCAGTGGCTCGGCATCCGCGGGATGCAGCCCCGCGGAGGGTTCGTCCAACACGTACACCACCCCGAAGAGACCGGAACGGAGCTGAGTGGCGATCCGCAACCGCTGCGTCTCGCCAGGCGACAGAGTCGTCGAGTTTCGCCCGAGCGCCAGATAGCCCAAACCCAACTCGAGCAACACGTCGATTCTGGCCAGCAGGTCGGCGGTGATGCGCACCGCCACTTCAGCGGCCTCCCCCGACTGTTCGGATACCGGGCGCAGTACTGCGGCAAGTTCTGTCAGCGATAGCGCATTGATCTCGGCGATCGAGTGGCCGGCGATGGTGACGTCCAGCGCATCTTCGCGCAGTCCACTGCCGGAGCACTTCGGGCAGCGGACGGTTTCGGTGAACTGCAGCGCGCGGTCCCGCATGCGCTCGCTGTTCGAGTCCGCCAGAACGTGCATCACGTGACTCCGGGCGCTCCAGAACTTGCCCTCGTAACTGTGGTCGACGCGGCCTTCTTCGGGCTCGATGAACACCTTGGGGTGCTCCTCGGTGAACAGAAGCCAGTCTCGGTCCTTCTTCTTCAGCGTGCGCCACGGCGCGTCGATGTCGATACCCATGCCGCTGACGATGCTGCGCAGATTCGCGCCCTGCCAGGCGCCCGGCCACGCCGCGATCGCTCCCTCCCGAATGCTCAAAGAGGGGTCGGGAACGAGCAGTTCCGTTGTCACATCGTGGAAGTCGCCCAACCCACCGCATCGTGGGCAGGCACCGGCGACGGTATTCGGTGAGAACGCTTCGGCCGCGAGCAGCGGAACACCGTCAGGATAGGTACCGGCCCGCGAATACAGCATGCGCAGCAGGTTGGACATCGTGGTGATGGTGCCGACGCTCGAGCGTGAACTGGGCGAACCCCGGCGTTGCTGCAACGCAACGGCCGGTGGAAGGCCGGTGATGGAGGCGACATGGGGTGCGCCCACCTGCTGAAGCAGTCGCCGCGCGTAGGGGGCAACAGACTCGAAGTAGCGTCGCTGCGCTTCGGCGTACAACGTGCTGAAAGCCAGTGACGACTTCCCGGACCCCGAGACCCCTGTGAACGCGACGAAGGCATTGCGGGGTATGTCGACATCGACCGCTGCCAGGTTGTGCTCGGTAGCACCGCGCACTCGGACATACCCGTCCCACGTTGAGTCCGTCACCGACCGAGCCTAACTGGTCCCTATCGGATCAGAACGATATTCTGGACGTTAGTTCCGCAGTGCAATTGTTTTGCAAATCAATGGCAAGGGACTGTGTTTTCATTTCACTTGTGACCGCACACAGTGCCTGTATAGAACTGCTCGGCACACCGACAGTTCGCGGCACACGCGTTGTCGACCCGCGAGCCATCGGCGGGACGCGCTGCGTCGAAGCCCTCGCTACTTGACGGTGCGCGAGGCACCACGTAATGCCTACGGCAGCAGCCAAAGTCCAGCACATTCTGGCCAAGCTCCGACCTGAGCAGGGACTGTGCCCCGGATCGAACTCGACCCGACACTCCGGAGACTCATGTCGTGCCGGATCCGTCGAGTTCCAGGGCCAGTTCCATGCATCGCAGTCGTGCAGGGGAAAAGTCGTAGGGCATCATCCGGACGGTCTCGGCAAGGCTTGTCGACCCGCACGCCGAACCGGCGTCGGCGGGCGGGGGGTGCAACTCGTCCCACGCGTCGAATCGGCCGTCGTCTGCTTGCGCCAGGCCGGAGCTGTCGATGACCGTGCGAAGTGCGGTCTCGAAGGCGTGCCGTTCCGCAGCCACCTCTGCCACGCGAGGGTCGTCGACGGCTACCGTGTCGTCGAGCGCCTCTTCGGCGGCGTCGACTCGGTCAGAAGCCTCCCGCAGGTCCGGGCGGGCGGCCAGGGCGATGAACCGCGACGCCTGGACGGACGCGCCGAGCTCGCCGAAGATCCGCTCGGTCACGAGCAGGGTGTCCAGGTCGTCCTGGCGCAGGGCCCCCTCGCGCAGGCCTGCGAGGCGGTCGCCCACGACATCGGAGAGCAGGCCCAACCTGCTCCCCCGAGCTCGCATGCGCTGCACAGCTTTCCGTTGCTGCTCGAGTTCGGCCTGCCTGGCAACGAGGGACCCTTCGAGCCGATCAAGGATGCGCGCGATGTCGCTGTCGGCGGTACCGGGCGCATCCGCCAAGGCGTCGCGGATATCGTCGAGAGCAATGCCGGCCTCGGCCATCCGGCGGATCCACAACAGCCGGATCATCTCGTCGTAGCCATAGCGGCGGCGGTCGTCGCTCCCCCGCTCGGGCTCCGGGATCAGGCCGATCTGGTGGTAGTGACGGATCGCTCGCGGCGTGGTGCCGACGAACGCCGCGGCACCCCCGATCGTGACTTGGCGCGGCGGGATGAAGGACGAGAACATGTGCGAGCCTTCCTCATTGGGCGGAATACGCTCACTGCACCACATGACCCTACGGAAGGTGCAACTCCCTACCTGATTTCGCGCGTCGGGCAACACCGCACCGAAGTCTGAAATCGCCCTCCACCGTTGCCAGAACAGCAAACTTTCTTGCGTATCTGTCCATCGTCGTCGATCCTGTGAAGGACACCGAACGAGATGGAGATGCCTGACAATGACTTCGACCACAAACAACGACTCGGATCACACAGGCGATGTTGTCGTCACGGAGGGCAGACATGAGCCCTTCTCGGCCGCTATGGAAGCTCTTGTGGCCGAGCGCGTTCTCGGAGATCGCCGCCACGGCGTTTCCATCTGACGACAGAAGGCAGCTCTGCTCGCCGGCGCGACTACCGGCCGACGCTTGCGCCGAGCAACCACTCGTCCGGGGCGAACAATTCGCAATGGACACGCGACTTGTCGACCCCACAGTCGACGAGTTGCGATGTGACGGCCCGCACGAAACCGCCACCGCCGCAGACGAAGAACGTCGCACCCTGAGGAATTTCGACAAGAGTGAGATCCAACCGCCCATGGTGTGCATCGGCCACATCGCCGGGCTCCTCGTACCAGAGTTCGAGGACGGCGTTCGGCAAGGCGTCGACCAGTTGTCGCTGACGGGCCCGAAGCGGATGGTCGGCGGGGCTACGGTCTGCGTGGACAACCAACACCTCGGATTGCGTACCCGACAGAGCGAGATGTTCGAGAATCCCGTTCATCGGCGTGATGCCGATGCCGGCCGAGATCAATACGGCGGACCCCGCAGAGATGTCGGCTGTCGGCAGATCACCGAACGGGATGCTGATGTCGATGAGGTCTCCCGGGCGTAGCGTGCTCGAGATCCAGTTCGACACTTCGCCTGCCGGGCAGCCACCGCTGGCGACGACAGGCTTGACGGCGAACGTCAATTCGCCTGTGTCACTGCCGGAGATGAGGCTGTACTGGCGGATCTGTCGCGCGCCGTCGGGCAGAGTCACTCCGACCGAGACGTACCCACCCGGGTGCTCCTTGCGAAGCTCGGGCCAGTCGCCGGTCACACCGATCACCACTACCCCGGACGGATCTTCGGTGCGCGTAGTGACGATTCCGCGGTGAAAGACCTGTCCCGCAACCACTCCCGCGCTCTCGTAAAGGCGGTTCTCGAGATCGACGAGAGTGTCGGCCATCATCCAATACACCCGGTCCCAGGCTTCGGCGACTTCGGTCGACACTGTCTCGGCACCGAGTACGTCGACGATCGCAGCGAAGAGGTGCTCGTACACGATCGAGTACTGGTCGGCGGTAATTCCGAGAGATGCGTGCTTGTGTCCGATCCGGGACAGCATTTCGTCCGGGTGCGGCAGCGTCGGGTCCACCAGATGGGTGGCGTACGTCGCGATCGACGCGGCCAGAGCTCGTTGCTGCGCTCCCTGTGCCTGATTCCCGCGGTTGAACAGATTTCGCAGCAGCTCCGGTCGTGCGGCGAACATGCGCGCATAGAAGTTTGTTGTGATGGCGTCGATATTGGCACCCACCAACGGCAACGTCGCTCTGACCACGTCGACGTGATCGGGTTGGAGCTCGTGATCGACAGTGAGGGGACCGAACGTGGACATAGGTATTCCTTCCAATGGACCACCGAAATCGAAATGGCAGGTCAGGGTGAGGGAAAAGCGACCATTGCGAGTGGAATGGTCGGGGACGCGGCTAGATCGTCGATCGTGTAGCGGTCGAGTTCGCCATAGAACGCTTCCTTGGCGACGGCCAAGGCATGCCGCAATCGGCAGGCGGCAAGAAGTGGGCAGGGCCGGTCCCCTACGCACTCGACAACTTCGCGATCGCCTTCGAGCTGACGGATCAGGTGGCCCACCGATATCGATCGGCCCGTGTCGGTGAGGAAGAGCCCGCCGGTGCGGCCGCGCTGCGCACGAACGCAGCCCAATCCGACCAAGCGTGTAATCGCTTTCGCAACATGGTGTTCGGACGCGTTGACTCGAACTGCAATGGCTCCAGTGGTCATCCGGGGACCGTCCGGGCCGGCGGCTGCCAGCAACATCATCGCCCGTAGGGCCAGATCGCTGAAGCGAGTCAGTTGCATGTCTACGACGGTACTCAATCCCGTACACCCGATGCGGGTTTTGGAGCGTGGGTTCAAACACCACGATCCGTGCGGTTTTTACACCTGGACATTCCTCACAACTCCGAGGCCAATTCTTCGATAATTCGCGCTGCCGGGTCAGCGGAAGCGCTGCGGTGCCCGGCACCGGCCCACAGGTTGATGCCGTGAGGCTCGGCACTCGGCCTTCGCACTGCCCGCCGTCATCGGGGCAGGCGTGACCGTACTGGCACCAGCAAGTCGATCGGTCGGACGTGGCTCAGCTACAGCGGCGGCGCTTATTGGAGCGGATCCGCTCGCCGGCCGAAGAAGAAGTATGCGATCGGACCGAAGAAGTTGACGCATATGACCGCGGCCCACAGCCGCTTGCTGCCACTAACCTGCCCGCTACTACGTCGCGCAAGATCGAGCCAAGCGGCCAAAGCCATTGCCACCTGAACAGTGCCGAGAACGACGATGCCGCGGCGGCGGCGTTCGCTTATGCCTTCCTCGGCTTCGGCTTCGACTTTCTCACATCGTGCATCGTTCTCCTGCGCACCTGCAGACAGCCACGATGGATCGCGTGGTGCGTTCACAGCCGCACTCGGACAGGTTCGTGGACAACCTGTTCCAGGTCTTGCGCACTGCATTCGAGCAGCTGATGAGCGAGATCCGACAGTGCTCGTGCGACGGCAAGCTCGTCGCCTATCTCGGGGACCATCGGGTCCTCGGGGCTCTTTCGCGCCAGCCATACACCGGTGAGCTTCGTGTCGTCGCGAGTATGCAACCGCGCCAGGGCACGTGTCTTGTCGTCGTGTTCGTCGATGGTGATTTCGACCGACCAAGTGTGTTCTTCCATGACATGGGCCTTTCTCGACGGGGCTTCATAGGTGCTCTGTTTCGTCACGGGCCCGGTCATCGTCCGTCGCGGCAGATCATGACGGGACAGTGCGCGTGGTGAACAAGATTGGCACCGGTAGACCCCAGCACCAGCGAGGCGATCGATCCGCGTCCGTGGCTGCCCACGATGGCGAGCTGCGACTGCGCGGAGAGATCCACGAGTGTGTGCGAAGCATTCCCCTGGCGCAGTTCGCGATTGATCTGCACATCCGGGTATTTCTCGGCCCATCCGGCCAAGCTCTCGGACAGGAGTGCTGCCTCCTCCCGTTCATAGGCCGGCCAGTCGACGAAATACGGAAGTGCGACTCCGCCGGCTTTGGAAGCAGGGCTCCAGGAGTGAACGGCAACGAGCGCAACACCCAACGCCGACGCCACCTCGAATGCGTGTCCGACGGCGGACTCACTCGCAGCGCTACCGTCGACTCCGACGACGACAGGCGCGTCGAACGTCGAGCGGCCCTCCCGCCATACGACGACCGGGCAGTCCGCATTGTGAGCGACTGCTTTTGCCGTACTTCCCAGCAAGAACGAACTGACGGCACCGGAGCCCAAATTTCCCACCACCACCAGTCGCGCCGTATGTGAGCACTCTCTCAGCAATGCGGCGGCAGACATGACGACGACTTCGGTACTCACAGCAAGGTCGGGATGGATACCGACCAAAGACTCGGACAGGTCGTCGACGATCTTCCGGGCGTTCTCCTTCTGCTGATTCCACACCTCGACGGGCACGGCAATGGCCTCCTCGGCCATGTAGAACGTGGGCTCTCGGACCGCGCTCACGATGTGCAGCGGGGAATGCAATCGGGCCGCCATCTCCGCCGCCCACCGTGCTGCAGCGTCACTGCTCTCCGAACCGTCCACTCCGACGACGACTCGCTGACGATTGGCCAGAACCATGGTGTCCACTCCGATCTGCGATGGGCGAATGTCCGACAGGATTTTCGGCCACTCCGTGCGGACTCATCGGTACGCAGTCCCATTGCATCCCAGGTGGATCGGGCAACCCAGGGTATTACGTCCCCGATTGTCAGGACCTTCGATCGACCCGGCGAGCGGTGCGGACCGTCGTGCCGAATTCGAGGACTTCGGCACCGTGCGACAGGTCCGAAGCCTCTGGTCCGGTTCGACCCGACCCCAGAGGATCGATGCATGACCACTGCGATCGACCATCGAAAGAATCTCACGGTTGTCGGCGTCGACGGCTCCGTGTCGGCTCTGAACGCTGTCCGTTGGGCTGCCACCGACGTAGTCGGCCGAGACACCACACTGTTACTCGTCTATGCCGGTGTCGATCTGGACATCACGCGCACCGCAGCACTGGACTCGAACAGTGGCACCGCGTCGGGTGCGCGTGCTCGCGCGCGGTCCGCGCTGGCCGCCGCCCGCGTCATAACGCTGTCGATCCTGGGCGACGACGCCGATGTGGAGACCGTGCTGGATCCCGGCCCACCCAACGAGGTATTGAACGGGTACTCGGACACAGCTCGGATACTCGTGCTGGGTTCTCGTCGAAAGGGATCCGTAGCGCGTGCAGTACTGGGCTCGGTCAGTACCGATGTCGCCACTCACGCACGATGTCCCATTGCTGTTGTCCCGCAGAGTTTCACAGGAACAGCAGCAGAGTCCGCCACCGGCCCCACGGTGGTGGGCGTCGACTGTTCGTCCAACGACGATGCAGTACTCGACGTTGCCTTCGATCAGGCATCACGACTCGGCGTCCCCTTGCTTGCCGTGCATGCGTACGAGTCCTTGCAACCGCGAACCGGGTTCGCCCGCTCCATCGACCTGGGGCCCCGCATGCGTGGCGATTCTGCTCCACAGCGGTGGATCGATCACCTCGTTGCCTCGTGGTCCGAGAAGTATCCCGACGTCGAAGTCACGGCTCACGCTGCACACGACCGACCGTCACATGCGCTCCTCGAGTACGCATCCCAATCCCACGCGCAACTCATCGTGCTCGGGGCCAGGAGCCGTGGTGCGATCTCACCGCTGTTCGGCGGATCGACCAGCCGTGCGGTACTCCATCGAGCCGATATACCGGTCGTCATCGTCCCTGCATGCAAAGGCAAACTGCAGTAACGGCCCTGTGGCAGCACGCCGAAATACCGGCTCTGCCCGAGGAGCAACGCGCGGACGTGTTGACCTTCACCGAGAACGCGACTACGACACAAAGGCTTTCGCCATCTACGACCGAGGAAGTTCATGGATCGGTGCCAAACACGGCGATCGAGGACCTCGGCCCCTCCGAGTGGGGACGTTCGACGACAGCACCGGGTACCGCGTGATCGATAGGGTCGCTTACCGAACCGGAACGAAACGGAGAAGGCATGAAAACATCGAAGGTCCAGGCAATCGTCGACCGCACCCTGCCCGACTGCTCTCCGTATCCTCAGACCACCAACAACACGGCGTGCGCCGCCATCGAACAGTTCGACGAGGGGTCGCCGAACTTGGTGGTCCGTGTGGAGGAGGTGGGAGCACGACACTGGTGGATGGCCTTGCTGGCAACGCTGGCAAGTCAATCGGGAAACGCCTACATGCGCTTTGTCGGTGTCGTCGACGAGAAATCCGTGTATTTCAGCGACACGTTCCCAGTGCCCCGAATCTGGGGATCCATTCCGCCACAGGAACAGTGGCACCGGGCATGACTCGGTGCCTTCACAAACTCTGCCGAGAGATCGAGGACGCGGCTTGCGGCTGCACGAGAACACGATCGATCCCTGGTCGCTTTCGTACGAGCGCACCTCACCTCCGCCCGCGCGCGGGCTCAGTCGAGCTACGTGCTGAGCTACGAAACGTCGAGCATCGACGCCTCTGCGCTCGAAACCGACGAGCGGAAAGGTCCGCTGCAGTTCACCCCATCGTCACCACGAACGTCATGACGACGGCGAAGACGACGGTCGGCAAAGCCATGGCCGCAAGAAACCCGAGACCGAAGCGATGCCCACCTGAAGTGAAGGCCAGCACGCTCTTGACCAGCAGATTCGATCCGAGCGCAGCGGCGATTGCCTGCAGCGCGCTGTCGACCGTGATGGTGCCTTTCGCAGCCAGGCTCGCCGCCCCGAGAGCACCGGCGTGAGCATCGGCGAGACCCGCCGCAGCTGCGGCGAGCACCGCTCCCCGCGAACCCAGAACGTCAGCACCCCATCGGCCGACGAAGAGGGCGAAGACGAGAACAGCAGCCAACACGAGTGCCGGCCGCAACGAAAACGGCCGCGCCGCGGTATTCGGCTCGACGCCTACGCTTATCACCTCAGCGTCTCGGGGAGCCACTGAGGCACCGCGGTAGACGATGGCAGCGACTACAACGAGCACCATGGCACCCGCAACCACCGGGGGCCACAGTCGCCGAAGAACGTCTGGCTCGACGAAACCGATGACGACGAGCAACTGTATGAAGGTGGCAAGGCTGGCAACGAGCGCCCCGGCGAGCGGTGCCCGCATCTCATCGGCCGTCCGGCTCAGCCGGCCCATCGACGCAGTTGTCGCACTTGCGGATACGAATCCGCCGGCCAGACCCGTGACGAGCAGACCGCGCTGTGGCCCAAGCGTCCGGACGCCGATGTATCCGATCCACCCGATACCGGTGAGCAGAACGACGAGGAGCCATACCTTGGCCGGGTTGAGCACGCCGTAGGGTCCGATTTCGCGATCAGGTAACAACGGCAGGATGACAAATGCCGCCCCGAGGAACTTGATGGCGTCTTCGAGTTCGATCTCGCTGACCATCTGACGGGCGAAGCGATGAATGCGAGACTTCGACATCAGCAGTCCGGCCACGATCACGGCAAGGGCGACGGCTACCGACGGGTCGGTATAGGCGAGGGCGCCGAGCAGATAGGCCACCAACGCGGCTATCTCGGTAGTAGTCCCTGCGTCCTGCTCGCTGGTGCGGAGATAGGCAAGCGCCATGAGCAGCCCCACGACGACGATGCCGGCTGAGACTGCCCAGATGTCGAAGCCGGCGGCGACGGCTCCAGCAAGAGACAGCAGCGCGAACGAACGCGACCCGGCCGGGAGCGTGCGGATATGGCTGCGTTCACGCTCGAACCCGAGCAGCAGTCCGATGGCGAGCGCCACCAGGAAGGGTTCGACGTCCATCCAGCTCACGACTGTTTCACCGATCATGCACTACCGGAACGGATTTGCCGCACCGCGCACCTTCTGACGCTCGAGTCGTCGGCGGATCCCGCGGTCGGATCGAATTCGCATCCACGGCCGGTCACGACGTCAGCTCTCAGCGCCGCAGTAGGTCACGATCCCATTGTCCGCAACTACACAGTGGAAGAGACAGGGCGGAAAGTCCCTCACGCGTATGACTCACGTCATCGCCCGAGGTGCGATCCGTCAACGTTCCGACATCACCGAACGATTGGTAGAGAGCACCATCTGTACCGTGTTCTGTCCGCTCCACTCGGACTTCGAACGGGATCCGAATCCGAGATAGCCCGCACCGATCCGGCCGTGCTCAGCGGTGAGAACCTGCCGACCGGAATAACCATTCCGAGCTCCCCGTTCGCCGTCGGCGTCATCTCACTGCTACTGGGCTACATCTCGTAGTCGTTGGTGGGCGCACTCGATCACGCGGAGCTGCTCCAAAGCGGTGCCATCGCGCTCCCACTCGATTGGAAGCGTGATGTCTCGGGCAATTGCACGGTGCCCGCGATCCGCTTCGCGACGGCGGGCGGAATGTACGGCTCGACAGCCACCGACCGGCCGTCCGCGGGGATGGTTGCGGCAACCGTTGCAGTAGATGCTCGGGCTGGTCGGAAGTCTGTAACGGGCAACTCGGAGCAGGTCGCCGACGTGGCTGCAACATGAGGCCGTGCTGGACTGGCGTTCCGGACGAGACGATGCGCAAAATGCAATTTACGTGGGCGACTTCGGAGATTGTTCCGTCGGGGCGTAGCTCTCGGGCGCTTAGGCCGACATGCACGCGAAACCTGTTTAAGCACAACCGTTTTATGACCGGACCCGAGATGTCGCGGGTATCGACGAGGTCAGTCATATCAAGTTGTGACAGCCTCGTGACATCGAGCCCCACGCGAAGACGACGATTGAACACATAAACCAGCCCTGAGCTGCACGAATGCGAAGATACGGCGGTGATGAAGAAGGATCCCGCGCGGATCTGAAATCCGCTGCCTCAGTAGTCCACTCAGATCCGTGGCGGGCCGCCGAAGTCCACGCTACCACCCGAAAACCGCTGTCCTGGTCCAGAAATCTGGATCCATATGGACTTCGGTGCCCCCAGTCGGACTCGAACCGACACTGTGCGGATTTTAAGTCCGCTGCCTCTGCCAATTGGGCTATAGGGGCCACCGCTGGCCTCTCGCTCCAGCGGTGACGATCATATCGGGCTGCTATTGCGCCGGGATGACCGGCGGCACGAAATCGAAGGTCATACCGAGGAGCCACACCAGCAGCAGGACCACCGGGAAGTGAAAGATGAACTGCAGGAACGTAAACCCGATCAGATCCCGTGCTCGCAGACCCAGAACCGCCAGCAGGGGTAGCATGAAGAACGGGTTGATCAGGTTCGGCAGCGCCTCCGCGACGTTGTAGATCTGGACGGTCCACCCCAGGTTCATCTGCACATCGGTGGCCGACTGCATCACGTACGGCGCTTCGACGAGCCACTTGCCACCGCCGGAGGGGACGAAGAGTCCGAGTACGACCGTGTACACCGCGATGACCACGGCGAATCCGCCGCCACTGCCGATGTCGGTGAAGAAATTCGCGAGGTGTTCGGAGATCGTGACGCCTCCCCTGCCTTCCGCTTTGGTCAGCATGGCGGCCATCGCGGCGTACAGCGGGAACTGCACCAGGATGCCGGCAGTCGCGGGGACGGCTTTACTGACGGAATCGAGGAAGCGCCGCGGGGTGCCGTGCAGCACGAGCCCGAGCATCAGGAACACCAAGAGATAGCCGTTGAGACTGCTGACCACCGACAGCACCGGCAGCGTCAATAGCTGCGAGACAAGCCATCCCAGCGTCATCGCGCCGGCGAAGAGCGGAAGGATGCGGCTGTACTCGAGCCACTCCCCCGGCCTGGTGCGCGGTGCCGGCTCCGCGACGGTGTCGTCGAGATCGACCTCCATGTCGGCGGCAGTCTTGATCGCGGCACCCTTCGGAGCAGACACGTGTGCGATGACGACCGTCAACACGATGATGATGACGCACATCAGCAACGACTGCCACGTGAAGATGGTGGTACCGAAGTCGAGGACACCCGTGATCGAAAGCAGTGTCGCCGGAAGCGAACTGGCCGTCGCCTGCAGCTGAGCAGCAGAGGACGACATGCCGAGCGCCCAGACCGCGCCGAGGCCCATGAACGCGGCAGCACCCAGAGCCCGATAGTCCGTCCGCAGATCGTCACGGCGCGCGATGGCACGGGCCAGTAGACCGGCGAACACCAGACTCAGACCCCAGTTGAGGAACGAGACCGAACAGGACAGCAGTGCAACGAAACTGACTGCGCTACTTGAACTCTTGGGCACTTGCGCCAATCGGGTGATCAATCTGGCGACCGGCGGAGAGGTTGCCACCACGTACCCGGTGAGAACGACCATTGCCATCTGCAGAGTGAAGGCAGTCAGGTCCCAGAATCCGTTACCGAATGCGTCGACCACATTCTGCGGAGACGACCCGTTGGCGAAGGCAGCAACAGCAACGACCACCACGCCGACGAGGGCGAAGATGTACGCGTCGGGAAACCATTTCTCGGTTCCCTTGGCGAGCGCTTGCGCTACGCGCGCCAGACCTTTCTCGGCCGGGGCCTGCTGGGCGGGTGTCGTCATCGGTGGTCCTAGCCTCGTCGGGAGCAGTGACGTGAGCCACAGCGCCTATCAGGCTTCACCGAAACACGAAGCGATGCAACCTACATCGCCGCAGACCGGGTCTGCAGAATTGCAGATCAGATCTTGATCGACATCGCGATGCCGTCGAGGATGTCGTGCTCACTGACCGTCAACGAGCTGACAGCCCCGCGTCGCTCGAATTCTTCGGCCAGCACACTGCAGACGATCGCTCCGCCGCCGATGACGTCGACCCGTCCGGGATGCATGGGCCCCAACGCACTTCGCTGCGTGTGGGTCATACCGATGAGCCGCTCGCACACCTCGAAGAGCTGA
This sequence comes from Rhodococcus sp. NPDC080181, assembly GCF_040702225.1. Taxonomy (NCBI): domain Bacteria; kingdom Bacillati; phylum Actinomycetota; class Actinomycetes; order Mycobacteriales; family Nocardiaceae; genus Rhodococcus; species Rhodococcus sp. NPDC080181. The sequence goes on from NZ_JBFBKN010000006.1 coordinate 92,951, forward strand.
TCGAACGGCACTCGCGACAAGTGCACCGCGTCTGCGTCGTACTCGGGTAGTTCCTTGGCGATGGCCGCGATGGTCGTCATCGTGCCGGCCACACCCACCCAGCTCGACGCGTCGCCGATCGAGACGTCCTCGAATGCCTCCGCCAACTTCTCGCGGGCGTACTCACGCGCACCGTTGATCTCGTCTGCGGTGGGAGGGTCCGAATGCAGGAACCGTTCGGTGAGACGCACGCAGCCGATGTTCGCCGAGAACGCCGCTTTCACGCCTTTGGCGTCGCCCAGTACGAGTTCGGTGGAACCGCCACCCAGATCGACGACCAGGAAAGGCCCTGCGGCAGAATCGAGTTCACCGACCGCACCGGCAAAGGACAACCGTGCTTCTTCGTCTCCGGTGATCACCTCGGCCTCGGCACCGGGAATGACCTTGCCGAGTACCTCACGCACCATCGAGAAGAAATCCTCCCGATTCGACGCATCACGGGTGGCGGACGTGGCGACCATGCGCACCGCGGTGGCCCCGGTCTTACGGATGATCTCCGCATACTCCACCAACGCAACACGGGTGCGCTCGATAGCCTCGGGCACGAAGGCTCCGGTCGCGTCGACGCCTTGCCCCAAGCGCACGACCCGCATCTCACGAGCGACGTCAGCAAGGGTCTTACCGTTGTTGTCTGCGACGAGCAGGCGGATGGAGTTGGTGCCGCAATCGATCGCTGCAACCCTGGTCATGATTTCTCCGCACGTAGTTCTTCGATGGTCGGCCAATCGGCCGGAATAGCTTTGCCGCGCAACGAGTTCTCGGCTGCCAATGCCACCGACTCGTCGCCGAGGGGATTGACTCCTGGCCCCTTGGCCAACGAATGCGCGATCAACACGTGCAGGCACTTGACGCGGTCGGGCATGCCGCCGCCGGTGAAATCCGTTCCGAGAGATTCGATCTCGTTGCGCTCAGCCAGGTACGACTCGTGTGCACGCAAATAGGCGGCAGCCAATTCCGGATCGGTGCCCAAGCGTTCCGTCATCTCACGCATGACTCCGGCCGATTCCTGCCGACTGGCTTCCGCCGTCAATCGCGGGTCGGTCAAGTAGTACAGGGTGGGAAACGGAGTACCGTCGGGCAACTTCGGGGCAGTTTTCACCACACCCGGCCTGCCGTCCGGAGATCGATACGCGATTTCGAGTACGCCACGCGGTTCACGTCCGAGCTGCGATGCGACCGCATCGAGATCTTCCTGCGAGACTGCCGAGGAATTCACCCGACGGGTCCCCCTTCTGGTTCTGGCACCGGCGGGGCCGGAGCGGGTTCTGGCTGCACTACGGGCATGGGTGCGGACGTGGGCTCCGACGGCTCGTCCGATCCCTGCGGCTGCACCGCGGTGTTCCACAGGTCGGTGTACCACGGCCCGGTCGGGATGTTGTCCACCTCGAGATCCTTGGAGCTCGGCGAGTAGTCGCCGGGGAGCTGCACCTGATACGGCGTCTCCCCCGGCATGACGAACCGCAGCCGCTCGCGAGCATCGGCGGCGATGCGGGACGGTTCGTTGAGCTGAGATTTCTGGGTCTCGAGCGCGTCCACCTCGTCCTGCAGGGTCTGACGCTCGGCCAACACGGACTCGAGCTCACCGCGCTGCGAGAAGTAGGTCCGGAGCGGCACGGCCAGCGTCAACGCCAACGCGCACACCACGACACCGAGAATGACTGCGCGTCCGGTGGACAGCCCGAAGAACGTTCGCTCGGGCATCTTGGGTCTACGAACACCGACACGTCTGGGAGCGGCTTTGCCACCCACCACGGCGTCACGCGCCTGATCCGACGGCTCCGGTGGAGTGGCCGGCCGGCCGGAGGCGGTCTCGTCGCGAGACGCACCCCCGGTCGGCTTCGAGCGATTCGGAGAGGACGGACGGCCGCGGGGTCGGGGATCCCGTCCACCTGGACTGGTCCCGGACCTCCCGCGTCGTGCCATCATTCACTCTCCACTTCGTGCATACGTATCGGTTGACTCAGCCCTCGTAATTGAACCGGGGGAAAGCCAGCTCGCCTGCGTAACGCGCCGCGTCACCCAGAGCTTCTTCGATTCGCAGCAACTGGTTGTACTTGGCGACGCGCTCGCTTCGGGCGGGGGCACCGGTCTTGATCTGCCCGCTGCCGACGGCAACTGCCAGGTCAGCGATGGTGGTGTCCTCGGTTTCGCCGGAACGGTGGCTCATCATCGTCTTGTAGCCGTTGCGGTGCGCCAGATCCACTGCATCGAGGGTCTCGGTCAGCGTGCCGATCTGGTTGACCTTGACCAGCAGTGCGTTGGCCGCGCCCTTGACGATGCCGTCTTCGAGACGCTCGGGGTTGGTGACGAACAGGTCGTCGCCGACGAGCTGAACCTTGTCACCGATCGATTCGGTGAGTGCGACCCAGCCGTCCCAGTCGTTCTCGTCGAGCGGATCCTCGATGGAGACCAGCGGGTAGGCGTCGACGAGCTCGCCGTAGAAGGCCGACATCTGCTCGGCGGACTTGGTCTCACGCTCGAAGGCGTAGCCGGTGCCCGCGGTGTAGAACTCGGTGGCTGCCACGTCGAGGGCGAGCGCGACATCCTGGCCGGGCTTGAGACCGGTCTTGCCGATGGCCTCGAGGATCAGGTCGAGAGCTGCCTTGGTTCCGGCGAGATCGGGAGCGAAGCCGCCCTCGTCGCCGAGGCCGGTGGACAGGCCCTTGGCCTTGAGCACTGCCTTGAGTGCGTGGTAGACCTCGGCACCCCAGCGCAGCGACTCCTTGAACGTGGCCGCACCGATCGGCGCGATCATGAATTCCTGGACGTCGACGCCACTGTCTGCGTGTGCGCCACCGTTGATGATGTTCATCATCGGCACCGGCAGGATGTGGGCGTTCGGGCCACCGAGGTAGCGGAAGAGCTCGAGTCCGGTGGACTCCGCAGCAGCCTTGGCGACGGCGAGCGAAACACCCAGCAGGGAGTTCGCGCCGAGGCGGGACTTGTCGGGAGTGCCGTCGAGGTCCAGGAGGGCCTGGTCGACGGTGCGCTGCTCGATGGCGTCGAGGCCGATGACGGCGGGTGCAATCTCGTCGAGCACCGCGTTGACGGCCTTCTCGACGCCCTTGCCGCCGTAGCGGTCTCCGCCGTCACGAAGCTCGACGGCCTCGTGCTCACCGGTGGATGCGCCGGAGGGAACGGCTGCACGGGTCAACGTCCCGTCGTCCAATGCGACCTCGACCTCAACCGTGGGGTTGCCACGGGAATCGAGGATCTCGCGAGCTCCGACCTGCTCAATGATGGCCACGAATGCTTCTCCTAGTAACGGGGACCGGCGGACTGTGCCGGGTGCAAGACTAGCCGCTGTTGCATGGTGCCCGCGATGCACGGAGTTTCTACGGCCTGGTGCCCACCGAGTACGCGGCCGCTCGATCTCGCACGTCACGCAGATACTGGCCCGAGAGGTTGTACGCCATCAACGCGCTCTCCCACCCCTGCGCCGTCCGCAGATCACCGCCGCGCGCGCAGAGATAACGCGCAGCCGTCAGAGCGGCGTCGTCGATGTTGTCCGGATCTGCGATGCCGTCGCCGTTGGCGTCGACACCCCATTTCTTCCACGTCTCGGGGATGAACTGCATGGGTCCCATCGCACGATCGAACTCGGCATCGCCGTCCATCGATCCGCCGTCGGTGTCCGGGATCTCGGCGACGCCCGGGCCGCCGTCGAGTGGGATTCCGCGAATCGGCGGTGCGACGAGTCCGTCGGGTTGCACGGAAGATCCCTGGTAGGTGCCGTGCCGACTCTCGATGTACCCGATCCCGGCCAGTGTCGTCCAGGCGATGCCGCAGTCCGCGTCGGTCTCAGCCATGATCGCGGCAGCGTGCCCGTACGACGCGAGTGCGGTCACCGAGATACCGAGCGCATCGGTCTGCGGCTCTGCCCAGGCAATGAGCAGATCGGCCGTTCGGCCGGGGGCATTGAAGTCGATGATCGGCACCTCCGTGCCCGGGCCGGGCGGAATGCCCTCGGGAATCTCACGCTTCGGCTCGCTGGCTCCACATGCGGTGAGCGCAAGGAGTACCGATGCGGTGGCGAGCACGCAGATTCGTGAGATCACCTCACCATCCTGCACACGGAAGGTAATAGAAAGCTAAAGACCGATAAAACCCCAGTACAACGTGCATAAGGACCAGGTTGCAGGGTGTATGTTTCTGTCAACCTTCACGCATGAGGGTCGCCTACCCTTCGCGAGGCAAGGCGTACCAATGTTCGACGCACAACAGGAGCACCATCCGTGTCCGTACTGGCTGCCGCAGGATCTGCGCCGTCGATCGCCACCCAGATGTTCGGCAGCGGTCTGATCGGTCTTCGCGAGGGTCTCGAGACCGGCATCGTGGTGATGATTCTCGTGGCGTTCCTCGTCAAAGCGAACCGACGCGACGCCCTCAAGTGGGTGTGGCTGGGAGTCGGCCTGGCCGTCGCGATGGTGGCGGCGATCTTCTTCGTGATCCACTACGGCACGTCCACCGTCACCGGACTGACGGCCGAGATCATCGCGGGAGCAGCCTCGCTGGTCGCCGTCGTCATCGTCACGGCCATGGTCCTGTGGATGCGCACCGCCGCCAAGAACATCTCCGGCGAGCTGCGGGCGAACATGGAGAAAGCTCTCACCGTCGGGCCTGCGGCAGTGCTGACGCTCTCGTTCTTCGCCGTCGGCCGTGAGGGCGTCGAGACGGCACTGCTCATGGTCGGGTACGCCGAGAACACCAACGGCAGCCTGTGGCCGCTGCTCGGACTTCTACTCGGCATCGTCGTCGCCGCAGTACTGACGGTGTTCCTGTACTTCGGCGCGGTGCGCATCAACTTTGCCGTGTTCTTCAAGTACACCGGCATCTTCCTTATCGTGGTCGCCGCCGGAATCCTGGCCTACGGCATCCGCGCCCTGCAGATCGGCGGAGTCCTACCCGGTGGCAGCGCTGTCGCCTTCGACATCACCGCACACTTCGATGCCTCGAGCTGGTACGGCACCGTGCTCGCCGGCATCTTCAACTTCCGCCCCGAACCCACTGTCTTCCAAGCGATCGCGTGGGTGCTGTACATCGTCGTCGTGTTGTTCCTCTTCCTCCGCCCGGTCCGCGTTCCCGCGGCTCCCGAGCCTGTACTTCAGAACTCCTGAAAGGCACCACCACCATGCGTCGTACCACTTACGCTCTGGCCGCGGTCGCGGTTCTACCGATGGCCCTGGCCGGATGCACCGAGAAGTCCTCGACCGAGGCCGCGTCGGGCGATATCGCCGTCACGGCCACCGACTCGTCCTGCGACGTCGGTGCAACCGAGGGCACCACCGGAAACTCCACGTTCCAGATCACCAACAACGGCAGCAAGGTCACCGAGTTCTACGTCTACGGCGAGGGCGACCGAGTCATGGGCGAGGTCGAGAACATCGGACCGGGTCTCACGCGTCAGCTCATCGTCGCTCTGCCCGACCCCGGCACGTACCAAACCGCCTGCAAGGCAGGCATGGTGGGCGACGGCGTCCGCGCCGATTTCGTCGTGACCGGCGATTCGGTTCGCCAGACGGACGAGGACGGCTTGCTCACCGAGGCGGCTGCGGGCTACAAGCGCTACGTCGTCAGTCAGATCGACGCGTTGCAAGAGACCACGACGTCGTTCGTCACCGCGGTCAAGAGCGGCGACGTGGCCGCCGCCAAGGCCCAGTTCCCCATCGCGCGTAGCTATTACGAGCGCATCGAGCCGGTTGCCGAGAGCTTCCCGGACGATCTCGATCCGCGCATCGACCTGCGTGAGCCCGACGTCGAGCCCGGCGCGGAGTGGACCGGCTTCCACCGCATCGAGAAGGACCTGTGGACGCAGGGACTGCAGCCCGACACCAACGCGATGGCCGATCAGCTCGAGGCCGACATCACCGAACTCGCAGACAAGATCAAGGCCGACGACTTCACCATCGACCCCGTCCAGGTCGCCGGTGGCGCACAGGGATTGCTCGACGAGGTCGCCAAGACCAAGATCAGCGGTGAAGAGGACTTCTTCTCGCACACCGATCTGTGGGACTTCCAGGCCAACGTCGACGGCTCGCAGGCAGCCATCGCGGCCGTGCGTCCGATCCTCGACGAGCGCAACGCCGAACTGGGCACCGCGATCGACGCCCGCTTCGCAGAACTCGACGCCGAACTCGCCAAGTACCGCAGCGGCGACGGCTTCGTCTTCTACGACACCGTGACCGAACCGCAGCGACAGGAACTGTCGAACAAGATCGACGCACTGTCCGCCGAAGTGAGCCAGGTGCAGGGTGTCGTTGCCGGACAGTAAGACTGGACAGTTCTCCCGGCGGCGTCTGTTCGGTGCCGTCGGGACCGGGGCTGCACTCGTCGGAGTCGGGGCCATCGCGGGACACGCGACGGCCTCGGGCGCAGAGGTGCCGACGTCGGACGTCGTCGAGTTCCGCGGCGACCATCAGGCCGGCATCGTCACTCCGGCACAGGACCGCATGCACTTCGTCGCGTTCGACGTCACGACGGACTCTCGCGAGGATTTCGTTGCGCTGCTGAAGAAGTGGACCCTGATGGCCGAGCGGTTGGTGCATGGCGAGGAGACGTTCGACGGTGGAGCTGTCGACGGCGGCCAGTACAACCCGCCTACGGACACCGGCGAGGCTCTCGGCCTGACGGCATCGTCGCTGACGCTGACGATCGGGTTCGGTCCGGCACTGTTCGACCGATTCGATCTGGCCTCCAAAAGGCCTACGTCGCTTGCCGATCTGCAGCATTTTCCGGCCGACAACCTCGATCCCCGACGCTCCGGCGGAGACCTGTGCATCCAGGCCTGCGCCGACGACCCGCAGGTTGCCGTGCACGCCATTCGCAACCTCGCCCGCGTCGGGTTCGGCACGGTTTCGGTCAAGTGGTCTCAGCTGGGCTTCGGACGCACCTCGTCCACCTCGACCACCCAGGACACCCCGCGAAACCTGTTCGGCTTCAAGGACGGGACCGCCAACCTCAAGGCCGAGGACCCGTCTTTGCTGGACGAGAACGTCTGGGTTGCCCCTGACGACGATCAGGAATGGATGGCAGGTGGCTCCTACCTCGTGGCCCGCCGTATCCGCATGCTCATCGAATCGTGGGACCGCACCACGCTGAAGGAACAAGAGCGAGTGATCGGGCGCAGCAAGGGATCCGGCGCACCGCTCGGTCAGAAGGACGAATTCGACGCACTCGATTTCGAGTCACAGGGACCCGAGGGCACCTTCATCGACAAGACCGCACACGTGCGTCTGGCGTCGAAGGAAAACCTCGGCGGCGTCCAGATCCTGCGTCGGGGATACAACTTCACCGACGGATCGGACGGCTTCGGCCACCTCGACGCCGGACTGTTCTTCATCGCCTACTGCCGCGATCCCCTGACCCAATTCGTCCCGATGCAGTTGGCCCTGTCTCGCAAGGACGCACTGAACGAATACATCCAACACGTCGGGTCTGCGGTATTCGCGTGCCCACCCGGCGTCGGAGAATCCGAATACTGGGGTTCGACGCTGTTCGAGTGATTCGAACGCCGGCCCCACCCCGTCCGCGTGAAGGGCGCACTGCATACGTCTGCGCGGTGTGCAATGGTCCATTGACGCGGGCGGGCGGGCGGTGAGTTCGTGCACGCGGTTCGGTCTACACCGTCGTATGTTTTCGTCATCGACATCGGGAGCACATATGGGTCAGCTGGTTCGGGTACAGAATTTCACCGTCTCGAGCGACGGAATCGCGGCGGGCAAGGACCAGAGCTTGGAGAGCCCGTTCGGTCTCGACCATCTGGCACTGATGAGGTGGTACTTCGCCACCGCCAGCTTTCCCGGGAACGCCGGTTCGAGCGGTAGCCGCGGACTCGACGACTACTTCGCCCGCGATTTCGCCCACAACATCGGTGCCGAGATCATGGGCCGACACAAGTTCGGGCCACAACGCGGACCGTGGGCCGATCACGAGTGGCAGGGCTGGTGGGGTGACGAGCCGCCGTTCCACACGCCCGTCTTCGTGCTTACCCACCACGAACGGCCGTCGATCACGCTCTCCGACACAACGTTTCACTTCGTCGACGGTGAGCCCGCCGACGTACTGAAACAGGCGAAGGAGGCGGCCGACGGGAAGGACGTGCGACTCGGCGGTGGCGTCACGAGTATCCGCGAATTCCTCGACGCCGATCTGGTCGACACCATGCACATCGCCGTCGCACCCATCGAATTCGGCTCGGGCCTGAAGCTGTGGGATTCACCCGACGAATTCAACGACAGATTCGAGCACGAAGTTGTCCCGAGTAGCAGCGGTATGACTCATCACCTGTTCTGGCGTAGGTAGCCGGGCCGGATCACTGCGCCTTTGTTGCACTCTGACCGACTGAAACCCACATTGATCCCAAACCGAGGGACGAGGAATGCCCCCCAGCGCGAGTATTGGGGCAAGTGAGAACAACTCAGGCGGAGTCGGCGTCGGAGGGGAAATCCGATGCCGACATTCCGAGGTGCTCGATGTGGTAGACGGCCTCGTCGAGCAGCATCGCGACGTGGTTGTCGTACAGGCGATAGATGACGCTTCGGCCCGAGCGTGTACCGGTGACCAGTCCCATGGCGCGTAACAACCGGAGCTGATGAGATACCGCCGACTGTTCCATTTCCACTGCGTCGGCCAAATCGTTGACCCCACTCGGCCCCTGCCGTAGCTGCGTCAGAATGCGCAGTCGACTCGGCGTGGCCAGAGCCTGGAGGGTCGCGGCCACCGTGGCGGCAGATTCGGCATCGAGCTGCGCAGGTGGCGTGCTGCGTCCCTCGACTCCATGTCCCATGCGACAACTATAGTTTATGTACACATGTAAAGGTCTTCATGTAATCCTGTACGGTGATGTTCGCACTGTCCGACGGAACGAAGGCCCGCATGACTTCCACCAGCACCGCCCCGGCACCGGCCGACGTGCGACATCCAGCCGGCGCAAGCCGCACCCGTCTCGTCGACATCGCCGAAGTCAGATGGGCGCTGGCCGCGACAGCACTGTTCGCCCTCGGACTTCTCGCGCAATTGATCGACGCGCCGACATGGACGTACTGGGCGCTGTACCTCGCCTGCTACGCCACGGGTGGGTGGGAGCCTGCGCTCGAAGGACTCCGGGCGTTGCGGGACCGAACTCTCGACGTCGACCTGCTGATGATCGTCGCCGCACTCGGTGCCGCCGCGATCGGGCAGATCTTCGACGGCGCACTGCTGATCGTCATCTTCGCCACGTCCGGTGCCCTCGAAGCGGTGCTTACCAGACGCACCGCCGACTCGATTCGGAGTTTGCTCGATCTGGCACCCGAGACCGCGACCGTGCTCGACACCGCCGGCCACGAACGAACGGTCGCCGCATCCGACCTCCGCCCGGGCGACATCGTGACAGTGCGCCCCGGCGAACGCATTTCGGGTGAAGGCACCATAGTCGACGGCGCATCCGACATCGATCAGGCCTCGATCACCGGAGAATCGGTACCCGTCTCGAAATCCGTGGGCGACGAGGTGTTCGCCGGAACCATCAACGGCACCGGCGCACTACGGATCAGAATCGACGTCGACCCGTCCGACACGATCATCGCGCGCATCGTCACCATGGTCGAGCATGCGTCCGAGACCAAGGCCGAGAAGCAACTGTTCATCGAGAAAGTCGAGCAGTACTACTCGAAGACCGTCGTGCTCTGTACCGCAGCGATATTCGCGGTGCCGATGCTGCTCGGGAACGACCTCGAATCGTCGTTGCTGCGAGCGATGACGTTCATGATCGTCGCGTCACCGTGCGCGGTGGTCCTGGCGACCATGCCGCCCCTACTCGCAGCGATGGCCACCGCGGGCAGAAACGGCGTACTGGTCAAGTCTGCCGTGGCGATGGAACAGCTGCGCTCCATCGACACGGTTGCCTTCGACAAGACGGGGACGCTCACCGAGGGAACACCCCGGGTGGAGTGCATCGATATTCTGGGAACCCTGGACGAGCACGAAGTGCTCCGCCTGGCAGCGGCGGCCGAGAACGGAAGCGAGCACCCGATCGGGCTCGCTGTCGTCGATTACGCCACGAGCCGGGGCGTCGCGATCACCACGGCAACGCACTTCGATTCGACACCCGGCATGGGAGTAACGGCAACGGTCGACGGCCGCATCGTCACGGTCACCAAACCCGACGCCGCACAGCACAACACGAACGCCCCGGCCGAGCGCACCGCCGCCCTTCGAGAAGCCGAGGGCATGACGGCGGTGATCGTGCACCTCGACGGAGAAGCGATCGCCGTGATCGGACTCGTCGACATCGTTCGCGCCGAGGCCGACACCACGGTCGCAGGTCTCGAAGAACTGGTCGGCACCCGAGCGGTGCTCCTCACCGGCGACAACGACCGCGTCGCTCGAGCAGTGGCAGCGCGCGCCGGAATTGTCGACGTACGCGCGGGGCTGCTGCCCCAGGACAAGGCCGAGGCCGTCACACAACTGCAGATGGAACGTACCGACGGCGAGACCCCGCGGCGAGTGCTGTTGGTCGGCGACGGCGTCAACGACGCGCCGGCGATGGCCACGGCCGACATCGGTGTCGCCATGGGACGTCGAGGATCCGACCTCGCGCTCGACACCGCCGATGCCGTCCTGATCCGCGACGACCTCGGGGCCCTGGCGTCCGTCATCGCGCTTTCGCGGCGGGCTCACCGCATCGTGGTCGCGAACCTGGCGATTGCGGCGACGTTCATCGTCGTGTTGGTCGCCTGGGATCTGATCGGTACCCTGCCGCTCCCGATCGGCGTGGCCGGTCACGAAAGCTCCACGGTCATCGTCGCCTTGAACGGGATGCGATTGCTGTCTTCGCGTGCCTGGAAGCAGAAAGCGTCCCGGTCAGCCCCGTAGACCCCAGTGTTCGATCCAATCCAACGCACTCATCTCTCCCGGCGTGACGCCCGCATTGCGGGCCGATGCCTCGGCATTACGGATCAACGCCGCGAAATCGAGTACTCGACGACGCAACGTGTCCTCGGCACTGTCCCCGCCGTTCGAATGGTCGACGCCGATGTGGACGACCCGTAGACCGTCCGGAACGAGCTCGTCGGGCAGTCCCGCCTTGCTGGCGCGTCCGATCACCTTCTGCGCCAATGCAAGTGACGGCTGAGACATCGCGATGCCGTCCAGGCAGGAGCCCCTGGCTTTTTCCGACGCCTTCTTCTCTTCCCACATCCGCTCCTGCTCGACGATGTCGATCGGTCCGGTGTCGGTTCGGCTCAGATGCGGGCTGCGGTGTGTCAGCTTCCGCACCAGACCTGCGGCAACGTCATCGACGTCGAAGGGGTCCTCGGCGGCGTCCTGAGCGATCCGGGAGTGAAAGAGCACCTGTAACAACAGGTCTCCCAGCTCCTCACGGAGGTCGACCAAGTTGCCTGCGGCGATGGCGTCGAGCAGCTCGTAGGTTTCTTCCAGAAGATAGCCGCGCAGCGACTCGTGCGTCTGCTGAGCTTCCCAGCCGCCGACGCTACGCAAACGGTCCATCAGCTGGACCGCCGCGATGACGTCGTCGCCAGGAAGCTTCTCGGCCGCGACGACGCATTCGCCGCGGGCGATCCGGTTCTGTACATCGGGATTGGTCCGGTCGGTGCTCACCAACACGGCATCGACGTCGTCGGGCGCGGCGGTGCCGGAGAACAACCAGCGCACCTTCACCGGAACCTCTTCGGTGAACTGCACTGCGCCACCGAGAAATTCGACGGCGTCCACCGGTACCTGAGTAGGACGAACAGGGTCGAGCAGAACGATCGTCACCGCTACACCCCCACAGTTTGCTCCAACAGGACGGACCGAGATGGCTTCCCGTCCAAGGATAGGATGAGATCGGCGATGAACTGCACCAATTCGACATCGCGGACGCGCGCCGCTCCGACACCGCCGCCTTCGACGCGGGGCAACGGCAGCTGCACCACTCCGGTGGTCGCACGATACGTCGCGCTCGGGTAGAGGCGCTTGAGCCTGATCTGCTTGGAATCGGGCAGGTCCATCGGAGCCAATTTCACCTGTGTCCCGGCCACATTGACGTCGGTCAGGCCGTACTCCTTAGCGATCAAGCGCAGCTTCGCGATGGAGACCAGGCGGCCGACCTCCTCGGGTAGCGGGCCGTAGCGATCGACGAGTTCGTCGATGACGGCGTCGATGCCCTCGGAGTCGGCCGCGGCGGCGAGCTTCCGGTAGCCCTCGAGCCGAAGCCGGTCGCTGGTGACGTAATCCGGCGGGATGTTCGCATCGACGGGGAGGTCGATACGCACTTCCTTGGGTGCCTCGTCCGTCGTGATCGGCTTACCGTCGGCGGCAGCGCGGTAGGCCTCGACCGCTTCACCGACGAGCCGCACGTACAGATCGAATCCGACGCCGGCGACGTGGCCCGACTGCTCGGCTCCCAGAACGTTTCCGGCACCACGAATTTCGAGGTCCTTCATCGCCACGGCCATACCGGCTCCGAGGTCGGAGTTCTGCGAGATGGTCGCCAAACGGTCGTAGGCGGTTTCGGTGAGCGGCTTCTCCGGCGGGTACAGGAAGTACGCGTACCCGCGTTCGCGGCTACGACCCACTCGACCGCGCAGCTGATGCAGCTGGGACAGGCCGAGCGAATCGGAGCGTTCGACGATCAGCGTGTTGGCGTTGGAGATGTCGAGACCGGTCTCGATGATGGTGGTGCACACCAACACGTCGGTCTCGCGTTGCCAGAAACCCTGCACGGTGCGTTCGAGAGTTTCCTCGTTCATCTGACCGTGTGCGGTCGCCACTCGCGCCTCGGGCACGAGATCCCGAATCTTCTTGGCGGCCTTGTCGATCGAGCTCACTCGGTTGTGCACGAAGAACACCTGGCCGTCGCGCAGCAATTCACGCCGAATGGCGGCGGCAACCTGCTTGTCGTTGTAGGCACCGACGTAGGTCAGCACCGGATGCCGCTCCTCGGGCGGGGTGAGGATGGTCGACATCTCGCGAATGCCCGCCAGGCTCATCTCCAGCGTTCGCGGAATCGGGGTGGCCGACATCGTCAGCACGTCGACGTGAGTACGGAGCGACTTGATGTGCTCCTTGTGCTCGACGCCGAAACGCTGCTCCTCGTCGACGATGACCAGGCCGAGGTCCTTCCAGGCGACACCGGTCTGCAGCAACCTGTGCGTGCCGACGACGATGTCGACGGTGCCGTCGGCCAATCCGGCCATCACTTCCTTCGAGTCCGCACCGTGGGTGAAGCGCGAGAGCCCTTTGACCGTCACCGGGAACGACGCCATTCGCGCAGTGAACGTCTGCAGATGCTGTTGCGCGAGAAGCGTTGTCGGGACCAGGACGGCCACCTGCTTGCCGTCCTGAACTGCCTTGAACGCGGCGCGCACGGCGATCTCGGTCTTGCCGTAACCCACATCGCCGAGGATGACGCGGTCCATCGGGACGGCCTTCTCCATGTCGGCCTTGACCTCGGTGATGGCCGTCATCTGATCGACCGTCTCGGTGAACCCGAACGCATCTTCCATCTCGCGCTGCCACGGAGTGTCGGCCCCGAAGGCGTGTCCCGGAGCCGCCTGACGAGCGGCATACAGCTGCACGAGTTCGCCGGCGATCTCGCGAACCGCCTTGCGCGCCTTGCGTTTGGTGTTCGCCCAGTCGGACCCGCCGAGCTTGCTCAGTGTCGGCAGTTCGCCGCCGACGTAGCGCGAGAGTTGATCGAGCGAATCCATCGGCACGAACAGGCGGTCGCCGGGATGACCGCGCTTGCTCGGCGCGTATTCGACGACGAGGTATTCGCGCCTGGCACCGCCGATGGTGCGCTCGACCATCTCGACGAACCGGCCGATGCCGTGCTGGTCATGCACGACGCTGTCGCCGGCGACGAGAGCCAGCGGATCGACCTGATTGCGACGCTTCGCCGGTAGCTTGCGCCCCTCCCCCGCCGCCGCGACACGGTTACCGGTGAGATCGCTCTCGGTGACGACCACGAGCTTTGCGTCGGGAAACACCAGACCGTCGTGCAACGATCCGCACAGGACGTTGACGACGTCCGGAACCGGGACGGCACCGGAATCGAGATGTGCGGCAGGCACTTCGGCCTCGGCGAGGCGCTCAATGATTCGCTTGGCGGTGCCGGCTCCGGCCACGGAGATGACGGCCCGTCCCCCGGTGGCGATGTGAGCTCGCAGGGTGGCGTACAGCGCCGTCAACGCTTCCTCGGAACCTCGCACCTCGGGCACCGGATCGACGGCGAGCTCCACTTCTTCGCCGTTGCCCGACGCCAAGGGGCTGATGGTCCACCACGGCCGGCCGTGCACCTGGGCCGACTCGCGTACCTGCCGCAGCGAGCGGTACGCGGAGGCACCGAGATCGAGCGAGGCCCCCTCGAGGCTGGACGTATCGAGGGTGGACGTATCCAGTGGCGCGGCTCCACCGATGGATGCCGCAGTCCAGGACGCTTCTAGGAATTCCTGTCCGGTGCGGACCAAATCGGTTGCGCGAGTTCGGATTCGCTCGGGATCGCAGAGCAGGACGTGGGTTCCGGCGGGCAGTGTGTCGGCGAGCAGTTGCAACTCGCCGGGTTGCAGCAGCGGCAGCAGCGCCTCCATGCCCTCCACCGGGACTCCGGCCGACAGCTTGTCCAGCATCTCGACCAACGCGGTGTCACCGGCATTGTCGGCGGCGAGCACGGCCGCGCGATCGCGAACTTCCTGCGTGAGAAGCAATTCTCGGCACGGCGGCGCGATGACGAGATCGACCTCGTGATCGGGGAGCGATCGCTGATCGGAGACCGCGAATGCGCGGAGCTCGGTGATCTCGTCGCCCCAGAATTCGACGCGGACCGGATGATCGGCCGTCGGCGAGAACAGGTCGAGAATGCCGCCGCGGACGGCGAATTCGCCGCGCTTGCCCACCATGTCGACGCGCAGGTAGCCGAACTCGACGAGTCGATGGATCAAGCTGTCGAAGTCCAGATCGAGACCGACTTTGAGCGTGACGGGTTCGATCTCGCCGAGACCCGGCGCCATCGGCTGCACCAGCGAGCGGACGGTGGTGACGATGACACGCAGCGGATCGCCGTAGTCGCTGTCGCCGGGGCGGGCGAGACGACGGAGCACATCGAGCCGCTTGCCCACGGTATCGGCGCTCGGGGAGAGCCGTTCGTGCGGCAGCGTCTCCCACGACGGGAACATGGCGACGCCGTCACCGAGAATCTGGGTGAGTTCACTCGTCAGGTCGTCGGCTTCGCGTCCCGTCGCCGTGACGATCAGAAGTTGGGTGTGCTGTGCGATTGCGGCGGCCACGAACGGGCGCACCGAGTGCGGCCCGATCAACGTGTGCTCGGCCGTTCCGATCGCGTCGGCGACCGCGACCATCGACGCATCCGTCAACGCGACACTGGCGAGCCCCGAAAGGTGAAGCGCCGCGTCGGGAACGATCGGGGCCGGCCCGGACGTGGTCATGGCAGGCAGGGAATCGGAAGACAACAGCAATGCTCCTGAACGAGTCGAGGCGATGGCTGCGCACGCACAGTCCCGTCGAGTCTATGGGAGCGCACCGACACCGTGACACGCGGGAGATGCCGTCGAACCAGGACCGAGCCCGAGAATCAGAGCCTCGAAATCGGAGCCTGGAACTGGGGGCCCGAACTACGGACCGAAGCGAATGACGCGACGGGCCGCGAATTCGCGGAAGTAGTCCAACTTGTTGGTCGGCACCAGCGCGGGGAGCAGGTAGTACCAGAGTCGCTCCATGCGCGAGGGCAGTTCCTCGGTGGTGGAGGTGGCGACGGCGACCATGTGAACGCCGGTGAGGATTTCGAGCACGAGCGAACCGATGGTGCTCGGATCCGAACTGGGGTCGATGTCACCCTGTGCGATGGCCTTGGCGGCGAGCTTGTCGAACGCGACGCTCCAGCCGGCCATGACGTTGCCCTCGGTGCCGCGGTAATCACCGATCTGATGGCTCAGACGCAGCATCGCCGACACCATCGGGTCGGTGACGGAGAGGTCGACGACGATGTAGGAGATCCCGATCGCAGCTTCCAGAGCCGGGATGCGCCCGTCGTTGAACTGCATGCAAGCCGTGCTCAGACGCGCATTGCCCTCGTCGATGACGGCACGTGCGAGTTCTTCCTTCGAGCCGAAATGGAAGTACAACGCGCCCTTGGTGACCTGGGACTGAGAGATGATTTCACTGAGGCTTGCGTTCGCGTACCCGAGGCGCAGGAAGACATTCGCTGCGCCTGCAAGCACGGTGTCGCGAGTGATCTCAGCGCGAGCCTGCCTGACCATAGGATCCGCCTCTGCGATTGAACTTCCACTGCGCAAATTACGCCCGAACGGTACCACTGAGCAGCTTTACGTTTGACGCCAACATGCATCGGTTTGGATGACAATCGCCCCTGATGTGTTGCGGCCCTCCCGCCCGACAAAGGGGACGATACCCCCTTTTTTCCTCGGTGAGAGCCGAAACAGAGTTGTCATTCCTCGGTCAGTCGAGGGTCCGCCTCCAGATTCGTCAGCCCGTTCCAGCACAGGTTCACCACGTGGGCCGCAACCACTTCCTTGGGCGGCGTTCGCACGTCGAGCCACCACTGGGCCGTCATCGACACCATGCCGACCAACGCCTGCGCATACATCGGCGCGAATTCCGGATCCAGACCGCGTCGCGAGAAATCCCCCGCGAGCATGTGCCCGACGCGTCCCACAGCCTCGTTGAGGAGAGACGAGTACTTGCCGTCCTCGGCCGATGCCGGCGAATCACGGACCAGAATGCGGAATCCGTCGGTGCGCTCCTCGATGTACGTCAGCAGGGCGAGCGCGACTCGTTCGACCCGAATACGCGACCGGTTGAGTTCGAGTGAACTGGTGATCATGCCCAGCAGCGTCGACATCTCGCGATCCACGATGACGGCATAGAGGCCTTCCTTGCCCCCGAAGTGTTCGTAGACCACCGGTTTGGACACGTTCGCGCGTCCGGCGATCTCCTCCACCGACGCCGCCTCGTACCCACGCTCGGCGAACAGCGTGCGCCCCACCTCGATCAACTGCTCGCGTCTCTGTGTCCCCGTCATGCGGACACGAGGTGTGCGTTCCTGCTCGGAGGCTGCGCCTGTCATCGAAAACCGCTTCCGTCACCGACCGTGGGCAATCTGGACGTCGAATCGACGCCTACTACAGACTAACGATGCCCGATCCATCCGATTTATCCGTCGCAGGGGCCGCGCCGGAACGACGCAAGTGGTCTGTTATGCGTCGCGGTTCGACTCACCGCCACCTCTCATGCGAGGATCGGTGCGCTCAGTGGGAGCGCAGCGGCTAACGAAGGCGTCGTTCGATTCGTCGGCCACTGCTGCCACCGCTGGTCGATTATCCGCCGTGGTGTAATGGCAGCACCTCTGATTTTGGTTCAGATAGTTCAGGTTCGAGTCCTGGCGGCGGAGCGAGCAAGACCATTCGTGCATGCCCGTTTCGCGTCATCGCCCCGAGGAGCTCAATGCCTGTGCAGACCGCCGTGGTCGTTCTCGCTGCGGGTGCAGGTACCCGAATGCGGTCCAAGACTCCGAAAGTTCTGCATCCCCTGGCCGGCCGCACCATGCTCGCCCATGCGCTGCACGCCGCCGCCGATCTTGGCCCGGACCACCTGGTCACCGTCGTCGGCCACGATCGCGAACGGGTGAGCGCCGCAGTTCACGATTTGGCCGCCACGTTCGGCCGCACCATCCACACCGCAGTGCAGGACCGACAGCTCGGTACCGGGCACGCCGTCCAGTGCGGCCTTGCGGCGCTACCGGACGACTTCGAGGGCACCGTCCTCGTCACTGCCGCCGACGTCCCGCTGCTCGACGGCCATACCCTCAAAGCTCTGCTCGACGAGCACCTGAGCGCTCCCCGCCCGGCGGCGGCGACGGTACTGACCTTCCTCCCCGAGGACGCCAACGGCTACGGCCGCATCGTGCGTACGAACGACGGCGAGGTGGCCGAGATCGTCGAACATGCCGACGCCACCCCCGCTCAGGTCCTCATCGGTGAGGTCAACTCCGGCGTCTACGCATTCGACGCGGTCGCTCTGCGCACGGCATTGGGCAAGCTCAGCACCGCCAATGCGCAGCACGAGCTGTACCTGACCGACGTCGTCAAGATCAGCAAGGCCGACGGCAAGGCCGTCTACGGCACCCAGCTCGCCGATCCGGACCTGGTGGTGGGCGTCAACGATCGCGTTCAGCTGGCGCACGTCACGTCCGTGCTCAACCGCCACATCATCGAACGGCACATGCGCGCAGGCGTGACCGTCGTCGATCCCGCGACCACCTGGATCGACATCGACGTCACCCTCGGCGCGGACGTACGCATCGAACCCGGCGTCCAACTACACGGCAAGACGCACATCGCCGACGACGCGGTCGTCGGTCCCGACTCGACACTGCGGGACGTCGAGATCGGCGAGCGCGCGTCGGTCGTCCGCACCCACGCCGAGCAGGCCGTCATCGGACCGGATGCGACGGTCGGGCCGTTCACCTACCTGCGCCCCGGGACCGTCCTCGGCACGGGCGGCAAGCTCGGTGCCTACGTGGAGACGAAGAACGCGACGATCGGCAACCACACCAAGATCCCGCACCTCACCTACGTCGGCGACGCCACGATCGGGGAGCACAGCAACATCGGCTGCTCCAACGTCTTCGCCAACTACGACGGCGTCAACAAGAGCCGCACGGAAATCGGATCCCACGTACGCACAGGATCCGACTCGACGTTCGTCGCCCCTGTGCACGTGGGCGACGGCGCTTACACCGGTGCAGGAACAGTGGTTCGGGACGATGTTCCTCCCGGCGCACTGGCCGTGTCCGGTGGCAAGCAACGCAATATCGAAGGCTGGGTCGTTCACAACAGGCCCGGAACCGAAGCTGCACAGGCAGCGGCGCGCGCAGATCGTGCTCGGCAAGAACTAAAGGACGGCGAAAAGCAGTGACCACCCCTAATTGGATCGACAACCAGAAGAACCTCATGTTGTTCTCTGGCCGAGCACATCCGGAGTTGGCCGAGCAGGTCGCCAAGGAACTCGGAATCGACGTCACCCCGCAGACGGCACGTGACTTCGCCAACGGCGAGATCTTCGTGCGCTTCGAGGAGTCGGTCCGCGGATCGGACGCATTCGTTCTGCAGTCGCACCCGTTCCCGCTGAACACCTGGCTGATGGAACAGCTCATCATGATCGACGCACTCAAGCGTGGATCCGCCAAGCGCATCACCGCGATCCTCCCGTTCTACCCGTACGCACGCCAGGACAAGAAGCACCGCGGCCGCGAGCCGATCTCCGCTCGCCTCGTCGCCGATCTGCTCAAGACCGCCGGTGCCGACCGCATCATCACCGTCGATCTGCACACCGACCAGATCCAGGGCTTCTTCGACGGCCCCGTCGACCACATGCATGCACACAGCCAGCTCGCCGATCACATCCGCGGCAAGTACAGCCTCGAACACATCACCGTCGTGTCCCCCGACTCCGGCCGCGTGCGCGTCGCCGAGAAGTGGGCCGACTCGTTCGGCGGCGCACCGCTCGCCTTCATCCACAAGACGCGTGATCCCCTGGTGCCCAACCAGGTCAAGTCCAACCGCGTCGTCGGCGAGGTCGAAGGCCGCACCTGCATCCTCATCGACGACATGATCGACACCGGCGGCACCATCGCAGGCGCAGTCAAGGTACTCAAAGAAGCCGGAGCGGGTGACGTCGTCATCGCCGCGACCCACGGCGTGCTGTCCAACCCGGCCGCCGAGCGCCTCGCGAACTGCGGTGCCAAGGAAGTCGTCGTCACCAACACCCTGCCGATCAGCGACGAGAAGCGCTTCGACACGCTGACCGAACTCTCGATCGCACCGCTGCTCGCCCGCACCATCCGCGAGGTCTTCGAAAACGGCTCCGTCACCAGCCTTTTCAACGGCAGCGCGTAACAGTAGGTCTGTTTCACTCGATCCGAAACCCGCTCCGCCCGCCCCCCACCTGCACTGCATGAACTACGTCACGCCCGTGGCCGGAATATGCAGCTCGCGAGACGGGGGCGTGCGGGGCGGGTTTTGTTGTCACCTAAGATGACTCGTCGTGATCGACGCACATTCTCTCAACGCCCCGGCCGGAACTACTACCGTCAGAATCGCTCGATGGACGCCGGGCGGGTGCGTCTGGTGCGGCAGCACCGACAGCGTCGAAACCTTCCGTAACGAGCCGCGGTGCGGCCTGTGCCGAGAGAAGGAAGCCGTCATCGACGAGGCGAAGCACTTCATCGGCATGTACGGCCTGCGGCCTCTCGGTGGCACGCTCGCGTCCGACGACGAGGAGGAGCGCGAGTACCGCGTCACCGCCCGCGATGCGCGTGAGGTGCTCAACCGCATTCGACTCGAGAAGCTTCCCGACCCGGCCGCGGTCCGCAAAGCGTTGCGGCCCAGAGCCGCTGCTGCAGTGAACGCAGCGGCGTCTTCGTCGGCGACGACGTCGGGGTCTGCTCCGGCGAAGGCACCCACCAAGAAGTCGCAGGCCGGTGTCACCGG
Organism: Rhodococcus sp. NPDC080181; assembly: GCF_040702225.1. Taxonomy (NCBI): domain Bacteria; kingdom Bacillati; phylum Actinomycetota; class Actinomycetes; order Mycobacteriales; family Nocardiaceae; genus Rhodococcus; species Rhodococcus sp. NPDC080181. The sequence goes on from NZ_JBFBKN010000006.1 coordinate 113,497, forward strand.
CATCGACGCGATCGAACTGCAGTCGCGGGTGGAGAAGTTGCTGACTCAACTCACCTCGGTGGACGAACAGATCAGCGCACTGGACGGCGCGCAGGGCCTACCGGCACGCGCACGTATGAAGGATCTCGAGAAGCAGCGGACGACCGTTCTGACGACGCTGGCCGCCCTCGAGAAGGCGCGTCGCCGCACCAACTGATGCACGTAGTCTGATCGAGTGCTGCGCAAGCTATCGATCTCACGGCAGGTACTCGACGCCGCGTACGCGGTCGTGTTCGTCCTGCTGCTGCTGGCGTCCACCGTGAACGGAGTCGCCGGTACCGCAGGTGTGGGCGTTCTGGTCGGGTTCGGCGTTGCACTGGCCATCCGACGCCGATCTCCACGATGGTCCTTGGCGCTCGCCTGGGTGCTGGCTGTCGTGCAGATGGTCACCGGAGTGCTGCCGCTGTCTGCCGACACTGCGATCTTCGCAATTCTGTATTGCACGGCCGCGTACGGCGACAACGTGGTTCGACGCCTCGGGCTCGCGTCCGCCGTCGGCGGCGGAGTGATCGCAGCGGTGTATCTGGCCTACGTGGACGGCAATCCGTTCGGCCCACCCACGGAAGAGGGCTTTCAGGAACCCCGACTCCTACAGTTCGCTTTCCTCCTCGCGGGCCTGTGGGCGATACTCGGGTTGTCCTGGGCCTTGGGTCGCTTGGCCTACGCGCGGCGCACATCGATCGAATCGGCACACGCGCGCGAGCTCGCGGAGGTTCATCAGGCCCGCGCCGAGCACGAGGTGGCAATCGAGCAGGAGCGCAACCGAATTGCCCGTGACATGCACGATATCGTCGCGCATTCGCTGGCTGTGGTGATCGCACAGGCCGACGGCGCGCGGTACGTACGCGCTGTCGATCCCGCCGCGGTGGACACCGCACTGACCACCATCTCCGATACCGCCCGCGCCGCGCTGTCCGATGTACGGGTGCTACTCGGCCAGCTGCGGCACAGCCAAGGCGACCTGCCGAACCCGACATCGGAGGATCTGGATCGACTGCTCGCCTCGATGCGGGCCACCGGTCTGCAGATCGACGCCACCATCGACACCACCGGCTCGTCGTTGGGGGCCGGAGCGCACCTGGCGCTGTACCGCATCGCACAGGAATCGTTGACCAATGCGCTGCGCCACGGCGACCCGGACGAGCCGGTGTCCGTCACCATCGAATCCGATTCTGCCGGCGTCGAACTGACGGTCCGCAACAGTGTCCGCCCCGGCCGTTCGGTCACCGAATCCTCCGGCCACGGTGTCGCCGGCATGAAGGAGCGTGCCGGCCTCTCGGGCGGTACGTGCATCGCGTCCGGTGACGACTCGTCGTGGACCGTCACTGCGTGGCTGCCTGCCGCGTCCGAAGCCAGCAAGGGAAAAGTGTCATGAGCGAACGCATCAGAGTGGCCCTGGTGGACGACCAGCAACTGTTCCGGGCGGGCATTCGTATGCTCATCTCCTCCCAGTCCGACCTCGAGTTCGTCGGGGAAGCGGGGAACGGCGTCGAGGCCGTTGCACTCGCTGCGTCCGCAACGCCGGACGTGATGCTCATGGACGTACGGATGCCGGTGCTCGACGGTATCGCCGCCACCGAGCAGATCCTGGCAGCATCCGACAATCCGCCGCGGATCCTGGTGTTGACGACGTTCGACCTCGACGAGAGCGCTGCACGTGCAATCCGTTCCGGTGCAAGCGGATTCGTACTCAAGGACGCCGACCCTGAGTTCCTGCTCGCGGCGATCCGCACGGTGCACGCGGGCAACTCGGTCATTGCCGCGTCGGCGACGACCGGCCTGCTCGCGCACTTCACCCCGACTCCCGCTGTACCGAAGGCACCGGCCGAATTCGCCACTCTCACGGCGCGGGAGAAGGAGCTGTTCAGGCTCACCGCACGCGGGTTGAGCAACTCCGAGATCGCCGAGCTGGAGTACCTCAGCGAAGCCACCGTGAAGACACACATCAGCCGCATCTTCGCCAAACTCCACCTGCGTGATCGGGTGCAGTTGGTGGTCTACGCCTTCGAGCACGGACTGACTGGAGACTGACACCGAAGTCATCCTGCAGATGTACGACGCGAAGACTCGCGCCTGATTACTTCGGTCCGGCGAATTCATAGCGTTGTTGCCATGACCATCACAGCAGGCCCTGTTGCACGGGCATTTCAAGTCAGCAAGCATTTCGGCGACTCGTCCAACCCGGTGAGCGCGCTCGACAACGTCTCTCTCGACATTCACGGCGGCCGGTTCACCGCCATCATGGGGCCATCGGGTTCCGGCAAGTCCACCCTCATGCATGTCATGGCAGGGTTGGACACCCCCAGTTCCGGGCAGCTCATGCTGGCCGGAGCCGACATCACGTCGGCGGGCGACGACGCTCTGACGACGTTGCGCCGCAAGCAGGTCGGCTTCATCTTCCAGTCGTTCAATCTCGTTCCGACGCTCGACGTCAGGGGCAACATTCTGCTGCCGTTCGAGCTGGACGGCCGCGCGCCCACCGCTGAGGAGTCGGCCTGGATCGAGCAACTCATCGACACCCTGGGGTTGCAGAGCCGCGTCGGGCACCGGCCCCATCAGCTCTCGGGTGGGCAGCAGCAACGCGTCGCGATCGCTCGCGCTCTGGGTACTCGGCCGCAGCTGATCTTCGCCGACGAGCCCACCGGCAACCTCGATTCCCGCACCGGGCGTGAGGTTCTCGGCCTCCTCGCTGCGGCGGTACATCAGTACGGTCAATCCATCGTGATGGTCACCCACGATCCAGTCGCGGCCAGTTACGCCGATCGCATCGTCTTCCTCGCCGACGGCCGCATCGTCGACGAACTGGGACGTTCGACGCCGGAACAGATCTCGAACTACATGCTGGGAATGGAAGGTGTTCTCCGATGAGCGTGTCCACATCTGCTCGGGCGTCTCGGGAACACGGTGCGAGCATTCTGGTGACGGCGCTCGCGTCGTTCTTCGGCGTCGTGCTGATCCAGGCCACTGCGTTTCTGGTCGACATCTTCGACGACGGCAGCGACAGCACCGGAATCGTGGCGTTGTACTGCGTAGCCCTGGTGTTCATCGGCCTTGCCCTGTATGTCGCGGCTGTCGTCACCTCCAACACGTTCGCGACGATCGTGGCCGGCCGCACCCGCACCATCGCGCTGCTCCGCCTACTGGGTGCCCGGGCTCGCGATCTGCGTCGATCGGTCGCCCGGGAAGGCTTCCTCGTCGGGTTGTTCGGTGGCGCAGTCGGTCTGGTGCTCGGTGTCGGTGTCAGTCACCTGGCCCGCGCCGTCGCGGTATCGGCCCGCCAATTGCCGGACGTGCAGTACACGTCCGTACAACCGCTCGTGGTCCTTCCCGTCGTCACCGTGGTTCTGACGACGACGCTGGCGTCGTACGTCGGATCACGGAAAGTTCTGGACGTCACTCCGATTCAGGCGACCGGCGGTGCCGTCGACACCGGAATCGAGACCCCACGGTCGAGGCGGGTACGGACGGTGTTGTCGATCGTGCTCATCGCGGGCGGTGTCGTGCTGCTCGGCCTCGGTGTGCTGATCGGGATGGTCAACCCCGGCGGAGTACTGGTCGCGTTCTTCGGCGGTGTGGCATCGTTCACCGGCATCATGGTGGGTGCGTACCGCATTCTGCCCGGCGTGCTCCGACTCGTCGGAAGGATGGCGGGCCGCGGGCCGGCCGCACGATTGGCGTCCGCCAACGCAATTCGCTATCCGGATCGCAGCACCCGCACTGCAGTGGGCCTGCTCATCGGGGTGACCTTGGTGGTCACCTTCGCAGTCGCGATGTACAGCTATCGATCGATGCTCGTCGACGAGTACGACGAGGAGACCATCGGTCAAGTGCTGACGGTAACCGTCGGAATCATGACCGGCCTCATCGGTTTCTCCGCCGTCATCGCCGCGGTCGGCATGGTGAACAACCTGCTGCTGAGCATTCTGCAACGTACCCGGGAAATCGGTCTGTTGCGCGCACTCGGATTCACCCGCAAGCAGATTCGTTCCATGATCGTCTCGGAGAGCACCCAGATGGTGGTCGCGTCGATGGGCTTCGGGCTGATCCTCGGAATCGGATACGGTTGGGCCGCAGCACAATCGCTGCTGGGTTCGCTGAGCGGCGGCGGCGTGTCTGCTCCGACACTCCCCTGGGCCGTCATCGCAGGCACGGTACTGTGCGGCGGGCTTCTGGCGCTCGGAGCATCGTTGGCACCGGCGCGGCGGGCGAACAAGATCTCGCCGGTACTCGCGTTGGCGGACACCTGACCTCGAGGCTTCCGGGTTGGCTACCAGGGGCATGGTTGCGCACTACCGACGCCGATCGACGGAAATCCGTCGATCGGCGACCGTAGCGTGCAACCGTGCCCGCTCCGCCGGGCAGTCCTGTGGATAACGTCGTCGAGTTATCCACAATTGCGAGATTGCCACTGTTGCGCGGGCCCGTCAGCCGCAACGGTGTAGCAATGGGGGTTTACACAGTGCAGCAATTGCTCGCACAAGGAATCAGCACGAGCACGATTTCGAGGCGGTCGCGGTCGGGTGAGCTGGTGCGACTGCTGCCGAAGGTCTACGCGACGGAGAAGCCGGACTATTTCGGACTGTGCCTCGGGGCCACCCTGTGGAGACCGGACGCCGCACTGAGTCACGAAAGTGCGGCATGGTTATGGGGACTGATCCAATACGAACCGCGTCTGGTCGACGTCACTGTCGGCCCGACCGGCCAGTCGAGGTCGGTGCCCTGGATCCGAGTTCATCGCCGAGTTCTCGGCGACACCACCACGCGACGCGGCATGCGAGTGGTGTCCCTGGAGCAAACGTTCGTCGATGTCGCGACCTGCTTGTCGACGCCCGATCTCGAGAAGTTCTTCGACAACGCCATAGACAATCACGTGCCGTGGCGTCGGGTCGCTGAACTGTGTGACACGGCAAAAGGCATGGACGGGATGGCTGCAGTGCGCAAGCAGCTTCGAACCTGTTGCCCGAGAACTCTGTCGGAGCCGGAACGGGTGGTGGCGCGGGCATTGAAAGCTCGCCACTTCACAATGGAGATCAATGCGCGCGTAGGTAGGTTCTACGGCGACCTGGTCGACTTTTCCGCACGAGTCATCGTCGAGATCGACGGACGAGAGTTCCACACCGATCCCGCGACGTTCAACAACGATCGTCGACGCCAGAACGAGTTGGTGCTCGACGGATGGTTGGTGCTGCGATACTCGGCGGCCACAGCGCTTGCCGAACTCGATCGCGTCGTGGACGAAATCATCACGGTGGTGCGTCGTCGCCGGAAGTCGGTTGCAGCAACGGGACGTCGACTCCCGTGAATACGCGGCATCGACGGGCAGGGTTGCCCACTACCGACGCCGATCGACGGAATTCCGTCGATCGGCGGTCGTAGCGTGCAGTGGTGCCCGCAATGCCGGCTCTGTCGTTCAGACCCTTCCGGCCAGGATCAGAGCGAAGCGCGAATCTGCGTCGGACCACAGATGGAGGACGTCGAAGCCCGCCATCTTCAATTCACCGGCAATGCCGTCCGGCCGGAACTTCGCGGAGATCTCGGTACGTAGATCTTCTCCGGACTCGAAGTGCACGTGCAGGTCGAGATCCTTCAGATACACCTCTTGCGCGGCTGTGGCCCGCAATCGCATCTCGATCCACTCGTCCTCGGCGTTCCACAGTGCCACGTGCTCGAAGGCCTCGGGTTCGAAATTCGCGCCGAGTCGAGAGTTGAGAACCGACAACACGTTTCGATTGAACTCGGCTGTCACACCGGCTGCGTCGTCGTACGCGGGAACGAGCACGTCCGGATCGATCACCAAGCCCACCCCGAGCAGCAGAAACTCGCCGGGGTCGAGTGCGTCCGCTACGGCCGCCAGGAATTCCTCACGTTCCTGCGGGATGAGGTTCCCCAGAGTGCCGCCGAGGAAGGCGATGGTGCGGCCGGTTCCGGAGGGAAGATTGTGCAGGGTATCGGTGAAATCGCTGACGATGCCGTGCAGTTCCAGCGTCGGGAACTCCTTCGAGATCTGCTCGATAGCACCCTCCAAGGCGGTACTGGACACATCCTGAGGCACATACGTTGTCAGCGAACCGTGTTCGATTCCGGCAGACAACAGCAGCTTGGTCTTCTCCGACGAACCCGAGCCCAGCTCGATCAACATCGACGATTCGGTGGCCCGGGCGATGTCGAGTGCATGCTCCTCGATCAGCGCGCGCTCGGTGCGGGTCGGGTAGTACTCCGGCAGCACCGTGATCTGCTCGAACAGCTCACTGCCGACGGCATCGTAGAAGTACTTGGGCGAGAGCCACTTCGGGTCGGCCGTCAAGCCCTCCCGCACGTCCTTGCGCAATTCGTCCAGCAGCGTCGTGTCGGTCAGATGTACGTCCACCGTGCTCATGACTCTCCTTCATTCTTCCAGGGTCGAAACGGTGACACCGGTCGCTGTCGCGACGACGATGCTGCGGTCGTCGATAGAGATCCATTCGGGATCGTCGTCGACGGGTTCGGAGGCGATCGTGACCGAATCCTCGGTCTGCAGTACCGACAGCGAATGATGCACCGCCGTGGCATACATGGACGTGCCGTCCGAGAGCAGAAAATTCAGGCGCGCCTTGGGCGACCTGGCCAGAACCTCTCGAACCAGCATGCGCAATGCCGACTCGGGATCGTGTGTGCGCAACAGGTTTCGCAGCACGATCCACAATCCGGCGGCGTCGGTAGGGGCCGGCAGCATCAACGCATCGGTCGGCGGAATCTCCGACCACAGCTCCGCCAACGATTCCGGCCAACCGAACACGACGCCGTTGTGGCTGAATGCCCATCGCTCGTCGGTGAACGGGGCACAGGCACTGCGTTCGACCGGCATTCCCACGGTGGCCGATCGGACCGCCGCGATCACCGACGTCGACTGCAGTTGCGGCAGAGCATCGTCGATCGCAGGGTCGGTCCAGATGGGCATCGGATTGCGATAGCTGCGTACGGTGTCGTCGCCGTCCCACCAGGCAACGCCGAACCCGTCGGCGTTGATGGTGCCGCCGCCCCGCATGTCGGTGGGCGCGAACGATTGTGTGCGCAGGGAGTTCTCGCCCCGGGTCAGCAGTGACCCGACCGAGGTAGTTGCTCCGAGGTACCCGAGATGACGGCACATTCAGTGCGACTCGACGTCGCGGGCCAACCGGAACCCACTGAAGATCTGCCGACGAATCGGGTGATCCCAATTTCGGAACGTCCCGCGGCAGGCCACCTCGTCGGTGCCGAAAGAGCCGCCACGCAACACCTTGTAATCGCCGCGCAGAAACACCTCCGAGTACTCGGCATACGGGAATGCCTCGAATCCCGGGTACGCCTCGAAACCCGAGGACGTCCACTCCCACACGTCACCGATGAGCTGATGGACCCCGGCCGAGGACACACCCTGCGGATACGCCCCCACATCGGCCGGTTCGAGATGTCGCTGATTCAGATTGGCATGTGCTGCAGTGGGTTCGGCGTCGCCCCAGGGATAGGCGCGGGAGGTGTTCGACGCCGCGTCGTACCGCGCGGCCTTCTCCCATTCCGCTTCCGTCGGTAGCCGCTTGCCTGCCCAGCGCGCATAGGCGTCGGCCTCGAACCAGCACACGTGCACGACGGGCTGCTGCGGACGCACCGGCCTGCGCACCCCGAAGCTCCGACGCCACCAGGTGCCGTCGGAATCGGACTCCCAGAACTGCGGGGCGGTGAGCTGCGCATCGACGCGGTGCGCCCACCCCTTCTCCGTCCACAACTCGGGACGCTCGTAGCCGCCGTCGGCGATGAAGTTCATGTACTGCGCGTTGGTGATCGGGGCCCGGTCGATGGCGAAGGTCGGCACGTGCACGGCGTGTGCAGGCCGCTCGTTGTCCAGCGCCCACGGGTCCAGGGAAGTTCCCATCGTGAACGGCCCACCGGCGATGATGGCTTCACCCGCGACCGGCATCGTGGACGTCGGCGGTGCAGGAGCGGTGAGAACAGCAGGACCGGAACGCAACTGGTGCGTTGCGAGCATGGTTTCGTCGTGCTGCTGCTCGTGCTGGGCGATCATTCCGAACGCAAACCCGTGCTTCTCGACCGGTCGGCCCTCGAACGTGCTGTGCTGCAACACGTCCCAGGCCTTGTCCCGCACGGTATGCACGTAGGCGCGCGCTTCCTCGGGCGTCAGGAGCGGCAAGGACGTTCGCGACGAACGCGAGTGCTTGAACGCGTCGTACAACTCGTCGATGTCCGGCCGCACAGGATCGCGGCCACCGACGTCGCGCACGAGCCAGAGTTCTTCCTGACTGCCGATGTGTGCCAGGTCCCAGATCAGCGGGCTCATCAACGGCGAATGCTGAGCCATCAGTTCGGTTTCGTCCACGCACTCGGTGAGCGCGGCACTGCGGGACCGGCTCCGAGTCAGCACGGTCTCGATCCTGGTCCTGAGTTCTTCGGCGCTCACACCGATTCCTTTCGGCTCTGCGATGTCGGCGACACCGCATCGAATTCGTGGGGCGAAATACCGGCGCGACATCTCCGAGATGCCGCACGCAACTGCTGGGAGAACTCTCCTCCCGCGGATGATGCGAGATCGAGCAGTTCGCTTGCGGCCCTGCGCAGCTCGCCATCGGCCAGACCTGCCCGGGCCGCATCGAGCCACCGACCAGCTGTGCCTGCGCCGAGTTCGGTGGCCTGGGAAACCAGACCGGGAGTGGACAACAGCGCCTCGAACGCGGCGGCCGGTATCACCCACTGCCCGTCGGGTTGCGCGTCGAGGTAACGGATTTCGAGGTGCCCGCAGGCTCGGACATGCGGGAACAGTGTCGTCAGGTGGTAATCGAGATCGGCGTAGGTTGCGGGGCGACCGACAACGCTCGGATCGTCGAGCCACTGCGCAAAAGTGATGCCGGACGGCGCTTCCCAGTTCTGGGTGGTTCCCCGAATACAGAGGAGCGGAACGTCGAGTGCCCACCGCGCGTAATCGGCGATCGGATCGCCCGTGTTCGGTACTGTGGTCCGGCTGGAATCGAGTTCGAGCCAGGTCCGCATTCGCTGCGATGCCCACGCACCCGTCGGTGCCCCGGCGAGTTCGGGAGAGCGCGCGAACGCGGCGACGAAGGCCGGGCCGATGGCGTGCAGCATCTGCCATCGCGAAGTGACCTCCGCCCGATCACGTCCGGCGTCGACACTGACCTGGGTGGCGGCGGTGTTGCACATCATCAGCTTGCCGAAAGGCCCGATGGTGGTGAAACGGTTTTCCATCGCGCAGTAGCGCGGTAAGACCAGTAGTCGTTCGGGATCTCGCACGGCGTCGGCGGGAACTGCGCTGATGGAGATGCCGTCGCGACCGAGCATGTCGTGCAACAGTCGGGCATCGGCGTCGAGCAGCGGTTCGAGCTGGGAAACGGAAATAGAAGGCGAACTGGACAATTCGACTTGGCCGCCCGGTTCGACGGTGACGATACTTCCGCCCGGCAACGTCAGGGCGGGTGACTCGGGAGCGATACTGCGCGGGGAGTGATCACCGAGCGCAGCGGCCAGAGCTGACAGGGAGGGCCGCGAACCGTCGTCGAGGGCCGTGAGCCATTCGAGTTCGGCACCGATGAGCGACGGTGGCCCAAGCTTGAAACACACCTTCGACACATATGCCTCGATGGCTGGGCGCGTGCTCAGCTCGAGGGACTTCTCGTTGGAGGACACATTTCCTTCTTTCCCACTCACCGCGATCCGACTACGCAATGTACCCAGCTGCCAGGATCGAAAACGCCGAGATCCCGCGTCGTATCGAGGCTACCGATTGTGGAACCCTGATGCCCGAGAGTTCGCTACCGGAAGGACTATCGATGCTCGATCACGACCGCATTCGCCGCGACACCCCTGGTGCGTCGGGCCGGGTATTTCTCGACAGCGCCGGCTCCTCGCTGCCGCCCACCGTCGTCGTCGACACCGCGATCGCCCATCTGCGCCGCGAGGCGGAGATCGGCGGGTACCGGGCCGCGAGCGAACGCCTCGACGATCTCGCGGCCGTCAAGGCATCGATCGGAACCCTGATCGGGGCACCGGCGTCGACCATCGCTCTGAGCGATTCCGCCACTCGCGCGTGGACCGACTTCTTCTACTCGGTGCCGTTGTCGGCCGGGGATCGAATCCTGCTGTGCGAGGCCGAATACGCCAGCAACGCCATTTCCGCGCTGCACCGCGCCGAGGTCTCCGGGGCCACGGTCGAGGTGATTCCGAGCGACGCGTCGGGGTGCATCGACATCGACGCACTCGAACAGATGCTCGACGACCGGGTCAAGGTGGTGTCGGTCGTGCATGCGCCCACCAACGGAGGCTTGATCAACCCGGCCCGCGCAGTGGCCGATCTCGCCCATCGACACGGTGCCCTCGTTCTGCTCGACGCGTGTCAGTCCATCGGCCAGCTGCGGGTGGACGTCGACGAACTCGGCGTCGATGCGCTGTCGGCCACCGGTCGCAAGTGGCTACGCGGGCCCCGAGGTACCGGGTTCCTGTACCTGCGTCCGGAATTGGCCGCGAGCTTGCATCCACCGGCTCTCGATCTGCACAGCGCACAGTGGGAAGACTCTTCGACCTACCGAATGGCCGACGACGCAACACGTTTCGAGTTCTGGGAATGCGACGTCGCAGCCCGCCTCGCCCTCGGCGCGGCCGTCGACTATCTACTCGAACTGGGCATCGACGACGTCGCGGACGCCATCTCCGAGCGCGCCGAGTACCTACGTGCCGGAATGCGACGCATTCCCGGGGTCACCGTCCACGATCTCGGTGACCGCAAGAGCGGCATCGTCTCGTTCACCGTGGACGGTAAGGAGCCGGTTGCCGTCCGCGACCGACTTGCCGACCGAAACGTGACGGTCACGGTGAGCCATCGCGGTTCCACTCGACTGGACATGACAGGCCGGGGACTCGACGCCGTTGTCCGTGCATCCCCGCACTACTTCGTCACCTTCACCGAGTTGGACACGATGCTCGCTGCGCTCGCCGGCGCGTGAGCGGGCTCTACGGTCCGGATGTGCGCTGAGGTAGGCGGCGACCCCGATCCCCGAGACTGCGAGGCCCGCGATACCGAACCACGTGACCGCGTCGCCGAACATCACGAAAGCCCAGAGCATCGTCGTAGGCGGTGTCAGGTAGAGCAGCACGCTGGCACGAGTCGGTCCACTGCGGCGTACGACGAACAGGTACGCGCCGTATGCGCCGAAGGTCGACAGCACCACCGTCCACGCCACCGCAGCCCAGAAACCCGTCGTCATCGGCGGTACCGCGTCACCGGCAAGTGCACTCCACGTCATGAAACCGACTGCGCTGATGCCACATTGGATGGCCATGGCCAGCGCGATGGGTTCTTTCGGATCCAGTAGCCGTTGCCCGATCGTCCCGGCCGACAGCGCCAGCATGCCCGCGGCAGGAAGCAGGTAGACGGGCCACGCGAGATCGGCACCGGACAGGTCACCGATGACGACGAGCGTCACTCCGGCGATGCCGACGAGGAGGCCGAGGATTCCTCTCGATCCGACGCGTTCGCCGAAGATCCTGCTCGAGGCCAGCGCGACCACCAACGGCTGCAAAGCAGCGATCAGGGCGGCGACGCCCGGAGGGACGCCCATGCCGATGCCGGTGATGGTGGCACCGAGGTAGAGGAACTGGCAGAAGAGGCCGAGGACTGCGTGGATACGCAGCGCGTGCCACGTCGGGGTGAGTCGTCGCCATCGGCACCACGCGACGAGGAGCACGACTGCCACCAGGTACCTCCAGGCCAGCAGCGTGTGGGCCGGAGCTTCGGCGGTGCCGAATTCTGCTCCGATGAAGCCCGAACTCCACAGAATCACCAGAGCTGTACCGGCGAGAACATCGATGCGTGAGGTCATGAGAGCGATGTAAACATACAGGTCTGTATACTCGCAGTGCACCCCACTCCGAACAGCGCTTTCGAAAGGTCGCCATGCACGACAAGCCACTGACCCCCGCAGCGGAACGAATTCTCACCGTTGCGAGCGAGCTCTTCTACGACCGCGGAATCCGCGCCGTCGGCGTCGACCTGATCGCCGAGGAAGCCGGCACGACCAAGAAGACCCTGTACGACCGCTTCGGCTCCAAGGACGGCCTGGTGCAGCGCTACCTGAAGCGTCGATACGACCTCTGGTGTGCGCACGTGACGCAGTACGTCGACTCCCTCGACCAGGGTGAGCAGCGTGTACTCGGGGTCTACGACGCACTCGACCTGTGGATGCGCGACAACCATCGCGGCTGCGGATTCGTCAACGCATTCGCCGAGTTCGGCGGCACCGACAGCCCGGTGTTGGCCATCATCGAGTCGGAGAAGGCGTGGACGCGATCGCTGTTCGCACGCCTGGCCGCCGATGCCGGATACCCCGATTCAGAAGAACTCGGGACTCGATTGTCACTGTTGCACGAAGGTGCGGTGGTCATGGGAACCGCAGGCGGTCGGGACGACGCCATCGCCGTCGCCCGGTCGGTGGCCGCCGAGTTGCTCGCTGCGCTCGCACGTGAGCGGAAGTTCGTAGCAGGGGTCGAACTTCCGCGCACGTGACCTGGTCGTGTATTGTCTTCCAGGTTGTCTCGGCGAGGGTAGATCCGGCTCATCAGGATCCACCGTTATCGACGCGGCTCGGCCCCGTTGGCCGCGCTCGTTCGTGTCCGCCCCGACGAGTTTGACAGTCCGACGAAGTACGCCGCACGAACCACAGATCACAGTTATCAGGAGCATGTAGCACCATGGCATCGAAGGTAAACAACCTCACCGCACAGGTCCGCACCGAATTCGGCAAGGGTGCCGCACGCCGCGCTCGTCGCGACGGCCTCGTTCCCGCCGTTCTGTACGGACACGCAACCGACCCCCAGCACCTGGCACTCGACGCCCGCGCATTCGCTGCCGTGCTGCGTAACGACGGCACCAACGCTGTGCTCACCCTCGACATCGCCGGCAAGTCGCAGCTGGCACTGACCAAGTCGATCGTCGTGCACCCGATCCGTCGCAGCATCGAGCACGCCGACCTCCTCGTCCTGAACAAGGGCGAGCGCGTCACCGTCGAGGTCAACATCATCGTCGAGGGCGACGCCGCACCGGGCACCCTCGTCACCACCGACTCGACCGCCGTCGAGATCGAAGCCGACGCGCTCGAGATCCCGGAGAACTTCGTCGTCTCCGTCGAGGGTGCCGAGATCGGCACGCAGATCACCGCGGCGGACCTGGATCTGCCGTCCGATGTCACCCTCATCTCCGACGGCGAGACCCTCCTGGTCAACGTCGTCGAGGCACCGTCCGAGGAAGACCTCGAGGCCGACGGCGAAGGCACCGAGCCGATCTCCGAGACCGGCGAGGCCGAGACTCAGGAAGAAGCAGCTTCCGAGGACGAAGACAGCTCCGACGAGAGCTGATTCTCTCCCCTGCATCTCGAGCGGCGCGCTGTTCTCCTTCGGGAGACGGCGCGCCGTTCGTTTCGAACCATCGATGGAAGAATGACGCCCGTGAGCACCGAAAACGGCCCCGCCCTGATAGTCGGGCTCGGCAACCCCGGTCCGCAGTACGACAAGACTCGGCACAACGTGGGCTTCATGGTCGCCGACGCACTCGCCGGGCGCGTCGGCTCGTCGTTCTCGTCGCACAAGAAGTCCAATTCCGACATCGTGCAGGCCCGGCTCGACGGCCGTTCGGTCGTCGTCGCGAAGCCGCGAACGTTCATGAACCTCTCGGGCCAGCCGGTGGCGGCACTGGCTCGGTTCTTCTCCGTCGACCCCGCGAACATCGTGGTGGTGCACGACGAACTGGACATCGACTTCGGCGCACTGCGACTCAAGCTCGGCGGCGGTGAGGGCGGGCACAACGGTCTGCGCTCGATTTCTCAGCACCTCGGCACCAAGGACTACCTGCGGGTCCGCGTGGGCGTCGGACGGCCGCCGGGACGGATGGACCCGGCGTCGTTCGTGCTCAAGCCCTTCTCGACGCCCGAACGCAAGGACCTCGGCGTCGTGATCGAAGAAGCCGCCGACGCCGCCGAGCTACTGCTGAAGGTCGGTCTCGAGGCCGCCCAGAATCGGGTGCACCCGCGCTGATCAGTTCAGCAGCGACACCGAATTGGCCCGTCGCAGTTTGCCGCTCGACGTCTTCGGGATGCTGCCCGGCCCCAGGACTGCCACCGTGCGCGGGCGCACTCCTACCTCCGAATGCACCGCGTGGATCACTTCACGCTCGATGCGCTTGACCTCGTCGGGGTTGTCGATATCGTTCGTTTCGACTGCAACAGCGAAGCTTTCGCGTTTGTCGCCGGCGTCGAGGCGGATCGCGACGGCGTTACCGGGCCGAACTCCCGCGACGGTGCCCGCGGCTCGTTCGATGTCGGTGGGATAGATGTTGCGGCCGCCCATGATGATGACGTCCTTGACCCGGCCGCAGACGACCACCAGTTCGTCCTCGGTGATGTAGCCGACGTCGCCGGTATCGAGCCAGCCGTCGGCGTCCTGTGTCGGCACGGGGCCGTCGACGGTGATGTATCCGGGCGTGACGGCCTTGCCGCGGACCTCGATGATGCCGACACCGCGCGCGGTGAGCACCTGCCCTTCCTTGTCCACGACGCGGCCCTCGAGACCGGGAACGAACTTTCCGAGAGTCGCCAGGGATCGGGTGTTGCCGCGGGTGGACGGGACTGCGCGGCCGAGCGTTTCGAGTAGATCCGCGTCGACGACGTCGATCACCTGCCCTTGGCCGGGGTCCGGAATCGACACGGCGAGAGTCGTTTCCGCCATTCCGTACACGGGCGCGAGGGCCGCCGGATCGAGTTTGTACGGCGCACCCGCTTCTGCCAATGCGATCATCGTGTCGGGGTCGACGGGTTCGGCACCGTTCCACGCGTAACGCAGCGTGGACAGATCCAGATCCAGATCGTCCTCCGCCTGACGCAGCCGACGCGCCAACAGCGAATACGCGAAATTGGGTGCAGCAGTGACTGTTCCGCGATACTTGTCGATGAGCTTGGCCCACAACAGCGGCGAGCGCAGGAAGTCCAACGGCGTGATGCTCACGACCTCGGCACCCACCTGCATCGGCACCGACAGAAAGCCCACCATGCCCATGTCGTGGAAGAGCGGCAACCAACTGACCATGACGTCGGAATTCACGTCGAACTCGATGCGATCGATCATCGCGTACGCATTGACGTAGAAGTTCTCGTGCGTGATGCGCACGGCCTTGGGCGACCCGGTGGAGCCGGACGTGAGCTGCTGCAGCGCGATGTCGGTCTCGGCCGTCGGCACCGGATCGATGTCGCGACCGGACTTCATCTCGTCGATCTTCAGCACTGTGATGCCGCGCTCGACGAGCACCGGTGCGGCGATGTCGAACGGAGCTCCCAGAATCACCGCCTTCGCGTCGATCATCCGGACGACGGTTTCGGTGTCCTCGCCCCAGACGGCCAGATCTGTCCGCGGGGTGGGCTGATGCAACATCGTCACCGACGCTCCGCGCATCCACGTGGCCTGGCAGGCAGGTGCGATGTCGACGGGCTGGCCGGCGAGAATGCCGATCGCGTCGCCGTGTTCGACCCCCGCGTCGGCCAGCGCGCCCGCCATTCGCCGCGCCTGCTCGTGGATCTCACCCCACGACTGGCGCAACGCCGCCTCGGGCTCCCCGGTGACCAAACCACGTTTGCTGCTGCTTGCGGTCTCGAACATCTCGTCGGTGAACTTGCTCAACGCGTCATCTCCTCGTTCGACGGTCCTTCCGCGTCCCTCACCCTAAGCAATCCCGCGATGACCGGTGACCGTTACCGGCCGCGTATCCTTGACCTTTGCCGTTGCCGTGACTACGAGATAGAGGCCTTCGTGAGTACCCCGCCCAGTTCCCCCGACGTCGATGCAGCACTCGACGGGTCAGGACCGAACTCCGGCCCCGCTCGACACTCGGCCAGGGAACTCGATTTCGAGGTCGCGAGGCGTCGAACATTCGCGGTGATCTCACACCCCGATGCCGGTAAGTCGACGCTCACCGAGGCCCTCGCCCTGCACGCGCGCGTCATCTCCGAGGCCGGTGCCATTCACGGCAAGGCCGGCCGCCGCTCCACCGTCTCGGACTGGATGGAGATGGAGAAGGCGCGCGGCATTTCGGTGAGTTCGACTGCGCTGCAGTTCAATTACCAGACCTCCCCCGACGCCGAGGTCACCAACGTGATCAACCTCGTCGACACCCCCGGCCACGCCGATTTCTCCGAGGACACCTACCGCGTCCTGACGGCGGTCGACGCGGCCGTCATGCTCATCGACGCCGCGAAGGGCCTCGAGCCGCAGACCCTCAAGCTGTTCCAGGTGTGCCGCCAGTTCGGCATCCCGGTCATCACCGTCATCAACAAGTGGGACCGCCCGGGTCAGTCCCCGCTCGAACTGCTCGACGAGATCGAGTCACGCATCGGCCTGACGCCGACGCCTCTGTATTGGCCCGTCGGCATCGCGGGTGACTTCCGTGGCCTGCTCGATGTGCAGGACGGCAGTTACATCCGCTTCACCCGAACTGCGGGTGGTGCCACGATCGCGCCCGAGGATTTCATGACGGCCGAGGCCGCCGCGCAGCGTGAGGGCGTCGACTGGGACACCGCCGTCGAGGAGAGCGATCTGCTGATCTCGAGCGGCCAGCAACACGACCAGGAGATGTTCCTCGCCGGCCAGACGTCACCGGTGATCTTCGGATCGGCGATGCTGAACTTCGGCGTGCGCCAGATCCTCGACACCCTGGTGGCGCTGGCCCCCGCACCCGGCCCCCGCACCGACGTCTCCGACGGGGTGCGCGCGGTGACCGATCCCTTCAGTGCCGTCGTGTTCAAGGTGCAGGCCGGCATGGACACCGCGCACCGAGACCGCCTGGCCTTCATGCGCGTCGTCTCGGGTGTGTTCGAGCGGGGCATGGTCGTCACGCACGCACAGACCAAGAAGCCGTTCACCACCAAGTACGCGCTCACCGTCTTCGGCCGTGACCGGACAACGGTCGAGAACGCCTACCCCGGCGACATCGTCGGCCTCGTCAACGCCACCGCGCTCGCGCCCGGCCACACGCTCTACACCGACAAGAAGGTCGAGTTCCCACCGATCCCGTCGTTCGCACCCGAGCACTTCTCGGCACTGCGCGTCGACAGCGCCGACAAGTACAAGAAGTTCCGCCGAGCCGTCGAACAACTCGACTCCGAGGGCGTGGTTCAGGTGCTGCGCAACGACATTCGCGGCGACGCCTCCCCGGTTCTCGCGGCCGTCGGCCCGATGCAGTTCGAGGTGGTCACCGCACGAATGAAGACCGAATTCGGCGTCGACGCTCGGATGGAACCGTTGGGTTACTCACTTGCTCGGCGCACCGACGCGGCGTCGGCCGTCGAATTGGGCCGTCAGCGCGGCGTCGAGGTCTTCACCCGGACCGACGGCGCCCTGCTGGCTCTCGTCAGCGACAAATGGCGACTGCAGTACATCCAGAAGGAGATGCCCGAGCTCACCCTCGAGCCCCTCGTCGCCGCAGGCGATCAGTAGCCTGTCGCGGTGCTGACAGATCTGCTCGACGCCGAATTCAGCGTGCTGGGCCACCCGGTGCTGTGGCGCGAGGTGATCGGGAACGGCTTCGGACTGCTCTCCGCGGTCGGCGGGATGCGTCGAGTCGTGTGGACGTGGCCGGTGGGAATCATCGGAAATGCGCTGCTGTTCACCGTCTTCATGGGCGGGGTGTTCCACACTCCGCAGGCGTTGGATCTGTACGGACAAGCCGGACGGCAGCTGATGTTCATTGCCGTCAGCGCCTACGGGCTGGCCCGGTGGATGCGCGGCTCGAAGAACTCGGGGACCGCCGTCGTTCCACGCTGGGGCACTGCCCGTGAGCGACTGGTGATGATCACTGTCGCAGTCGTCGGAACGATCGTGTTCGCGCAGCTGTTCGGGTACCTCGGTTCGTTCGGCAAGTGGGCCGATGCGTGGATCTTCACCGGCTCGATGCTCGCGACGTTCGGCATGGCCCGCGGGCTCACCGAATTCTGGCTCATCTGGATCGCGGTGGACATCGTGGGCGTCCCGCTGCTGGTGATCGCCGGTTTCTACCCGTCCGCTGTCCTCTACTTGGTATACGCCGGGTTTGTGACCTGGGGTTTCGTGGTGTGGTTCAGGATCCAGAACAAGCCTTTGGATCAAAAAATGGCGATCTAAACAATCGTGATGCTACTCTCAGGCGGTCCGAACAAACTTCGAGTACGTTTTGGCGTGCTCGACGCCGAGTTGGGCGTCATGTGAGTTCTCCGATCATGGCGTCTCGGCGCGGAACCACCCGAGAATCACGATGAAGTGGAAAACGACATGACTAAGGGAACGAACTACCCATTGGCCGGGATCAAGGTCGGTGGCGCTCCCGCGCATCGTTTGGCGACGCCGCCGAAGTCCGATTCCACTCCGTCCAACGGTGCCCGCACCGACAGTTCGGTAGCTGCACCCGCCGAGAAGGCGGCCGAAACCACCACCGATTTCCCGGCGGCAGTGGTCACGTCCACCGACACGGCATCCGCTCCACAGCCCGCAGCATCAGAGAAGCCCGCCACGGAATCGAACGAGGTTGAAGTGACCACCAGCGATCAGATCTCAGAACACGGCCTGCCCACCAACGGCCGTTCCACCGCTCACGCCTCCAGCGGCAGCACGTCGCCGTCTCTCGGCCGCGGCCAGGCACCCGACCGTCGTACCGCCATGGGCGTCGCCTCGGTTCGTATCGCGGGTCGGCTGACCCAGAACGAACTCGGCAGCCGCACCGGCGACATCCGCACCCCCGACACCTCCGTCGGCCCCGACGAGTTGCTTCAGCTCCTCGGCGAATACCTCGTCTCCGGTGGTCTGCAGAACCCGGAGATCCACGTGCGTTCCAACGGCCAGACCATCGTGCTGGACCTGCAGAACCCCGCCAAGGGTTACCGCTGACCCACTGACGGTCACAGCAGCTGCTGGAAGGCCTCTGGTCGCACCATCTCGAGCACCAGAGGCTTCCACTGCGGCGCGCGGTCCTTGTCGACCAGCACTGCGCGCACCCCCTCGGCGAAGTCCGGTTCCGTGATGATCCATGTCGCCAGCCGCAACTCGCGATCGAGGCACTCCCGCAACGTACTGTCCGCAGCCCGCTCGATCAGGGCATCGGTGGCCATCAAGGACGTCGGCGACAGCGTTGCCAACTGAGTCTTGGTCGTGCGAGACCACGGGGTATCGCACTCCAAAGCATCGATGATGTCGACGAGCGACGTCTTCTCGAACACCGTGGCCACCGCCTTCGCGTCGAACGACAATTCCGTCGTCGGCGGCGGGGTCGTGTGTCGCTCGAGCGCTGCACCGAGATCGGTGCCGCCGAGAATGTCGTCCTTCAGCGCCTGGACGGATTCGCTGGGACAAAAGTGTGTCGCCAATCCCAGTGTTACAGCGTCGGATCCGGTGATCCGGGTGCCTGTCAGCGCCAAGTAGCGTCCGATGTGATCGGGCAGCCGGGACAGGAAATAGCTCGAACCCACGTCGGGAACGAATCCGATCGCCGTCTCCGGCATCGCCAGAAGAGCGTTCTCGGTCACGATCCGAACGCTGCCGTGCACCGAGATTCCCAGCCCTCCCCCGAACGCCGCGGCCTCGATGACCGCCACATACGGCTTGGGGTACGTCGCAATGATCTCGTCGAGGTCGTACTCGGCAGAGAAGTAGCAAGGCCCGGCTTCTCGGTCGCCGTCGATCACGGCCTGCCTGATGGCCTTGATGTCTCCGCCGGCGCAGAACGCGCGCGGTGAACTGCTCGTCACCAGAACCGCACCGACGGTGTCGTCGTCCCGCCACGCATCGAGTGCCGCGCGAATGCCGTGGATCATGGCCTCGTTCAACGAGTTCAGGGCCTCCGGCCGGTTCAGGACGATATGCCCGACACCACCGACTACCTCGGCTTCGACTACGGCCACTGCGGACCCCCTTTCACCTGCTTCGATCGACGCGTAACAGTAGCGCTATTCGCGTGATTCGATCGAGCGCGGCCGCGCGTCGGACGGAATGTCGGCGGGACGACACTCGCGCTCCTCGGCGGTGAACCACCCGCGATACAGGAACAACTGGCCGAGCACCGGGCTCTTGACTTCGATCTCGATGCGGTGCCGTTCCTCAGCCGCGTCCCACCATTCCCGGCCGATCGTGACCGCAGAGGCCACCTTCGGCAACTTCGGCGCAATGGGACCGAGCAGAAACCGCGGCACCTCGCTCTCGAGCACCAACCCACCGTCGGAGTCGACCGCACACGCGGTGTGCACCACCATGTCCGACGAGAACCCCAGGTAGTCGAGCGCATACGCGTCGGATTCGGCGGACGACACCATCACCGAATTCATCCCCTGCGGACGCGCGGCGAACGCGAAGCGACGCACGAAAGACATTGTCTCGCGGCCCAATTCGTCGACGTACGCATAGTTGGCAATGGTGAAGGGCACATCCTTGCCCACCCCAGCAGGAAACAGGCCTCGCTTACGACCGGCCCACAGCAGCGGCGGCGGAACGAGACGAGAGTGAGTCATCTCCTCCATCACACCGACCCCGAACTGAGCCCGATGATCCGAGGACTGCAAACCGAAACGCCATTGGACCTTGGGATGCAGACGAGCGAAATCCGAACCCATCACTTCTGCGACGACCGATGCCATGACCACAGTATGCGCTGCGCGCATGTGCATGAAACTTCGTAGCAGGTTACGAGTTACCACTCACATGGCGCAGGCTCTACTCAACCACTCACATGGGCGAAGCCCTCTACTCCAACTCGGCGGCCAATTCCATCCAACGTTCCTCGGCGACGTCCTTGTCGGCGAGAACCTGCTTGAGTTCGGTGTCGAGGGCCACGAGCTTGTCCGGTGCAGTGGCAGCCTCGGCGAGTTCGGCGTGCAGTTCGGTCTCCCGCTTGGACAGGCGAATGACGAGCTTCTCGAGCTTGCTGAGTTCCTTACGGGCCGCACGCTCCGAAGCCGCATCACGGGTTGCCTTCCGCGGCACCCCACCGGTGGTCAACGAGTCCGGCGTCGCGTCGGCGGCGAGGACGGCCCGCCTGCGCAGGTAATCCTCGATGCCGCCGGGCAGGTTGGTGAGCTTGCCGTCACCGAACAGTGCCCACGTCGAGTCGCAGATGCGCTCGATGAGGTACCGGTCGTGACTGATGACGACGAGCGTGCCCGCCCAGCCGTCCAGGATGTCCTCGAGCTGCTGCAGGGTGTCGATGTCCAGATCGTTGGTCGGCTCGTCGAGCAACAGCACGTTCGGCTCGGCCATCAGGACTCGCGTCAACTGCAGGCGGCGTCGTTCGCCACCGGACAGGTCTCCGACGGGCGTGCGTTGGCGGGCGGGGGTGAAGCCCAGCCGCTCCGCGAGCTGCCCAGCAGAAATCTCTTTGTCGCCCAACGTGATCCGCTCGGCAACTTCCTTGACCGCGTCGAGGACACGCAGCTTCTTGGGTAGGTCGTCCAATTCCTGCTTCAGCCAACCGATCTTGACGGTCTGGCCCTGGATGCGCTTGCCCGCAGCGGGCTGCAGTTCACCGGCGAGCGTACGCAACATCGTCGTCTTACCCGAGCCGTTGACGCCGACGAGACCGACGCGCTCGCCGGGAGCCAGACGCCACGTGAAGTCCTTGACCCGCTCACGGCCGTCGGGAGTTTCCAGGCGGGCGTCCTCGAGTTCGATGACGACCTTGCCCAGACGGCGCTGCGCAAAGGAGGACAGCGCGACGGAGTCACGAGGCGGCGGTACGTCGGCGATCAATGCCTCGGCGGCCTCGATGCGGTATTTGGGCTTGGACGTTCGCGCGGGAGCACCGCGGCGCAGCCATGCGAGTTCCTTGCGAGCGAGGTTGCGACGCCGCTCCTCGGATGCGTCGGCCTGACGGGAGCGCTCTGCCCGCGCGAAGACCCAATCGTTGTAGCCACCCTCGTAGGTTTCGATACCACCCCCGACGACCTCCCACGTCTGATTGGCGACGGTGTCGAGGAACCACCGATCGTGCGTGACGACCAGTAGCGCGCTCCGACGGCTCACCAGGTGCGCGGCCAGCCACTGCACGCCCTCGACGTCGAGGTGGTTGGTGGGCTCGTCGAGCACCAACAGATCCAGATCTTGAACGAGGGCTGCTGCCAACGCGACTCGTCGACGCTCGCCACCGGAGAGGTTGTCGATCGGCGCGTCCAGTCCGGAGCTACCGGCCGGACCCAGATCGGCAATACCGATGCCGGTCAAGATGTTTCGTACCCGCGAATCGCCGGCCCACTCGTGCTCGGCCATCCCGAGCGGATCGAGTACCACCTGACCGACCGTCGACCCGGGCGGCAACACACCACGCTGAGTGACGACGGCCATCCGCAGTCCGTTCACTCGGCTGACGCGTCCCGAATCGGGGGGTTCGATGCCGGCGAGAACCTCGAGGGTGGTGGTCTTGCCACCGCCGTTGAGGCCGACCATGCCGATGCGTTCGCCCTCCTGCACACCGAGCGAGACGCCGTCGAGCAGAGGCTTGACGCCGAAGGACTTACTGACGTTTTCGAGATTGACGAGATTGACCATCAGGAAAAACCATTCGATTCACTAGTGACCACACGAGCACCGGGAACCGGTCCACTCGCAACACGGACGGTGCGGCACACGCCTGCACCGGACAATTCTGCGCTCACCGACACCGCCGCATCGGCGTCGGCGCACAGGAACGCACACGTGGGGCCCGAGCCGGACACGATGCCGGCCAACGCACCCGCAGTGACACCCGCTCTCAGTGTGCGACGCAACTGCGGCATCAGCGAGACCGCAGCGGCTTGCAGATCGTTGCCCAACAGCGGGGCGAGGGCCCGCGCATCACCCGACGCGAGGGCATGCATCAAATCCTCGGTGCCGCCGAGCCTGGGCGGATCGCCCTTGGCCCGTAACTGATCGAGCTCGCCGTACACGGCGGGGGTCTGCAGACCACCCTTCGCCAATGCCAGAACCCAATGAAAGTTGTTACGCGAGAGCACCGGAAGCAACTTCTCACCGCGGCCGGTACCGACGGCAGTCCCGCCGTGCAACGAGAACGGCACATCGCTACCGAGTTCGGCCGCCACCTCGTCGAGCTCGTCACGCGAGAGTTCGAGATGCCACATCGCGTTGAGCGCAACCAACGTCGCGGCAGCATCGGCACTACCGCCCGCCATGCCGCCGGCGACCGGAATGCCCTTGTCGATGGTGATCTCCACCGACGGCTCGCGCCCGACCCGACGGCCCAACAACTCGGCGGCCTTCCAGACCAGGTTCCGCGAATCCGTCGGAACGACCTTCGCGTCGTCGCCGCGCACCCGAACCGACAACGCCTTCGCCGGAACGACCGACAACTCGTCGGAGAGCGACAGCGCCTGGAACACCGTCGTCAACTCGTGAAAGCCGTCGGGACGCAGGTCACCGACCGAAAGATGCAGATTCACCTTCGACGGGGCCCGAACGACAACGGGCGTGGGAACGACAGACAGCACGTTTAACCACAGTAGTGGAGAAACAGGGGCCGGGTTCACCATCAGACGGCCCACCTGGGGGTACTCAATGTCACGTTCGGTGGACTTTTCGGGTGTCAATGTCACGTTGAGTGGACTTTTCGGGGGTCAATGTCACGTTGAGTGGACTTCGGTGGCGGGGTCGGGTCGGTAAAGAGGACCGAAGGTGTCCGCATTCGGTGGCATTGTGTGGATATGAAGGAAACCTCGGCCCGGCTGTTGCGGCTGTTGTCGCTTCTGCAGACCCGGCGCGATTGGGCGGGTGCAGAGCTGGCGGAACGGCTGGACGTGACGCCTCGCACGCTGCGGCGCGATGTCGACAAGTTGCGCGATATCGGTTATCCGGTCAATGCGACGCCGGGTGTCGGCGGCGGCTATCAGTTGGGGCCGGGTGCCGAGATGCCCCCGTTGTTGCTCGACGACGACGAGGCGTTGGCGGTGGCGTTCGGCCTGCAGTCGGCGGCCGGTGGGTCGGTCGCGGGGATCGGCGAGGCGTCGTTGCGTGCGTTGACGAAGCTCCGGCAGGTGATGCCGTCGCGCATCCGGCATCGGCTCGACGCCCTCCGGATCGACGTGGTGGAGCACACGCCGCGGTCTGCGGTGGATGCGGCGGTGTTGTCGACGGTGGCTGCGGTGTGCCACGGTCACGAGCGACTGAGATTCGACTACCGCAAGCACGACGGTTC
The DNA here is from genome assembly GCF_040702225.1 of Rhodococcus sp. NPDC080181. Lineage (NCBI taxonomy): Bacteria > Bacillati > Actinomycetota > Actinomycetes > Mycobacteriales > Nocardiaceae > Rhodococcus > Rhodococcus sp. NPDC080181. The sequence goes on from NZ_JBFBKN010000006.1 coordinate 137,750, forward strand.
GGAGTCTCGGCGCGAGGTGGAGCCCTACAGCTTGGTTCGGGCGGGAGCGCGGTGGTATCTGCTGGGTTGGGATGTGCTGCGCCAGGATTGGCGATCGTATCGGGTGGATCGGCTCACTCCGAAGATTCCCACCGGCCCACGGTTCACGCCGCGGGAGTTACCTGCGGGGGGCGCGGCGGCCTACGTCTCGCAGGGAATCGACCGCGCGTTCACCCAGGTTCAGGCGCGCATTCGCTTGCATGCGCCGATCGAGACGATCGCCCCGATGGTCGACGAGCACTGGGGCACACTCGAATCCATCGACGACACCTCGTGTGCGGTGGTGCTCTCGGGAGACTCACTGCCGTCGATCGCCCGCTGGCTGGCGGCGTTCGACACCGACTTCACCGTGCTCGACCCGCCGGAACTGAAAGAGGAATGCCGCGTGGTCGCCGCGCGTCATGCGGCCCTCGAACGGCGATACCTCGCCGCGGTTCACCCTCCGGTAACCGACGCGTGAGTCAATGGGTCCATGACGACCCCACTCGGTTTCGACCCGACCTTCCTGGCCGACATCGACGTTCCGCTGCCGGATCGAGCAGGCCTGGTGGTTCTTCCGTACACGCATTTCTCGGTGTCGATCGATCCCGTCCGACGCCTGGCGGCGGTCACCGGCGTGAACATCGACGGCGCGAGCCTCAAAGATGTCGAGCGAGGCGATGATTGGCGCCTGGACGAGCGACTTCCGGCGTCGCAGCAGGCGGGCAACGAGTTGTACTCGAACAACGACCTCGACCGTGGACATCTCGTTCGCCGACGAGATCCGGTGTGGGGCGAGCTGTCGGTCGCGACGCGTGCCAATGCGGATACCTTCCACTACACGGTGTGCGCTCCGCAGACGGCCACTCTGAACCAATCGAAAACTCTGTGGCTGGGGCTCGAGGATTACGTACTGGGCCATGCCGAGCAGTACGGGCAACGACTCTCGGTGTTCAGTGGCTGCATCTTCGCCGACGACGATCCGATCTACCGAGGCATTGCCATACCGCGTCGCTTCTTCAAGATTGCCGCATGGTCCCAGGATTCGGCACCGGCATGCACCGGATACGTGCTCGATCAGTCGCCGTCACTCGACCCGATTCTCGACAAACCGCTTCGGGTCGAGACCGATCCCCCACCGCTCGGCCCGTACCGCACGTATCAGGTTCCGGTAGCAGACATCGCGTCGGCGACCGGCTTGGAGCTGGGAAGTCTCACCGAGGCCGACCGGTACGCACCTGTCGCGGCGGCACGCGCCGAGGCGTCGAAGTGGACCGAACTGACCCGACTGTCGGACATTCACCTGTAAGGACGAGACGTCAGGCCTCGGTAGCCGCCAGGCGAACGAACGCTGCCGCGTCGATCGTTTCGCCGCGGGCCGTGGGATCGATTCCGGCCTCGCGGAGTCTGCGCTCGGCGGCGACGGGTGAACCTGCCCACCCTGCGAGGGCGGCTCGTAATGTCTTGCGGCGCTGGGCGAATGCGGCGTCGATGACGGCGAAGACCGACTTCCGGTGTGCAGTGTCGGTCGGCCACGGCGGCTCGGCGTATCGATCGATGCGCACCAGCCCCGATTCCACTTTGGGAACCGGCCAGAACACCGAACGGCCTACTGCCCCGGCCCGTTTGACGTCCCCGAAGAATCGGGCCTTGACGCTGGGAATGCCGTAGATCTTGCTTCCCGGTACTGCGGCGAGGCGATCGGCGACCTCGGCCTGGACCATCACCACGGCGACTCGAAGGCTGGGTAGCTCCGAGAACAGGTGGATCAGCACCGGCACCGCGACGTTGTACGGCAGGTTCGCCACCAATGCCGTCGGGTGTCCAGGAATGTACTCGGCCCGTACGCGCAACGCGTCGGCTTCGATGACCGTCAACCGTTCGGCAAGGGTGGGGGCGCGGTCGGCCACTGTGATGGGCAAGCGGGTCGCGAGCTTGGGGTCGATCTCGACCGCGACGACCCCGTCGGCCACATCGAGCAGAGCGAGAGTCAACGATCCGAGGCCGGGACCGACTTCGAGGACGGTGTCCTGAGGTCCGACACCGGCGGAGGCGACGATGCGTCGCACGGTGTTGGCGTCGTGCACGAAGTTCTGGCCGAGTTGTTTGGTGGGTCGCACGTCGAGCTCGGCAGCGAGAGAGCGGACTTCGGCAGGACCGAGCAGAGCCGCAGCTCCCCTCACATGTTCGGACACGGTGCGAACTCTACGGGCGGGCAGGTGATCAGCGGTAACCCAGACGCGAGGTGCATGCCGGCCATGCGCCCCAGCCCTGCGACTTCTGCGTCACCGATGCGATGGCGATCTGTTCTTCGCGGGTGGCGAGATCGGCGCGCGGTGCGTATTTGAGACCGCCCTGGCGTTCCCAGGTGTTCTGGTCGAACTGCACGCCGCCGTAGAAACCGTTGCCGGTGTTGATGGCCCAGTTGCCGGTTGCCTCACACTGAGCAAGCGCGTCCCAGATCGCACCGTTCTCCACGGGTGGGACCTCGGTGCCGGGCTTGGCTCCGACGCGAACGGTCTTGGGCTGCGCGGGCACCTTGATCAATTCGTCGACCTTCTCGCGTCCGGCCTCGACCCCGTTGACCATGTTGATCTTCCAGGTGATGTCGGAGATACCGGGAGCGCCGGGGTTCTCGACGACGGTCTTGCTCATGTTCATCGTCGGATCCTCGATGCGCTGTTCCGGGGCATCGGTGTCGGTGGTCTCGGTCTTGGTGACGGTTCGGTCGCGCGTGACGACGATCTCGGCACCGTCGGTGACGGCGGCATCCGGATCCGGCGACACGGTGTCGGCCTCTTCCAACGGCTTGCCCGCTGCTTCGAGGAATTCGCGCACGGTCGGAGCGGCGAGCGTCACCGGCGTTGCCGGACTGCCTCCGTCGACCAGCGAGACCTGCTTGGGCAGGGCCACGTCCAGTTCGGTGCCGTCGAGGGGCAACCGCTCGGAACGAGACGCCGACACGTGGACGTCCTCGGCGAGGCCCGTCTGCTGCAGAGCCTCCTCGACGGTCAACGCGGTGGTCCAGATCTCCTCCGGCTTGCCGTCAACGTTCAGGGTGATCTCGCGAGCGCGGCGCAGCACGACGGTGTCGCCGTCACTCAGCCCGGAGTCGGGCGCGGGAACGACCAGGTCCTTGTCCGACGGCGTGTAGCCGGCATCGACGAGAGCGCTGTTGACGTCGGTCTTCATCGTGCTCAGCGAAATCATGTCGCCGTCGACGTCGATGGTCACGGTTTTGTGACGGCTCACCGCCATCACGCCCCCGGCGACCAGCGTCATCAACAGGGCCGCGATGACCAGGTAGAGCGTGGTCGAACGAGCGGAGTTGAGGCGTCTGATAGTCGACAAGTTTCGTATTCCTGGCGGTTGCAAGCGTGACTTCGGGGTCGAAACGCCCGAGTTCGGTCACGGTACGGTAACGAATTAGTACCTCCGCCGCAACCCAAGGAGCTAGAGCCCGTACACCCGCTCGGCATTCGCCGTGGCATGCGCCGCCAGTTCGGCCGGGTCCTGGCCACGAACCTCGGCCAGCGCCCGGGCGGTGTACGGCAGGCAGTACGGCTCGTTGGGTGCACCGCGAAACGGATGCGGAGTGAGAAACGGAGCATCCGTTTCCACCAGCACCAGCTCGTCGGGCACCAGCACTGCGGCCTCACGCAGCGCATGCGCGTTCTTGAAACTGACCGTCCCCGAGAAGCTGAGAACGTAACCGGCGTCGACGCAGGCCTTGGCGGTCTCGGGACCGCCGGAGAAGCAGTGGAAGATCACCGTCTCCGGAGCGCCCTCGGCGACCAGGACCGCGAGCAGATCCTCGTCGGCCTCGCGGTTGTGAATCATCAGCGGCTTCCCGAGACGCTTGGCGAGATCGATGTGCCAGCGAAATCCCTCGTGCTGCTCCGGGACCGTCGCACAGTCGTCGAGCTTGCCGGGCCAGTAGTAGTCCAGACCCGTTTCGCCGATGGCGACGACGCGGGGATCGGCCGCGAGTCGTTCGATCTCGGCCTTCGCTGCGTCGTCGAGCACGTTCGCGCGGGTGGGATGGATCGCGACCGCCGCCCACACCCGTGGATCCCAGGATGCAGCGTCGACGGCGAAGCGCGCGGCGTCGAGGTCGTCGGCGATCGTGACAACCCGGGTGACCCCCACCGACTCGGCGCGATCGACGATCGCGGCCACGCTCGCGGCATCGGTCGCTCCGCAGGCATCGAGGTGGGTGTGTGCGTCGACGAGGGTGCCGACGGCATCGGGCAGCGGTGGCGCGGGACGTTCTCTACTCACGCTGGATAGAGTAGGCGCACCATGACTGCGCCAGCTGATGCCTCACGGCCACCCTTCTACGTCACCACGGCAATCGCGTACCCCAACGGAGCACCCCACATCGGGCACGCGTACGAATACATCGCCACCGACACGATCGCGCGCTTCAAGCGCCTCGATGGCTACGACGTGCGTTTTCTGACGGGAACCGACGAGCACGGCCTCAAGATGCAGCAGACCGCGCAGAACGAGGGCATCGACGTCCGCGAGCTCGCGGCGCGCAATTCCGACGCCTTCCAGGCGGCGCACGATCTGCTGCAGAGCTCCTACGGCCGCTTCATCCGCACCACCGATGCCGACCACCATGCCGCCAGCCAGGAACTGTGGCGACGGATGGAGGCGAACGGCGACATCTACCTCGACTCCTACTCCGGCTGGTACTCGGTCCGCGACGAGGCGTTCTACACCGAGGCCGAGACCACCCTGACCGAGGACGGGTCCCGCGTCGCGACCGAGTCGAACACACCCGTCGAGTGGACCGAGGAGTCGTCGTACTTCTTCCGGCTCTCGCAGTACCAGGACAAACTGCTCGAGATGTACGACGCGTCGCCCGATTTCATCGCGCCGAACACGCGCCGCAACGAGATCGTGAACTTCGTCAAGGGCGGTCTGCGCGACCTGTCGATCTCCCGGACCACATTCGACTGGGGTGTGCCGGTACCCGGCGATCCCGCGCACGTGATGTACGTGTGGGTCGACGCGTTGACCAACTACCTCACCGGTGCAGGTTTCCCCGAGACCGACTCGGAGGCGTATCGGAAGTTCTGGCCCGCCGATCTGCATGTCATCGGCAAGGACATCACGAGATTCCACACCGTCTACTGGCCGGCATTCCTGATGTCCGCAGGCATCGAGCTACCCAAGCGGGTCTTCGTGCACGGGTTCTTGAATGTCAAGGGCGAGAAGATGTCCAAGTCTCTGGGCAACGTGCTGACTCCCGACTCGTTGGTGGAGAACTACGGCCTCGATCCGGTGCGCTTCTTCTTCCTTCGCGAGGTCTCCTTCGGGCAGGACGGCAGCTACAGCCACGAGGCAATCGTCGCCCGCGTCAATGCCGACCTGTCCAACGAACTGGGCAACCTCGCGCAGCGTTCGCTGACGATGGTGGCGAAGAACCTCGAAGGACAGCTTCCGACACCGGGTGACTTCACCGCCGAGGACGAGGCGATGCTGGCCCGCGCGGACGCGCTGCTGGAGATCTGCCGCCGCGAATTCGACGTGCAGGCAATCCATTCCGCGCTCGAAGCGATCTGGTCGGTACTCGGCGAGACCAACCGCTACTTCTCGCTGCAGCAGCCATGGGTGCTGCGCAAGACCGACCCCGATCGCATGGCCACCGTGCTGTACGTGACGATCGAGGTGTTGCGCATCGTGAGCATCCTGGCCCAGCCCGTCATGCCCGATTCCGCGTCGCGCATTCTCGACCTACTCGGGGCGTCGAACCGCGAATTCGCCGACATTGCAACACGTTCGGTTCCCGGCACCGCTCTCCCGGCCCCGACGCCGGTGTTCCCGAAGTACGAAGAGAAGTAAAGCCCTCGTGAGTGGAACTTCGTAGCCCACTACGAGGTTCCACTCACATGGGGCTACGCCGCCTTTTCGAGTTCCTCCAGCGTGTTCTCCAGATGCGTGAGCATCCGCTGCAGGTGCGGCACACTGCGTCGGCACCCGATGAGCCCGAAGTTCAGCGAATCGCCGTTGCTGGCGACGGTGATGTTCAGCGCCTGTCCGTCGCACACGATGGACGCCGGGTAGATGCCATCGAGTTTCGCGCCGTTCCAGTAGAGGTCTTCTTTGGAACCCGGCACGTTGGAGATGATCACGTTGAACGGCGGTGGGGTGTAGTCGACGAATCCCGGCACCGGCCCGAACAACAACGGGGCCATGGTGATTGCACCGACGGCAAGCGCTTCGAGGGTGTTGAGCTCCCCCATCATCTGCTTACCCCGAACAGTGGACTCCTTGATGCGTTCGAGGCGAAGCAGCGGATCGGACTCTTCGGTCCCCAGGTTGCACAGAATGGTCGTCACGGAGTTACCGGCGTCCTTGCTGTCACCCTCCTTGCGCAGCGAGACCGGCACCATGGCGATCAGTGGCTCCTCGGGGAGCGCGTTCTGATCGATGAGGTAGGCACGCAACGCACCGGCGCACATCGCGAGCACCATGTCGTTCAGCGTTGCATCGAGGGCGGTACCGACCTTACGAATTCGCTCGATCGACCAGCTCTCCGCCGCGAAGCGTCGAGCGCCGCCGATGGGCACGTTGAACATCGTCCGCGGTGCCCGCAGCGGTAGCTGTGCGCCTTCTTTCTTCAACGCGCGCAACCCTATTCGCGCGGAGGCAGGGGCGAAGTCCACCAGGTCGCCGGCAATCTTGCGTCCCATGGACAGGCCGCTGCCCAGTTGCGCCAGCCGCCCGGGCTCGGCCTTGTCGACCTTCTTTCTGCCGCGACCGAACAACGACGGGTCCCAGGTCGCCACTCCGCTGCGATCCTCGGGGTCCGTCGAGAGTGTGCGCTGCATGAGCTTCAGCGCGCTGACGCCGTCGACCAGCGAGTGATGCACCTTGGTGTACAACGCAACTCGGCCGTCGGCCAGACCCTCGATGATGTGCAGTTCCCACATCGGCCGGTAGCGATCGAGCGGGGCACTGTGATTGAGCGAGAGAAACTGGAACAGCTCGCGGATGCGTCCCGGCGAGGGCAAGACAGCGCGCCTGACGTGGTACTCGAAGTCGACGTCCTGATCGAAAGCCCACGCGAGAGTTCCCATGATCTGCACCGGGCGGGCCGGCCGCTTGCGGAACAGCTCGTGCACTTCACCAGTGGTGAACTTGCGATGCACTTCCTGTGCGAACTCGTGCGGATCGCCGGGCGGTACGAACAACTCCAGTCCGCCCACGTGCATCGGGTGCTCCCGCGATTCGGCGATCAGAAACATCGATTCGGTGATGGGCATGAGTGCCATGAGCTGTCCTTTTTCCATTTGTTTTATGTCACGGTACGGCACCGAATGTGACTCAGAACACGACCTTACGTGCGCTCACGAAATCCCACCCGCTATTGTCCGTTACCAGGGGTTCCAAACAGAACGGGGATCCGACGCACGGCGCACACGCGCCCTGCAACAGCCAACGGGGATGGAGGCGACGGCTATGAATCCGGCGCTCACCGTAGTGAAAACGTCCGACGCGGCAGCCACTGCGCGCCGCCGCGATATCCGCGGAGCAAGCCTGCAGTCGCAGATCCTGTCCAAATACCTGCAGTTCACCGTGCGCCCGTTCCTGACGGTGTGGGCGCAGGCACCGTCACTGCCGTGGCCGATGGGTTTGGTCGATTACGCGGGTCTGCTCGTCCCCCAGATCAGCGGCACCACCCGCAGTCGCGTCATGCTCTCCGAATGCGAGGCCGAATGGATTCGGGCCGAAGGCAGTGGAAACGACCGTGTCGTCCTGTACATGCACGGCGGCGCGTTCGTGTGCTGCGGACTGAGAACGCACCGGCGGATGACCTCGCGGGTCTCCAAGAGCGTCGACGGCCCGGTGCTGTCGGTGAACTACCGCATGATGCCGCGCAACCCGATCGCACACGCCGTCGAGGACGGGGTCGACGCCTACCGCTTCCTCCTCGATTCCGGCTATCGCCCGGACCAGATCATCATGGGCGGGGATTCGGCGGGCGGATATCTCGCTTTCATGGTCACCTTGGCTCTGCGTACCGTCGGCCTTCAGGCACCTGCCGGCATCTTCACGATGTCGCCGCTGACCGACATGGATCCCACCGGCAAGCTGACTCACGAGAACGCCAAGAAGTGTTCGGTGTTTCCGTCCAACGCCGTTCCCGCACTGACCGCCCTCGCCGATCGGGTCGACGCACGGATCGTCATCGAAGGTGAACGCGGCCCTCGGGTCTCACCGGTCGACGGTGATCTCGCCGGCCTGCCGCCGGTGCTGATCCAGGTCGGATCGACCGAAATGGTCTATGCCGACGCCGAACTCATGGCGGAGCGCCTCGCCGTCGCCGGCGTCGACTGCGAACTACAGGTCTTCGAGGATCAGGTGCACGTGTTCCAGGCCGCCGATTTCGTTCCCGAAGCGCGTCGCGCACTACGCGCCATCGGCGAGTTCGCCCGTAACGTCAGCCCCCGTACAGAAAGCTGAGATACCTTCTCCCCATGGCAGTCACAGTGAACAAGTCCGTCGACATCGAGGCGGACGCAGCGACAATTCTCGACGTCCTCGCCGATGTCGAAGGCATCCCCTCGTGGTCTCCCGTGCACAAGAAGTGCGAGGTGGTCGACCGCTTCGACGACGGTCGGCCGAACCACGTCAAGATGAAGGTCTCGATCATCGGTATCAACGACGAGCAATTGGTCCAGTACACCTGGAGCGAGAACGAGGTGTCGTGGAGCTTGGTGGAGAGCACCCAGCAGAAGGCCCAGGAAGGCCGATACACGTTGACGCCCAAGGGTAACGGGACGCACGTCGAATTCGAGCTGACCGTCGACCCGAAGGCTCCCCTGCCTGGCTTCCTTGTCAAGAAGGGCACCAAGACCATCCTCGAAGCAGCGACCGAAGGGCTACGCCAGCACGTGGTGGGCTGAGCGTCACTGATCCTTGCGGGCGGCGAGAACGGCCTCGTACACCTCGCGCTTGGACACGCCTGCGACGGCCACCTGAGCGCAGGCGTCCTTCAATCGCATGCCCGACGCCACGAGCGATTCCACCTCGGCCACGAGATCCTCGGGCTCCTCGGCGACGGCGACCGCTCCTTCGAGTACGACGGTGATCTCACCGCGGACTCCGTCACGTGCCCAGTCGAGCAGCTCCCCCAGTCCGCCACGGCGGACCTCCTCGTAGGTCTTGGTGAGCTCTCGGCACACCGCAGCGCGGCGGTCTGGGCCGAGAACGTGCACCGCGTCCTCGAGACATGCGACGAGCCGATGCGGGGCCTCGAAGAAGACGATGGCACGCGGTTCGGCGAGCACCGACTGGAAATACGTGCGCCGCTGTCCCTGCTTGCGCGGGGCGAATCCGTCGAAGCAGAAGCGCTCCACCGGCAGCCCCGACAGTGCGAGGGCGGTCGTGACGGCCGACGGTCCGGGCAGGCAGGTCACCGGTAGGTCGGCGTCGACGCAGGCCGCGACCAACCGGTAGCCCGGATCGCTCACCGACGGCATGCCCGCGTCGGTCACCAGCAGTACGGTCTTTCCCTCGGCGACGGCCTCGACCAGTGCGGGTAGCCGCGCCGTTTCGACCTGGTCGTAGAAACTGACGACCCTGCCCCCGATCGTCACGCCGAGGGAGGACGCCAGTTGTTTGGTGCGTCGGGTGTCTTCGGCGGCCACGACATCGGCACTACCGAGGGCATCACGCAGGCGCTGCGAGGCATCTCCGACGTCGCCCATCGGGGTGGCAGCAAGAATGAGCATGTCTCCAGTGTCTCCCATGCGGTGCAGCGGCCTGCCGCCCACTCCGGAACACCGCCTACGATCGGTACGTGACCTTGCTGACCTCTGAGCGCTCCGGCGACCGGTCGATGGTCAGTCCCGGGCCCACTGTTGCCGCGCGCGACTGGTTCCACGACACCGATGTACGACGCGGCTGGATCGTCACCCTCGTCGTCACCGCCATCTGTGCGATCACCCGCTTCACGATGTTGCGGTACCCCACCGACGCCGGAACGCCGGTGTTCGACGAGAAGCACTACGCACCGCAGGGTTATCAGGTGCTCACCGGCGGCGGGCTCGAGGACAATCCGGCCTACGGACTGGTGGTGCACCCGCCTGTCGGCAAGCAGCTGATCGCCGTCGGCGAGGCGTTGTTCGGCTACAACGGTTGGGGATGGCGTTTTTCGTCCGCAGTCGCCGGAACGCTGTTGGTACTGCTGGTGATTCGCATCGTCCGACGCCTCACCCACTCGACGCTCATCGGTGCGATCGCAGGCATTCTGCTCATCGTCGACGGCGTCACGTTCGTCAGCAGCCGCATCGGCATGCTGGACATCTTTCTGGCCCTGTTCGTCACCGCTGCTCTGGGTTGCCTGGTCGTCGACCGCGACGACGTGCGAAAGCGACTGTGGACGGTCCGAGCCGAGGGCCGCATGGACGTCAGCGATCTCGGCCCTCGAATGGGTGTGCGGTGGTGGCGTTTCGGGGCCGGCATCATGCTGGGTCTCGCATGTGGCACCAAGTGGTCGGGTCTGTATTTCATCGCGTTCTTCGGCTTGCTGAGCGTGGCGTTCGACCTGGCTGCTCGTCGCTCGTACGGGGTTCGCCGACCGTGGCGCGGAACTGCGGTGCGCGACATCGGACCCGCGCTGTACGCGCTGGTGATCGTTCCGATCGCCGTGTACCTGATGACGTACTGGGCGTGGTTCACCTCCGAGACCGGTGTCGACCGGCACGAGGTGGGCAACGGAATCGGATTCGGCGGGCCGTTCTCCTTCGTTCCCGGTGCCCTGCGGTCGCTCTGGTACTACAGCGGCAGTGTGCTCGATTTCCATGAGGGACTGACCAATTCGGCAGGTAATCGGCACCCGTGGGAATCCAAGCCGTGGACGTGGCCGATGGGCCTACGCCCCATGCTGTACTACTTCGCCGACGGCGAGAGCGTGTCGGGTTGTTCGGCGTCGTCGTGCGTGAAGGCGATCATGCTGATCGGTACGCCCGCGATGTGGTGGTTGGCCTTGCCTATGCTCGCCTGGACGCTGTGGTCCGTTCTCGTACGACGAGATTGGCGTTACGCCACTGTTCTCGTCGGTTACGGTGCCGCACTGTTGCCCTGGTTCGCGACCCTCGACCGGCAGATGTACTACTTCTATGCGGTGGCGCTCGCGCCGTTCATGGTGATGGGCTTCGCGCTGGTACTGGGCGACATCATCGGAAAAGCGAGCGCCTCGGCCGAGAGACGCGGCACCGGACTGCTTCTGGTGTGCCTGTACATCGCGGTGGTGATCGCCAACTTCGTGTGGCTGTGGCCGATCCTCACCGCGATGCCGATCACCCCGCAGATGTGGCAGGAACAATTGTGGTTACCGAGTTGGCGCTGAGCGCCCCACTCGGCTCGCTACCGACTACTGCAGAATTGCGGTCTTGCCCTTGGTGATTCCGTCGATGCTGATGCGACCGGCACCGAACGCCGCGAGCATCAGTGCGCCGACGCCGAGGGCGACGACGAGCTCGTAGCCGTTTTCGGTGGCGAACACCCCGTTCTCGAAGTGGACGAGGAATGCAGCTCCCAACATGTCGGCGAACAGCAGCAGACCGGCGATCGGGGTGAAGATGCCGAGAACCAATGCGCCGCCGCCGATGAGCTCGACGAACGTTGCGAAGTAGGCAGACGCCGTGGGTACCGGAATGTTCATCGCCTCGAAGCTGGCAGCAGTGCCGTCGAGGCCGAAGGTGTTGAGCTTCTGCCACCCGTGGGCGATGAAGACGACTCCCAGGCCGATACGGGCTACGAGGGCGACGGCGTCACGGACGAGTGTGGAGTTCATTGATAGGCATCCTTCTGGCGCGGCTGAATGGGCAGCACCACCCTGACAGAAGGAGGTTGAAGCGTCAACTTACCGGCCGCCTGCCCCTTTCAGAGCAGCTTCGAGAAACGTTCGCGCCTGGTCGTCGTCGAGACCGATAGATCTGACGGCCCGGACGAATTCCGTTGCGGCCCTGGCTGCGATGTCCCGTGACGGATCACCGCCGGACGCCACGAACGATCCGGACCTACCCCGCGTCTCGATGATTCCCTGCTGTTCGAGCTCCCGGTAGGTCTTCGCCACCGTGTTCGGCGCGATCTTCAGCTCTTCGGCAAGCCCACGTACCGTGGGGATCTTTGTGCCAGCGATGAGATCCCCGGACCGCACCAATCCCAGAATCTGCATCCGCAATTGCTCGAACACCGGGGTCGTGTTCGACGGATCGATGCTTACGCGCACGATCGCCTCATCGAACCGCGTCGACAGCGTCAGCGATGGACGTCGATCCAGATGTGAGCATCAGCGTTTTGCCGATGGCACTGCCGGTGTCGATCAGACGGGCGACGACCGCTGCCACGTCGGCACGGGTCACCTCGCCGGGGTCGAGTGGAGGCTCGGTGAGCGAAACCGAGTCCGTCGCATCCTCGTCGGTCAGCTTGCCGGGACGGAGAACGGTCCAGTCCAAGCCCGTGCGGGACGAAACATCTTCTTCCGCAGCAGTTTTGGCCCGGATGTATGCTTTCCATCCCTCGTCGAGGTCGTCCGCGACCGGCTCACCGGCCCCGAAGGAACTGATCAGCACGTAGCGGCGAACGCCGGCCTTCTCAGCGGCATCGGCCAACAACACCGCACCGGCCCGGTCGACGGTGTCCTTGCGCTCGGGACCGCTGTTGGGACCTGCACCGGCCGCGAACACCACTGCGTCGGCACCGGAGAGAACGTCGGCCAACTCGTCGACGGACGCAGACTCCAGATCGATGACCTGAGGCAGCGCACCGAGGGCCGTGACGGCATCGACGTGATCGCTGTTGCGGATGAGCGACACAGCGCGGTCACCGTGCGCCGTGAGAACCTGCGTGAGATGTTGGGCGATCTGGCCGTGCCCACCTGCAATGACAATGCGCTTGTCGGTCATGCGACTACTCCCGTTCCTGGCGTGATCTGTCGCGTTGGCTACCCGCGTGACAGGATTGCAAACATGACCCGGGCCGCAACCATCTATCACAACCCACGCTGCAACACCTCCCGCACCGTTCTGAAGATGATCGAGGATGCAGGCATCGTCCCCCAGGTCGTCAAGTACCTCGAGACGCCGCCGACCGAAGACGAACTCCGCACGCTGCTCGCCGACGCGGGACTCGAACCACGTCAGGCTGTTCGCACCCGCGAGAGCATCTACAAGGAACTCGAACTGGCGGTGGCCGACGACGAGACCTTGATCGCGGCGATGGCGGCGCACCCCATTCTGATCGAACGCCCGATCGTGGTCACCGACAGGGGAACCGTGTTGGCTCGCCCCGCCGACAAGGTCCTCGCCGTCCTGTAGAAACGCCTGTCCGTCACAGCCTTTCGCGCGACACCGGGCACGACATACACCGAGGGCCACCCCGGCCCGAGCCCAACTCGGACCCGGAGATTCGCAACACCTCGATGCCCGACGCCTCGAGCCGCGCATTGGTCTCGACGTTGCGCTCGTAGGCGACGACCACCCCCGGGGAGATGGCGAGGGTGTTGTTGCCGTCGTCCCATTGCTCGCGTTCGGCGGTCACATGATCGAGTCCGGTGTCGATCAACCGGAGTTTGCCGATTCCCATCGCATCGGCAGCGGCTTCGAGGAACGGGTCGGCGCCGCGAATACTGACGCCGGCATCCTCGCGGTGAATCGTGAACGCGGACAACGTGTCCTGAATAGCCGGATACATCACGACCGCGTCGGTGTCGACCATGGTGCAGACGGTGTCCAGATGCATGGACGCACGCTCCTGCGCGATCGGCACCACCAACACGCTCTGCGCCAGATCGTCCTCGAACAGACTGCGTGCCAACGCTTCTGCGCCCGCAGGGGTGGTGCGCTCCCCCACACCCACCGCGACCACTCCAGGAGCGAGCAGCAACACGTCACCGCCTTCGACCGGAGCGGTACGGGATTCGTACGCACGTCGCACGCCTTTGAACATGGGATGGAATGCGTAGATCAAGTCGGTCAGCGACGTTTCCCGTACTCGCGCAGGCAAGGCGAGGGAGGTGATCGCCACTCGGTTGTCGATCCAGAACGACGAGTCACGGGTGAACAGCAGATTGGGCAGCGGATCGATGACGAAGTCGCCCCCGTGATGCATGCGGCGAACCAGCGAGGCACCACTGGGCTCGGCCTCATCCGACTCGGCTTCGAGCAACTCGTCGAACGTCATGCCCGCCATCAGGATCTGGGCCAGTTCGGCTGCCGGGATACCGCGCAGGTACTGCGCGAGATCCTCGGCGAGCGCCCGTCCCAGCCGGCGGGCGTCGACGGCAGCCGAGATGCCCTGCATCCGAGCGGCACCGCTGACCGTCATCGCTTTGGTGAGGAGTTCGCCGAGCAGCAGCACCGTCACGCCGCGGCTCCGGAGCAACTCCGCGAACGCATCGTGCTCGTCCTGTGCCCGGTCCACCCACGGCAATCCGTCGAACAGCAGCTGGTCGTTGTTTCTCGGAGTCAGGCGCCGCAGCTCGTCGCCCGGGCGGTGCAGCATCACAGTGCGGAGCACACCTACCTCGGAATTGGCTCCCAACGGGCCCGCAGCGGAGTCGACGCTCATGAACGAACGGTAAACCCATTCGTCGTTCAGCGCTGGCATCCGGACCTGAAGTAATGTCGAGGTCGTGCCGATGCCCGAGTGGAACGTCCGTGAATTGACCCCAGGCCAGCTGTCGGAGCGCAGCGGCGTCGCCGTGTCCGCGTTGCATTTCTACGAGAAGCAGGGCCTGATCAGCAGTCGACGAACATCGGGCAACCAGCGCAGGTTTCACCGCGAGACTTTGCGCAGAGTGGCATTCATTCGTATCTCACAGAAGGTGGGAATCCCTCTCGCGACCATCCGTCAGGCGTTGAGCGAACTTCCCGACGAGCGAACGCCCACCCGCGAGGACTGGGCCAGACTGTCGACGCGGTGGCATCGCGAACTGGACTCGCGCATCGAGCAACTGGTTCGCTTACGGGACGACCTGACCGGGTGCATCGGCTGTGGTTGTCTGTCGTTGGCCGGCTGCGCTCTGGCCAACCCACACGACCGGCTCTCCTACTCCGGCCCCGGTGCCCGCACACTGGACGTCGACTTCGACGCCCCGTCGGCGCGACGCGGCTCGAGCAGCTTGGAGAACTGATCGTTCGCTCGTTGCAGTACGAACTCGTACGGTGGCGCAAACTTTCGCGAAATCCAGTAACCGAAGCGAATGTCGTTGGAGGAGTAGACGAGGTACTTACGCTTGGCAATGCCGGCGAGAATCGCATCGGCCACCACCGACGGTTCGACGGCACGCTTCTCGAACCGGTGCTGCAGCTTCTGCACGCGAGGATCGTCTCGATCGATGCCGGCTATCTGCAGTGTCTGCACCAGACCGGTCTTGACGCCACCGGGCACGACGAGGCTGACGCCGATTCCGTGGCGCTTGAGGTCGTATCGAAGAACTTCGGACACGCCACGAAGGCCGTACTTGCTGGCGCTGTATGCAGCGTGCCAGGGCAGAGGGATCAATCCCGCCGCGGACGAGACGTTGACCAGATGCCCACCGCGGCCCGCCTCGATCATCGGCGGCATGAATTTCTCGATGACGTGGATGGGACCCATGAGGTTGACGTCGACCATCGACTTCCAATGCCGATGTTCCAGATTCTCCACAGTGCCCCACGCCGAGATGCCCGCGACGTTCATCACAACGTCCAGGCTGCCGAACTCGGCGTGAATATCATCTGCGAAGGCGGTCACCGCGTCGAAGTCGGAGACGTCGAACGGTAAGGAGTGACTCACCGTTCCGCCCGCACGCCCGACCAGGTCGACGGTCTGGGCAAGCCCGGAGGCATTGATATCGGTGAGGAACAGTTCTGCTCCCACGGCCGCAGCCGCGATGGCCGTCGCCCGGCCGATTCCGCTGCCCGCTCCCGTGATCAACGTCTTCTTGCCGCGCAGATCGTATGTAGCCATCGAAGCTTGTTCCCCCACCGGTTGCCACGTGTCAGGTCCATTCCGACCCTACGCGGTGACGACCGACAGGGCCGTCACAATCTTTGCGACATCTCGTCTCGGTAATCGGCGACGGTGCTTTCGATACGCGTCGCCTCGTCGTCGGCACCTCGTTTTCGCGCATCGTCCGCGCGGTGCTGCAAGGTGCCGATTGCTTTCCGTAGCTCAGTGTCCGACATCCTGTGTTCCATGTCACACAGTGTGCGCCTCACGCCGGCGTGCAGCAAGCACCCCGGGCGAGAAGGAAAGTCAGACGGTGACCGAGCTCGAGTCGATGTTCTCGCGCACGAAGCTCGAGAGGCTGCGAGCTGCGAATTCACGGAAGTAGGCCAGCTTGTCGGCGGGCACCAACGATGGCAGCACGGTGTTCCACACCTTCTCCATACGCGACGGCGCATCCCCCAGACGCGACTGCGCCTCGGACACCATCAGTACTCCGGCCAGCATTTCGCACACCAGCAGTGCCGCGTTTCCGGCGTCCAGGTGGTGGGCGACGTCGCCGTGCTCGATGGCCCGTTCGAATAGGTGCTCGAAGATGTTGCCCCACGTGCCGAACACGCTTCCGCGAGCGGTATCGGACCCGTCGATCTCCATCTGCAACCGGTACATCACACGAACGAGCGGATCCGACGCTGCCAGTTCGAGAACCGAGTACGAGATTCCGATGACGGACTCGAGGGCTGGGCTGCGGCTGTCCACCAGCCCCGCGCAGGCCGTGGACACGCGCTCGTGACCTTCGTCGACGATGGCGCGAGCGAGTTCTTCCTTGGACGCGAAATGGAAGTACAGCGCGCCCTTGGTCACGCCGGACTGCGCCGACACCTGACTCAGCGTGGCATTGGCATGCCCGACGTCGAGGAAGAGATCTGCTGCAGCGCGCAGCGCCGCCGCGCGAGTGGCTTCTGCCCTGAGTTGTCTCACCATGTTGCTACACCCCTGCTCAGTCGATCGTGCGATGACATCGACACCTTGTGGTCCGCGCTGGCTCCCGGGTGCTGAACCCACGAACTCGAATTCACGTTCCCTATACGGGCTTGTCAGCGCTTGCCAATAGTAACCGGTTCGTCGGCGATTTTGTGATTCGAAAGTGACAAAAACATGAAGAAGACCTCGTTTACAAAACGATCGAAACGAAAAGTTCCACTTCTCCAGCATTCGTAACGACTTCTACTTCCTCGGCGTAAGCACGGAATAGCGTCCCGGATCGAACGCACTCGTCGACTTGCGCCCAGACGTCTTCGATCGGATCCGCGAGACCACCACTGGGCACGAACACTGCAAACACACCAGTCGGTATGGATACGAACACATCTCCCACAGCGACGTCACTCGGCGAGTCCAGCGGGACACCGACGAGTGCATTGACGGTGCCGTGCGCATCGGGGACATACACGGTGGTCACCTCCGTGGCGTCGATGTTCTTCTCGCGCACACGATCTCGGAGGAATCCCATCCATTCGCTGCAACTGGCCTCGGCACCGGGCTCCACCCGCGGTGCCACCAACCCACCGAACAATTCGGCACTGCGCGCGGTGATCCGAAAGCTCATCACGAACCGCCGGGCTGCGTGATGGCCAAATACAGGTCGACTTTGTAGGCGTGCGGGTAGCACTCGTAATCACCGGTGAACGATCGCACTATCTCCCCGTTCTCCTCGGCGTGATCGATCTGATTCCACAATCGAGTGAGAACGTCGGGAAAATAACCCACCGCGGAGAATCGGGCATATTTTGCAGACGGCACTTTTGCGATCAAATGCCCACGCGTCACCTGCCCGAGCGACGAGCACTGGTAACCGACTATCTGTGTATTGTACGATCCGATTCCAGGGGCGAAGTCCGTGTAGATCGACGCGAGCGGTCCGGCAGTCTCCTGATTGAGCACTGCGGACCACGCCTGGTTGAGGGCAGGATCGTTCAACCGCCCGAGTGCTCGTTTGGGACTGCGAACGGGGAGACCGGCGACCCACGTTTCGGGGAGGTCGACGATCTCGAACGACATTCACACTCCGTATGGAAGTTGCAGGGGCAGATCCAGCGCTCGGATCGTCGGTTCACGATATAACCCGTCAATCTACCGGGCCGACCGGTACGCAGATGATCGTTTGTTCAACAGGATGTGTCACCGGGCGTTGTCCCCGCGCATTGTCACCGACGACGCGACATCACCGACCGATTGCGTCGAGCACCAATCCCGCCATCGCAGCGCTGCCCAGCGGGGTCGGATGCAAGAACGGTGTCGGACCGAACGTCATCGAGCCCGTGAACCAGCGCTCGGAAATCGGTGCGCATGCGTCGTGGCCGACGGCCGGCCCCGCCACATCGACGAACGTCGCCCCATGCCTGACGGCACTGTCTCGAAGCACGGAATCGAACCGGACGAAGAAATCCTGCACGAACGCCGCGTCGGCACCGTGCAGATTCGAGTCCGGGAAACAGCCCTGATGGTCGAAGTAACCACCGTGACCGACCAGCACGACGACGGCGAGTGGTGAACGCTGCGTAATGGCGTCGAGTACCCCGTCCAACACCGGCCCCAGCTGCCCGAGCCTCTGATCGATCTCCTGGAGGACCACGGGGTTGTTCCGGCACCGAGGATCTTCCTGCGGCACAGGTTGCAGGCACGGCCCGATCAACTGCGCCCAATTCAGGTCGTTGCCGCCTATCGAGAGGGTCACCAGCGTCGTATGAGGCCGCAGCGCATCGATCTGAACCGGGACACGATGAGGCAGTGGCGTGTACGTGCTCTGCGGCGTGGACACGACGTGTGCGCTCGTCGCCCCACTGCACGCCACGCTGGCGAAGGACACAGGGTGCAGTGCGCTCGCGATCATGGCCGGATACGCCGCGTCGGATCGTCCACAACCGTCTCCGCCGGCATAGGACAACCACGCGGGCCCGGCAGCCCTGGAGTCGCCCAGAGCGACGTAGTGGACGGGGTTGTCGACGACGACGTCCGCCGACGCTGTCCCGACGAGCTGTCCCGTCAGCAGAGACACGGCAAGACCGACGACGAACGTCCGAACATCGAAGCGCACGACACGCCCCCGCCTGCTACACGGCCGCCCGACCGGCCCACCCCGACTCGACTCTCGGATGCCCGCGGGTCGAAGAACTACGAGACAGTAACACCGCGTCGGCGATCACGCGGGCCTGTATCGGAACCGTGGGACCGGTTCCGGGGGCGGCAGCAGATACAAGGAGTAGATCGGCGCTACCGATCGGACAATTGTCGCGTACCGCTCGAATCAGCCGTGAATTTACTCGGCCGACGCCGTGGTGGCATATTCGCCATCGCGAACAGGTGACGAATATTGTTGCGATGTCACGCCCTCGTTCGAATGCGACACCGGCAGAATTCGCGACTCGCATCCGGACAAAATTCGAGTCAACGGCCAATGCACGGTATGCAGAATCATGTCCGCGATCAACAGTCGACGCAGCGCCTTGTTCGCCAAATCGTGGTGGGCCCATGTTCGGTAGGAACTCAGCACATAATGACGATATTCGAGGGGCGGAGTCAGCAGCCGCCGACCGGACACCTCGACGCACATCGTTTTGATCAGAGCGATCTGTAGACCGACGCGGTACAGGCACAGCGAGAGATCGATATCCTCGTGCAGGTCGGTACGCAGACTCACGCGGTCGCGGGCGGCTTCCCAAGCGGAGCGGCGAATGGCGAAGTTGTTACCCGAGGCCGCCGAGACCCGTAACTCGTCGGGTTTGCGCTTGGTGGAGTAGTCCACGTACGCGCCGTACGGTGCAGCCCACGGGGAGTCGTACAGGTAGATCGGCCCGGTCACCGCCGCGTAGTCCAGTCTGCGGTCGAAGAAATCCAGAATCGACTCGGCCCAATCCGGAGCTACCCGAGTGTCCGCATCGATACGTCCGATGATCGATCCTTCGGCCCGATCGAAACCGGCGTTGCGCGCATGAACGACGCCTCGCTTCGACTCCCGGACCAGAACTATCTCCGGAAACCGTCGGCTGTAGCTCGCTACCACGCCGGCGGTATCGTCGGTGGAATTGTTGTCCACCACGATTATTTCGTGAATGTGTTCACGTTGCGCCAATAAAGCGTCCAGGCATCCACCCAAATGCGCCTGTTCGTCGAATGCGGGCACAACAACAGAAAGAGTGTTCACAACGCCAACCCCTGACACCTTTTTGGCAATGCGTAGCTCGACAATTTCCGAAGCGAATGCAAAGAGTGCCGAGCCTCTGACGCTGATGATGCTACATCATCAATTAGACGAAATAAGTCGTCCAATTTCGGATCGATAATAGTCTTTTGTCGATATCGGCAAGTGCTTTATCGATCGTTCGTCAGAGTATTGCTCTCGAAATCAGGCGTCGCGCCCGCTATGGCTCGCGCGTCGGGTAGATCGTTCAACTCCCGGCGACGAGCGGCTGGGCTGCCGACGTACACCGCGTCCGGTTCGCAATCCTTGGTCACCAACGAGTTCGCCCCGATGATGCATCCCTCACCGATGCGGACCCCGGGCATGATCACCACACCGGACCCGATCCACGTGCCTCGCCCGATGGTGACCGACTCGCCCCTCAGCAAGCCTGCCCGTCGCCACGACGGTCCGACGTCATGGGTACTGGTGATGATCCGAACGTGGTCCGCCAGGAACACATCGTCACCGATCACGATGTCGGCAACAGTGTCGAAGTGGCACCCGAAATTCACGAAGACCCCGGTGCCCATCCGTACCGACCCGCGACCCTGGATCATCGCGCCGCCGTATATCAAGCACGGCCCGTCCGTCCGGACCCCCGCCGGCCGCAGCAAGGTCGCCCGCAGAACCGCCGGAACGAACGGCAGGTTCGCCACCGACACGAGGGTTGCCTGACGCATTTGAAAGAGGGCCCACTTGACGTTCGATGAGTCGCTCGCCCAGGTCGGGATCAGGGAGCGCAGGTTCACGCGGCCTCTCGCATCCGTTCGTCGGACAGCGCACGGTCGTCGACGGGCAGTGCGCGCGAGGGCACCGCCGAGAACATTCTCGAGATGGGCCAGCGCAGCGTGTGCAGGAGCCAATCCATCGCAACGATCCGGGCCAGCTTGGCCGATGCGAGCCCATGCTCCTTGTAGGAACGGTAGCCCGCGATCGCGTAGTTCACGTACTTCACCGGAGACGTAGCCGATCGCCGGCCGGATACCGCAGCCTTCATACGGCCGTTCAGAGCAAGCGGCAACTTCTGGCCGACCAACGACAAGCACAGATCGATGTCCTCGTGCACGCAGGTCTTGTCGCTGACCACATCCCGAACCTGGTGCCAGGCAGATGCGCGGATCGCGAAATTGTTGCCCGATACCGCCAAGGCGCTGCGCACCGACGGGTCACGCTGCTCCGCTCGTGCATGTTGCCACGCCAGAGGCCGGGCCCACGGCGACTCGTACAAGTAGGTTCGCCCGCCCGCTGCCGCAACCGTGGAGTGCTCTCCGAAGAATTCGATGATGGAGCGGGCCCACCCGGGCCGGACGCGCGTATCGGCGTCTATGCGCCCGATGATGGACGACTGCACGAGATCGAAGCCTGTGTTCCGGGCATGCACGACGCCCCGATTCGGCTCGTGCACCAACTGGACCTTGTCATTGACCTCGCACAGGGTCTCGACCAGATCGAGCGTCCCGTCGGTCGAGCCGTTGTCCACCACGACGATACGGTCTATGTAGTTTCCCTGATCGAGCAGCAAATTCAAGCATTCGCCGATGTGGTCGACCTCGTCGAGCACCGGAATTACCACACTGAGAGTGTTCATTTCGATCCCCTGATTGAATTCGACACCTACCGAACGCGCAGGCACGCGTATAAAGATACGACATCAGCCACGCGAACACTAAAGTCAGCCGAAGAAGCAGCCCCAGCTCAGAGCACCGAAAACTGCAACGTGACGCGGTTACAGGCGCTAAGCAATCCAAAAGACCGTTTCAAGTCAATGGTGCTCATAAGACGTTCGAAAGAATTCGATTCTCGTTAATGATCGAATGTTGTCCGAATACGCCATATTGCCGGAAATGCCTCAGCTCACGCGACGACGTATGAGGCCGATGGATATCGATCGTGATCGTCGTAAATACGACACGGCCTGTCGCCAGTGTCTTCGGCGGATCGCCGTGTCCACTGCCGCAACCACACCATCGTCGGTCACGCCTGCCTCTTCCATGGCAGCAAGCCCGTTTCGCAGGTGGTGGCACTGACGGTTCGTCAACGTCAAGGACCTGACCGCATGGAGATCGATGGGTCCAGGAAGGGCCTCGCTCTCCGCACCTGCAGCGGCCAACCCGATCTTCGTCCTGATGCACTTGAAGCACACTCCGCAGTTGAATCGACCGTCGCGATTCTCCCAGCACACCCGTAGATGCTTCATCGCCGTCTCGTCCAGACCTATCCGCCGGAGCTTGCCGAGCCGATTCACCTCCAACTCGTGGTGATCGAACGTGACACTGCTACTCGACCAGAGCGGGTCCAGATCGGGATGGGAACCCCACGGCAGCAGATCCCAGCGACTGTTGGACGACGGAATCATGACGGTGCTCAGGTGACCGGACAACGCCAGCCCGACATGGGCCAAGGCGGCTCCGTGAAGGTCGTATCCCCAATCGAGCGGCAACCGGTCTCCGAACGCCGACCTCAACGTGGTCTTGACCTCGATCAGCGGCTTGCCGAGCTCCGCGGCCGCGTCTCGGGCACTGGCCAGTGCTCGACCCGCCAATTCCTCGTTCCCGGCGGAGATGTCGAAACCGTGAACAAATATCAAATGGGTGATGCGATCGGATTCGGTGATTGCCGAATAGAAGCTGTCCACGCCTCCACTGAAGAAGCAACCCACCCCTCGGCCGTCGGACAATGCGTCGGAAGGGTCAGCCGATACCGATATCCCATGAAACCGTCTGGGATACCAGTCGAGAAACACTCTCTGCGCCTCGGGAGCGCCTCGAAGTGCCATCGAATCCACCGGACTGTCGAAAGCGATACTCCAGTTCTTTCGCATTCCCGCTACCAGCATCGGAGGAAGCCACGGAGTCGCCGAATGGTCCAACTCGTAATTCGACGCGGTGGTCACCACAGCCTCTTTGCCGAAAGGCGTCACTATCCGGGCCGCAATTCGATGAGCCTCGGTGTCCTCGACATGCACGGTCATCTGGCTGGTCACCGTATGAAGTGTGACACATGCGCCGGCGACGTAACGCCGCTCCGAGCTCTGTATTGCCTTGATTCACAACGAAAGCCGCCACTCGAGGTGAGTGGCGGCTTTCGTTTCGGGTGGAGCTGAGGGGAATCGAACCCCTGACCTTCTCGATGCGAACGAGACGCGCTACCAACTGCGCCACAGCCCCGTTTGCCGTCGTCTCGACCGGCTGGGCAACTCTAGCAAAGCCCCTCGGGACTGCTGTTACGCGCCCTGTGCCCGACGGAAATCGCCGTCATCGTCGCGGCGTGCCTGGAACGGCTCCTCGTAATGATCGAGATGCTCGAACTCCGGATCCTCGTCGTCGATCTCGAGCACCACAGCTCCGGGTCGACGCAGACGCTGCGGCACGAGTTCGAGCTCTTCGTCGGTCTCCGATTCCACACCGAGGCGCGAGCGACCCATGCGGGTGAGTCGTCGTCGACGAATCTCTTCTTCGATCTGCACCTGCCTGCGCAGGTAGTACAGGTACCCGACGAGGACTGCGACGGACAACCCGCACAGCCACCACACCGTCGGGGAGATGATGAACGCCAGTGCCGCGGTCGTGATAGCGGCGAACACCAAGCCGAGAACCGCGCGCTGACGGAAGGCGTATCGGGCGGCCCGGGCGATGGCGTCGGCCTCGGGATCGAATCCGCCGCGGCCGCGTCGGCGAGGCACGAAGTCGTCGTCGACGACTCCCGGCTCGTGTGCGGGAGAGCTCGCGCGAGGTGCGTCGTGGACCGGTTCGTCGTGTTCGAGGTCGTTTTCTTCTTCAGCGTGAGTGTCCATGGGGTCCTCCGCGGTACCGGGTAGATCGGGTGAGTCCGAACGAATCGACGCGAATTTCGGGCCGAAGATCTCGCTGGCGGGCGCGGAGACCCGCAGGTCGTCCTCCGGCCGCCAGTCGGGATCACTGCGGTGGCCGGTCGCGGGGCCGCGCTGCTTGCGCTTGGTGCCACCCCGATGCAACACGCGCGTGGCGAGTGCTGCGTCCGTGGTCTGCATGATCTGCGGACGCTTGGTCATCAGCATGGGAAGAAGAACGAAGAGCCAGACGGCCACGAGACCGATCCAGATGATCGAGTTCGGCATCGGCGATGTTCTCCTTCCTCAGGCGACGGCGACAGCGACAGTCGAGACGCCCTCAGGTTATGTGGAGCAGGTGCGAGAACCCCGCAGACGCGCCGACTCGAATTACACTCCTGTCACTTTGACAACATCTGCAACCGAACACTGTGGAGTGAGCGCTATGCCCACGCAGCCCTGCCCGCGCGGACCAATCGATCGACGACCGAACCCTGCACCTCTCCCGAGGTGATCGCGACGAGTTTGTGGTCGCGCCACTCGCCGTCGACGTCGAGGTACTTGTAGAGCAGGCCCTCTTCGCGGAAACCGACGTTGCGCAGCACGGCCTGGCTGGCGAGGTTCTCCGGACGCACCGTTGCCTCGACGCGGTGCAACCCGACCGGTCCGAAACAATGATCGAGTCCGAGCGCCAGCGCCGCGGTGGCGACGCCTTTGCCGTTGACTTCCTTGGACACCCAGTACCCGATCCACGCCGACCGGAGCGCGCCGCGCACGATGTTTCCGGTGGTGATCTGCCCGCAGAATTCGCCGTCGACCTCGATCACCATAGGCAGCATGTGTCCCTTGCGTGCCTCGGACTTCAGGCCCGAGCACAGTGTGGGCCACGAGGAGATGTGGTGTCGGGAATTCCAACTGCCCTCACCGCTCGGCTCCCACGGCTCGAGGTGTGCGCGGTCCTGGGTGCGGATTCGACTCCAGGAGGCTGCGTCGCGCATGCGGACGGGCCGGACGGTCACCGTTCCCCCGGCCACTCGCACTGGACCCAATTTCGCCGGCCAACCCGGGTGGCTCGACCACGTTCGCGGCATCAGTCGATCGTATGCGCTGCGCGTGTGAGCGCGTGCGTCAGCCGCGCTGAGCGAGGAACGAGACCTTCACTTCTTCGCCGGTGCGGATCTCGGTGACGTCGGGATCGATCACGACCAGGCAGTTCGCCTCCGCGAGTGTCGCGAGCAGATGCGACGACGAGCCCGGTGCACCGCCGAGAGCCTGGACGAGATATTCGCCGGTGCCCTCGTCGCGCATCAGCTGTCCTCGCAGGAATCCCTTGCGGTCCTCGATCGATGTGATGGGTGCGACGGTCCGCGCGGTGACGGTCCGGCGCAGCGGCTGGCGACGGCCGAGTGCAATGCGAATGAGCGGACGGACCATCACCTCGAACACCACGAGCGCGCTGACGGGGTTGGCAGGCAACAGGAACGTGGGCACCTCGTCGCGTCCGAGCTGACCGAATCCCTGCACCGAGCCAGGGTGCATGGCTACCCGCTCGACTTCCATGTCGCCGAGTTCGCCCAGAGCCTCACGGACGCCATCGGACGCACCTCCGCCGACCGCGCCTGCGATGACGACGATCTCGGAGCGGATCAACTGGCCTTCGACCACTTCACGCAGTCGCTTGGGGTCGGTGCTCACGATGCCGACGCGGTTCACGTCGGCTCCGGCATCGCGCGCTGCAGCAGCGAGCGCGTAGGAGTTGACGTCGTACACCTGGCCGGGCCCGGGAGTCCGATCGGTATCGACCAGTTCCCCGCCCACCGAGATGACGGACAATCGCGGACGCGGATGCACCAGCACCTTGTCGCGTCCGACGGCGGCCAACAAGCCGACCTGCGCGGCACCGATGATCGTTCCCGCCCGCACGGCGACGTCGCCGGGTTGGACGTCGTCGCCGATCTTGCGCACATAGTCGCCCGAGCGCACCGGACGGAACACCTTGACCCGGGCGCGGCCGTTGTCGGTGCGATCCAGCGGCAGGACCGCGTCGGCCAACGTGGGCAGCGGCGCGCCGGTATCGACCCGCACGGCCTGACGCGGCTGCAGCCGGATGGGCTGACGCGAACCCGCGGAGACCTCGCCGACGACGGGCAGCGTCAGGTCGATGCGCTCGTCTTCCTCGTTACGCAGGTCGGTACCTGCGGAAGCGACGTCGACACTGCGTACGGCGTAACCGTCGATCGCGGCTTGGTCGAAGCCGGGAAGGGGACGCTCGGTGACCACTTCCTCGGCGCAGAGCAGACCCTGCGCTTCCGAGATGGCGACCCGAACAGGCCGTGGAGCCACCGCCGCTGCGGTCACCCTGGTCTGTTGATCTTCGACCGAGCGCATCTGGCCCTTCCTCTATGGCATCGACCCGCGATGCTATTCGTACGTCGTCAGTTCCGGTGCCCAGCTGTCGCTCAAGCGTTCGTTCAGCCATTCACGCAGCGCGGGACCGTAGTCGTCGCGCTGCAAAGCAAAGTCAACCGCAGCGCGTAGGTATCCCCCGGGATTTCCGAGGTCGTGTCTCGATCCACGATGCACGACCACGTGAACGGGATGGCCCTCCTCGATCAGAAGTGCGATGGCGTCGGTCAGCTGCAATTCGCCGCCGGCACCGGGCTCGATCCGTCGCAACGCGTCGAAGATCGCGCGGTCGAGCAGATAGCGGCCCGCGGCAGCCAAGTTGGACGGTGCCTCTTCCTTCTTCGGCTTTTCGACCATGCCGGTGACTTTGAGGACGTTCGGATTGACGGCATCGGGCACGATTTCGACGGAGAAGACGCCGTAGGACGAGACCTTGTCGTCGGGAACCTCGATGGCGCACAGCACCGAGCCGCCGCGCTTGGCGCGCACCCGGGCCATGACGTCCAGCACACCACGCGGCATCACCAGATCGTCGGGCAGCAGCACCGCGACCGAATCCTCGTCGTCGTCGAGTGCTTCCTCGGCACATGCGACGGCGTGGCCGAGTCCGAGCGGTTCGTGCTGAATGACCGATTGCACGTCCAGAAGCTTGGGGGCGACGCGTACCTTCTCGAGCATTTCGAGCTTTCCGCTCGCTTCGAGCTTCTTTTCCAGAACGAGGTCCTCGACGAAGTGGGCGACGACGCCGTCCTTGCCGGGAGAGGTGACGATGACCAACCGTTGTGCACCGGAATCTGCCGCTTCTCCGGCGACGAGTTCGATACCGGGAGTGTCGACGACCGGAAGTAGTTCCTTCGGAACGGTTTTCGTGGCCGGCAGGAACCGGGTACCCATGCCTGCGGCGGGGACGATGGCCGTGCGGAAGTGCACAGGCGTGGCGGCGGTCGTCGCTGAAGCGGCTTCTGTCATGGTGCTCACCCTATCCGTGGTTTCTGGAGATTGGCTCGGCGTGTGCCCCGTTCGACCCCCGAGTGCATATCGTTGAACGACAGCACGAGAGGGAGAGTGAACCGTTGTGAGCGTTCCCGAATTTTCGGAGAACACGCCGAAGGATCTGTGGCGGGAGCATGTCCTCGCCGAACGCCGACTGCTCGACGATGCGCAACGCGCGATGGAGTCCTCCGCACTCTGCCATGCCGTCGGCGAATTGGCGGCCGAACACTCGGTCGTGGCGGCGTACGTTCCGATCGGCCGGGAGCCGGGGTCGATCGAGATGCTCGACGCGATGGCCGCGGCCGGAGCCACGGTTCTGCTGCCGAGTGCCCATGAGCCGGGGCCGCTGAAGTGGGCGCGTTACGCGGGTCGCGATGCGTTGGTGCGGGCACCGTACGGGCTGCTCGAGCCGTCGGGTCCACTACTCGAGCCCGACGCCGTCGGGCAATGCTCGGTGGTGCTGCTACCTGCGCTGGCCGTCGATCGCCGCGGTGTCCGGCTGGGCCGCGGAGCCGGGTTCTACGACCGGACTCTCGACCTGTGCGGTCCCGAGGCCATGCTGGTCGCCATCGTGCGCGACGAGGAGCTGTTCTCCCGGCTACCGGCCGAACCGCACGACCGCCGCGTGACGCACGCGCTGACTCCCGGGGGCGGGCTCGTACGCTTGAGTACGGAATAACGCTACGATTCGATTCGTTGGCACTCCTGACTGTAGAGTGCTAATGCTCTCCCCAGTTTCGACGAACAGACAAGACACCGGCGGTGTTCGGCCTCGGCCAGCAGAGCGCGAACCTCCTCGGTGACCAGCGCGGAGGAAACACGATGCCCACCTACTCATACGCCTGCACCGAGTGCGACAACCGCTTCGACATCGTCCAGTCCTTCACCGACGACACGTTGACGGTATGCCCGGCATGCTCCGGCAAGCTCCGCAAGTTGTTCAATTCGGTCGGCATCGTCTTCAAGGGCAGCGGCTTCTACCGCACCGACAGTCGGGGCAACTCCGGCACCGCCAGCGAAGGCGCGAGCGAGAAGAAGTCCGACGCCGCGGCCACGAAGTCGGAGACCAAGAGCGACTCGAAGCCGGCCGAGAAGAAGTCGTCGGATTCGTCCTCGTCGAGCAGCTCCTCCTCGTCCTCCTCCACGAAAGCTGCTGCCAGCCAGTAGTTTTCGGATCCATCCACAGGCCGGTCTGTTATCCACAGGCCGGCCTTTTCGGTCTATTCAGGCCAGTTGGGACCGCTACCGTTCCGGTCATGGCTGCCCGCAAGAACCGACTGGACTCGACGCTGCTCGACCGCTTCGCTCAGCGTCCCGCGTGGGTGGGATCGGTGAAAGTTCGACGCATCGCAGCGGGCATTCTGGTGGCCGTCGCAGTCCTGCTGTTCGTCGACGACGCCGCAGGCGACGATCGCGTCCGCGTCGTCACGGCCGGCCGCGACCTGACGCCGGGAACGATACTGACGCCGGCCGATGTTGCCGTCGCCGAATGGGATTCGGCCACGGTGCCCAACGGCGCAGTGCTCGATTCCGCCGACGTGGACGGACGGACACTGACCGGACCGGTTCGAGCAGGCGAATTGCTCACCGACGTCCGGCTGTTGGGCTCGCGAACAGCCTCCGCGGCGCTGGGGGCCGAGGCACGCGTCGTACCGGTCCATCTCGCCGATGCGGGCGTGACCGACCTACTCAGAGAAGGCGATCGGGTGGACGTCCTGACCGTCGAGACTCAGGAGAATCCCGACGCCCCACCTGCGGCTCGGATACTGGCATCGGGGGCGATGGTGGTGCTCGTCTCCGCCGAGGCCGGTGGAGGTCGGCAACGAGATCGGGTGGTGCTGCTCGCCCTACCGACCGAGGATGCGACGACGGTGGCAGCCGCGTCGCTGGTGAGCGCTTTGACGGTGACATTGCATTGAGCCGGTGCCCGGGCGGTTCACGGAGTCCGAAGTCGATCGATCTGGGTTAACGTCTGGCGAGACCGAAACATACCAAGAGATCGGAGAGCGGCTCATGCTGAAGGGATTCAAGGACTTTTTGTTGCGAGGCAACGTGGTCGACCTCGCGGTCGCTGTCGTCGTCGGCGCAGCATTCACTGCGATCGTCACGGCGTTCACCACGAACATCATCAACCCGTTGGTCGCCGCTGTCGGTGGCAGCAACGAACTCGGGTGGGGAATCAAGATCCTCAGTAGTAACGACGCCACGTTCATCAATATCGGCGCGGTCATCACGGCGATCATCAACTTCATCATCATCGCCGCGGTCGTGTACTTCGTGCTGATCCTGCCGGTGAACACCGCGAAGAAGCGCTTCGTCAGCCAGCCGGAGAAGGAACTGAGCGACGTCGACGTGCTGGTGCAGATCCGCGACATTCTCGCGGGTGGAACCACTGCAGGACAGAAGCTTTCGACCGCGGCCGACACCACCGGCGGCAGCGGCGAAGCAATCGATTCCTCCTCCCCCGACCTCGGCAAGCACTCGAAGGACTGACACCGGTCTGCTTCAACGAATGAATGCGCCATTCACGCTGTCTGACAGCGTGGATGGCGCATTCATTCGTTGTGGGGCGTGCGACAGGCCGAGAGGGCCCGTCAGGCGATCAGTTGGTGAACGTGGTCAGCGGTAGCTCGTCGAGCGTGATCGAGGTGCCATCCGCCTCGCAGGCGGACTTCACTGCTGCGCCGTTGTCGACGAACGCCTTGCCCGACTCGCTGTCGGGTTCCGACAGTTCGAGCGTGTCAGCCGGAATGGCGTCCGCGAACGTCGTCATCGCGCTGGCGACGTCACCGGACGCGGTGCCGGACAGTGACTTCACCTTGTCGACGGCCGCCTGCTTGTCCGCAGTCCACTGCTCGATGTTGGCTGCCGACCCCGGGCCCGCCTTCACCAGACCGACGAACGCATTGTGGTCGGCGGCGAAAGAGTTGCACACGTCGGTGTTCTGATCGGTGGCTGCCGAGTCGTCACCACCACTGCAACCGGTGAGCAACCCGAGAGCAACGACGGCTCCGGCGGCGAACACTGTGAAACGGGCTTTCGGGTAAGTCACTGCTTCTGCGCCTCTCTACATGTCGAACTGCGTTCGAGCCGAACATAGTTCAGGCCCGCACGGAGAATCCGTGCGGGCCTGAACCGGAAGAACTAGGAAACCAGAATCAACCGATCGAGATCAGTTGAGGCGAGTTGCCGGGCCGTACGTGGTGATCGAGTCACCCTTTGCGCTGAGCAGGGTGACGTACGGACGAACCGTGACGTTGCCCAGGATGCCCGTAGCGGTGCCGTGGACGCCGGCGAGCTGGATGGAGCCCTGAGCGCCTGCAGCGTCACCCTCGGTCTTGGAGATGTTCGCCTCTTCGTTGAAGGTGGCGATTGCACTCTCGGACTGAACGACGCCGCCGCCGGGAGCGAGATCGATGGTCGCAGTTGCCTGCGGGATCAGCTGAACGCCGACGTCGAGGTTGGACTTGCTCTCTGCAACGCCTGTCAGCGGGACGTCAGCGAGACCCTCGAGAGCGCCCGTGGGGTCGAGCAGGTCGCCCGCAGTCGTCGCGAGCGTTCCGGTGGTCGTGTTCTTCGAGCCGATGCCGAAGTTGGCCGAAGGCGAAGCCCACTCGACCGACACGCCGCCATCGAGGCTCAACGGGTAGCCGATCTGCAGGCCGGCGGTGAGGGTGCCCTCGAAGTCGTCAGCCGTGGGTCCCTGAACGTCGAAGGATGCGCGGCCGTCGTAGAACCACTCACGGGTGAGCGGGTTTCCGTCGAGAGGCGCAACGCCGCTGACGAAGGAGTCGGACAGCGTCAACGTCACGGTGTTGCCATCGGCGTCGACGATGGACTTCGCGCTGTCGACAGCGGCAGAAGCGGTCCCGGTACCGAGCACCAGGCCGACTACCGAAGCGCTGGCAGCAACTGCGACGCTCATGGACTTGAGTCCCCGGCTGCGCCGCGACTTCTGGATCTCCGTCATTTATTCCTCATCATGTTCAGTCCCAGCGCGGTGTCGCACGGGGAAGCTTGTGGCTTTCACCCTCGAACTGAATCGCACGCGTCAGTGTGTGCGAGCCCGAGCCGGATGGAGCCTGAAGGCCACATCCTCGTTTGTTCAGTTCCGAGATGAAGGGCGCGGCACCGGTTGGTCCCACGCCCTGATCCCTTGGAAGCTGAGGGGAACATTAGAGGAGATGCCTGACCGTGACAATCCCTACGATCGACGCTCAAACGTTGCCATCTCGTGATGTGTTTCGTCGGCGTGAACATCTTTCACATCCGTGTTAGCGATAACCTGCGTCACAGCATCTCCCGAGAAGTCGAAACCGTTACAGGTGCCGATCAGGAGTAAAACGACCCTGATATGGGAAGACGTGACGAGAGCCCTGTCCGGATTGCGCGATAAGCCCGGCCCACACCCGGTCTGTGGTGTCCGTTTTCGGCGGCTTCGCCCAGCGATACCGCCCGGTAGGTCGCTAACGACAGGTAAACGACTAACTAACAGAGCTGTCATTCCAGGCAGCGAAATGTGTTGTGGATCACACTAAAAGTAATGGGGTGGTCGCTGCTGCTTCAACCAATCGACCGACAAAGAGTCGCCATCGGGACCGTCGCCCCGGTCGTCTCCCGTCGCGTCCGGCAACACGTCTCCGAAGATACGAGCGAGCCGGGCCCGTTCTGCTCGGGCCCGGCTCGCTTCGTCGTCCGGTCGATTCTCGATCGGCTCGTCGTTCATCGCAGTGACTACGCGTCCAATCCCGACAGCTCGGCAATGACCTGACTCGCCAGCGGAGTCAGCGTCGCCATGCCGTCACGGATGGCCGCACGGGACGACGCAAGGTTGACCACCAGCGTGCTGCCCGATACTCCGACCAGTCCCCGAGACAGGCCCGCGTCCAACGATCCGGCTGCCAGGCCGGAAGAGCGCAGCGCCTCACTGATTCCCGGTATCTCGCGATCGAGCACCTCGGCCGTGACGTCGGGAGTGACGTCGCGAGGCGAGACACCCGTGCCGCCGACGGACACCACCAGATCGACACCGCCGATCACCGCGGTGTTCAGCGCGTTCCGCACGTCCACTTCGTCGGCCGTCACTGCCACCACACCGTCGACCAAGAATCCGGCCTCGGTCAACAGTTCGGTCACCAGCGGACCCGTCGAATCCTTCTCGTTGCTGTGAGCTGTCCGGTCGTCCACGATGACGACCAACGCGCGGCCGGCCAAGGGTGCGTCGAGTTCCATACCGCTCACCGTAGTAGTAAGGCCCGTACCCGGCTCACGCTGTGCGTAAATAGTTGCAATGGTGCCGTGCCTGCCGGCTTCCCTGAGCATCAGCGACCGCCCGGGAACGACGGGATCTGCAGTGAAGGAACCTGCGCAGCCGGTGCCGCAGCCGGCTCGGCCGTGCCCAGCGTCACGTCGACGGTCTTCTCGCTGCCGCCGTCCGTGTAGGTGATCTTCACCGAATCGCCGGGTGCGTGCGAACGCACGGCGGCGATCAACGCGTCACCACTGGCAACGATCCGATCGTCGACCTTGGTGATGACCGCGCCCTTCGGAATGCCTGCCGACGCAGCCGGGCCACCCTCGGTGACCTCGACGACGGTTGCGCCGTTGGCATCGTCCTTGGACGGCACCTGCACACCGATCATCGCTTGGGTGGCCTTGCCGGTGGTGGTCAGCTCGTCGGCGATCCGCTTGGCCTGATCGACCGGGATCGCGAATCCGAGACCGATCGAGCCGCTCTGTGCGCCGGAGCCCTCACTGCCGCCCAGAGTGGCGATGGCGGTGTTGATGCCGATCAGTTGGCCATCGGTATTGACGAGAGCGCCGCCGGAGTTGCCGGGGTTGATGGCCGCGTCGGTCTGAATGGCGTCGATCACCGAGTTCTGGTTGCCGGACTCACCGGACGTCGATACCGGGCGGTTGAGTGAGGAAACGATGCCGGTGGTGACCGTTCCGGCGAGACCGAGAGGCGAGCCGATGGCGACGACCTGCTGGCCGACCTCGAGGTTGGACGAGCTGCCCAACTCGATCGGGGTCAGATTCGTCTTTCCTTCGGCCTTGATGACGGCCATGTCCGAGACCGAGTCCGCACCGACGATGGTGGCGTCGGCCACCGACCCGTCGGCGAACGCGACGGTCAGTTTGCCGTTGGCCCCTGCGCCGGTGGCGACGTGGTTGTTCGTCAGGATCAGGCCGTCACTGCTGAGGATGACGCCGGAGCCCTCACCTTCCTGCTGTGAGCCCTTCACCTGAATCTGCACGACACTCGGCAGCACCTTGTTCGCGACGGCCTGAACGGAACCGTCGGGGAAGTTGGCGGCCGGTTGCGCGGCGGTGATCGGCGAGTTCAGCGAATTGGTGACACCGGCGTTGTTGCCGTTGGCGTTGTTGGTCGCGATGGCACCGACCGCGCCGCCGATTCCGCCGCCCACGAGGACAAGAGCAATCGCTCCGGCCACCAGAGCGGAACGGCCCGGCCGGGACTTGACGGTGCCCGATGCCGAATGAGGCTGCGGCGCAACCTGTTGGGGCTGCGCATGCTGACCGGGGTTGTGTTGACCGGCCTGCGAGTCGCCGTGCTGACCGTAGGGGCCGTAGCCGGGCTGGTACTGATTCTGCCCGTAGCCCGCGTACTGCTGTGGGTAGCTCTGCTGGGGGTGCGCCTGCTGCGGCGGGAATTGATGCGTCGGATTCTGCTGAGCCGGCTGCTGCTGGGTGGGCTGGTGTTGGGTGGGCTGGTGCTGAGTCGAGGGATCGTGCTCGCCGCCGTGTGAAGCCCGGTCCGCAGGATGATGCTGTGCACCGGCATCCCGTCCGGGCTGTTCTGGTTCGTTACGGTCGTCGCTCATCGCTGTTGCTTCCTTCGATAGAGACCTCGGCTTCGAGGTCGCCCGCCTTCTTGCTACTCACTGTGCAGGGCGGTACTGAGAGCGCGCTGAGACTCGCCTATCAGTTTGCCGAGAGTGTCTCGGGGTCCGCGGCACCCTCACCGGGCAACACGATTCGAATGAGAGCTCCACCCCGCTCGGACACCTCGACGGCAATCGTGCCGCCGTGTTTGACGACCACCTGCCGCACGATGGCAAGTCCCAGACCGGATCCGGGCATGGAACGCGATGCCGTCGAGCGATAGAAGCGCTCGAAGACGAGTTCGCGGTCTTCCTCCGGAATGCCGGGGCCCGCATCGTCCACTGTCAGCTCGAGCAGGCCGTCACCGATCTGCCGCATGGCAACTCGCACTTCTCCGCCACTGGGGCTCCACTTGGCCGCGTTGTCGAGCACATTGAGCACTGCCCTCGACAGGCCCGCCTGATCTCCGTAGACGAACCACGGCATGAGCGTGGCATCGAAGTCGATCTCGTTGCGGCGACGGCGAGCTCGTTCGAGGCTGCGCTCGACGGCATCGGCCAGATCGACCCGCTCGAACACCGTCTCGGGTGCGTCCTCGCGTGCAAGATCCACCAGATCACCTACCAGCGTGGACAATTCCTGAATTTGAGCTACCACGTCGGTTCGCAGCTCGGCCATGTCCTCGTCGGGAATGGACGGTGCACCCGGACGTCCCGCCGCGATCAACAGTTCCATGTTGGTGCGCAGCGACGTCAGCGGCGTGCGAAGTTCGTGCCCGGCGTCGGCGACCAATCTGCTCTGCCTGCCGCGAGATTCGGCCAAGGCTCGGAGCATCGTGTTGAAACTCTCGGTCAATCGGGCCAATTCGTCGTCGCCGGTCACCGGAATCGGCGTCAGATCGTCGGTACGCGCCACCCGCTCTGCGGCCGCGGTCAATCGTGCAATCGGCCGTAACCCGGTGCGCGCCACGGCCATGCCGGCACCCGCCGCCAACACCACACCGCACGCACCGACGACCAGTAGAACCCACGCCAATCGATCCAGCACTTCCCCGGTGGGCAGCAGTCGCTGCGCCACGATCAGGGTGCTGCCGTCCTTGGTGCGCAGCGCGAGCACTCGCTGATCGTCGAGTGTGCGCAGCGACGAGGCCTGCTCTCCGCGCACCACAGCAAGTTCCGAATCGCCGACGGGCACCTTGGGTCCGGGCGGATTGTAACTGGTCATGTCGGGGTAGATCAACGCCACACTGACGTCGGTGCTGTACAACGTGGCACCGGCCACGAACCGTGGGTCGTAGGACACCAGGTCCGATTCCGCCAATGCCGATGCGCGAGAACGCAACTGGGTGTCCACGTCGCCGTACAACGCGCGCGAGACCACGGTGTAGGCCGCAATGGCCATGACGGCCACCGCGATCGCCACGACGGACGCAGCCAACAGCGTCACCCGCCACCGCAACGACACCGATCTCGTCAACGGCGTCGGTGGCCGCATCGGCGGAGGCGGAAGTGCGCCGCCGTCGGGCGTCTTGCGCCCGAACGAACTGCCTATCACGGGGGCGTCTCGCGCAGGACGTATCCGACACCGCGAACGGTATGGATCAGTCGCGACTCCCCTTCGGCCTCGGTCTTGCGCCGCAGATACCCGACGTACACCTCGAGCGCGTTGCCGGAAGTCGGGAAGTCGTAGCCCCAGACCTCTTCGAGAATGCGACTTCTGGTGAGCACTCGGCGCGGATTGGTCATGAGCATCTCGAGCAACGAGAACTCGGTCCTGGTGAGGCTGATCGAACGCTCGCCGCGCGAGACCTCACGGGTGACCGGGTCCAGCGACAGGTCCGCGAACGTCATGGTCTCCGAGTCGATGCCGGCTTCCATAGCTGTGCGCCGCAACAATGCCCGCAGCCGAGCCAGGAGCTCCTCGAGCGCGAACGGCTTGGGCAGGTAGTCGTCTGCACCGGCGTCGAGACCGGCTACGCGCTCGGACACCGAATCACGCGCCGTCAGCACCAGGATCGGCAGGTCGTCGCCCACGCTGCGCAATCGCCGACACACCTCGAGGCCGTCGAGACGCGGCATCATCACATCGAGCACCAACGCATCGGGACGCGCCGCAGCTACCTGTTCCAGGGCATCGAGGCCGTCGACCGCCAGGTCCACGGTGTACCCGTTGAACGTGAGCGACCTGCGCAGCGATTCGCGCACCGCTCGATCGTCGTCGACCACCAGTATCCGCATCGGTACAGTTTGTCCTGGTCGACTGAGACACGGCTGAGAGGGGTGGTCGGTCGGTACGCGCACCGGCAGTCGAAGCTCACAACGTAGGTAGGTTCCGAGCCTGGGGCAGGTTCCATTTACGCCACAGGGCCAGCAATCTCAGGCCGGTCGCCAGTACCGTCCCCGCGACCAACCCGACGTTCTCCGGCAGGGTGAGCGCCTCGGCCACCACGACGGCCGTCGCACCGAGCAGCGCAGGTAGGGCATACAGGTCGCGGTGCAGCAGCAGGGGAACGTCGTTGACGAGGACGTCCCGGATGACGCCACCGGCCACGGCCGTCGTCGTCCCGATCAGCGCTCCCGATAGGGCGCTACCGCCGACACCCAAGGCGATCGTCGCGCCGGTCGACGCGAACAGGCCCATCCCGAACGCGTCGAGCACGAGCACGCCTCGGCGCACCTTGCCCATCTGCCGATGCGCGACGAACACCACCAGCGAGGCGAAGAAGCCGACGGTGACGTTCGGCCAGGTGTCCAGTGACGTCGGTGGATGGATACCGAGCAGCAGATCGCGAACGATGCCGCCCCCGATACCCGTCGTGATTCCGACGACGCAGACCCCGAACAGGTCGAGTCGTCGATGTACGCCGACCAAGGCACCGGACGCCGCGAAGACTGCGATACCGATGTATCCGAGGAGGTCGAGAAGCACCGAACGAGCATGTCATGCGACTGACAGCAGCTTCACAGCAACATCGAAACGGCGTCACAGCCTTCGGGAGCACGGTTGCGTTGTCATACAGGGCCGACGAGTAAGGACGAAGACATGGGCATCGGATTCAAGAAGACGATCGCCACCCTCGCGGTGGCTGGGGCACTCACTCTCGGCGGCGGTGCCATCGCCGACGCAGCGCCCGACCGCGCGACGCTTCCCGCAGTGTCCGGACTGACCGAATCGGACGCGGAGCAGGCATTGTCGGATGCAGGCTTCTCCGACGTGAACAGTGACTACGACCGTCCTGACGCGACGGTTGTCGGAACCAACTTTCAAGCCGGCGACAAGGTCAGTGAGAACGCCTCCCTTCTACTGATAGTCGGTGCCGGCTAAGTCAGCCGAACCGTCCCGTCGTCGTCGACGCGCCAACCGGGGTTGTGGCAGATTTCCCAGATGACTCCGTTGGGGTCGGCGATGTGGGCGTGATAGCCACCGAACGATGTCCGCTCCGGTGCCTTGATCGGTGTCGCGCCGGCCGCGAGAGTGGCCGCGAACATCGCGTCGACGGCCGCCGCGTCGTCGACGTTGTGCGCCAACGTGACCGAGCCGAGATCGTGTTCGCGCGGCGGCCGTCCCAGATCCCCGTCGAACGCGGTGGCGTCGTACAGACCGAGCACCGCACCGGGCCCGATCTGGAAGAACAGAATCTCGCCAGGAACGTCGAGCAACGGCGTCCACCCCAGGCCGTCGCAATAGAACGTTCGAGCGGCATCGAGATCCGCAGTGGCCAGAGTGGTGAAATGAACTTGCTGCTGCATCGCCCCATTGTTTCAGGCGATAGTCTCGGTCGGGTGCCGTCCGGCACATTAGAAGTTCTCGAACCGAGGTGACCCGAAGTGCCGATCGTCGACAATGCCGTCTATGTCGAGGGAAAGCGGACCGCGAATCCGGAGAGTCTCGACATCACGTTCGAGTGCATGCGTGACCGCCACGGTATGGCGTGGATCGGCCTGTACCGTCCCGAGATCAGCGAAATCAACGCAGTAGCAACGGAATTCGGGCTGCACCGACTCGCCGTCGAGGATGCCATCGCGGCGCATCAGCGGCCGAAGCTCGAACGCTACGCCGAGCAATTGTTCGTCGTTCTGCGACCCGCGCGGTACATAGACGAGACCGAAAAGGTCGAATTCGGTGAATTGCACATTTTTCTCGGAGCCGATTTCGTCGTCACGATCCGCCACGCCGAATCACCCGAACTCGGTCTCGTCCGACATCGACTGGAGGAATCGCCCGAGTTGCTCGCGCTCGGGCCCGAGGCCATCCTGTACGGAATCCTCGACCAGGTGGTCGACGAGTACGTCCCGGTGGTGAAGGGACTGCAGACCGACATCGACGAAATCGAGGATCAGCTGTTCACCGGCGATCCCAGCGTATCGAGGCGCATCTACTCACTGCTGCGTGAGGTGTCCGAATTCGACCGTGCGGCAAAACCTCTGGTGGAGATGATCAAATCCCTCAAGCGCGGGTCCGACAAGTATCACGTCGATGTCGAGCTGCAACGAAACCTTCGGGACGTGTTGGACCACGCAATTCGCATCTCCGACCGCATCGAATCGTTCCGATCCAACCTGCAGAACGCGATGACGGTGCACTCCACCATGGTGGCGCAGCAGCAGAACGAAGAGATGCGGAACATGACGCAGGTCAGCCTCGAGCAGAACGAACAGGTCAAACGAATCTCGTCCTGGGGCGCAATCCTGTTCGCGCCGTCGCTCATCGCCGCGATCTACGGCATGAACTTCGAGGACATGCCGGAACTGAAGTGGCACTTGGGTTATCCGCTGGCGCTGGTCGCCATGGTGATCTGCTCCAGCGCGCTCTACGTGGTGTTCAAACGTCAGAAGTGGCTGTAGAGCGGCTGCGCCGCACGTGAGTGGAAGTTCGTAGCAGGGGTCGAAGTTCCACTCACATGGGCACTCAGGAGGAACCGAAGATCGGGCCCACCGGGATATCGCGCTCGAAGGTGAGGCGATCGAATTCGTTGCCGTATTCGTCGATCGCTCCGATGGACATCGCGCTGGCCTTGATGCCCGGAATACCCGGCACCACATCGACTCTCACGAACGAGTAGTTCAGGAATCTCACTCGCGACCACGTGATCGACTCCGCCGACTTGGTGCCGTCGGGCGCCCAGACGTAGCTGTTCGGAACAGCCGTGTCCGGCAATTCGTGGCCCCGGTAGCTGACGCCCTCGCCGTCCTGGAACGTGTAACGCGGACGACCACCCCCGCCGACGGTGTAGTACACGGTGCCGTCGGTCTTTCCGCGAACCGTGGCGTTGTCGCCGGCGACCCGCGTCGCACGGTTGGAGCGGATCGGATCGGTGCGCTCGAACACGTGGTTGTGCGCCTGGAGCACCACGTCGACCTCGTACTTGTCGAACAGCGATACCCACGCGTCGCGTACGCCGCCGTCGCTCGCGTGCGTCGAGGTGGTCGAGTAGGCGCAGTGATGGAAGAAGCAGACGATGAAGTCGATGTTCGGGTCCGCCCGATACTTGGCGAGAGTCTGCTCCACCCAGGTGTTCTGGGCTCCGCCGCTGTAGCCGGTGTTGGCTTTGATCTCGTAGCTGACGTCGTTCGCGTCGAGCGAGAGCACCGCGGTGTTGCCGTACACGAACGAATATGCCGACGGGCAGCCTTTCGGCCCGGTGCTCGGTTGATCGAGACGTGCCGCGTGGCCGCCGTATCCGTTGGGGCTGTACAGCGCCTCCATGTCGTGGTTGCCGGTGGCAAACAACCACGGTGTCGTCGACGCGCTGGCCTCGATCGCCTGGAAGTAGCCGTCCCAGACGAAGGGATTGAACTTGTCGAATCCCTTCGGCGGCGTCTTGCCGTGGCCGGCGAACTGCGGTGGCAGACCGGCACCCGACGGGTCCGCGTAGGCGATATCGCCGGCGAGAATGTGGAAGTCCGGACGCGACGCCTCGATCTGGCGATTGATGTTGCGCGCGTGCTTGACCGACGGTTCGTTGTCGGCCTTGTAGTACAGGTCGTCGTAATCACCGGCCACCAGACCGGCTGGCTGCGAAGGGGTTTCGTCGACGCCCTGGTCCCCCATCATGGTGAAGCGGAACGGAGCGATGCGTCCGGTCGGCAGCGCCGGAGATGCGCTGCGGATGTCGCTGACGAAACCGTCCGCGGTACGCCATCGGTAATAGTGCGGCAGCTTGGGCGTCAGATTGTCGACGGGCACGTGCACGTAGTACTGCTCGGCCGACAGGATGCCGCCATCGGTCTGCGGAACCTGGCTGACGAGGTTGCGCACCTCGGCGGAGGTCGTGGCTCCCAACGCAGGCGTCGGGCCGTGATCGAGGAAGACACCGGTGATGCCGGGATTACGGGAAAGCTGAGCGGAGAATCGCAACTGCGTCGCCGGGTCGTTGCCGAAGCCCATGTGTCGACCGGCCACCGCCAGCGGGGCGTCCTGCGCATAGGCGGTGCGCGTGAACGCCGAATTACCGACGCCCACCGCGGCTGCCGTGGCTGCGGCACCGACCAGGAAGTTGCGTCGACTCACCGGGTGCCGCCGCAGGAACGACCGATGCCAGTCGTGTTGCTCGGCCATCGTCATGTTCTCGGCGAGCGTCCCCGGAATTCCGGTCGCGACGGTCTCGCCTGCGGGATTGAGCGTCATGAATCGATGGTGACCGCCGAGCCCCCTCGGACGCTGAACAGCAGAGCACATTGCAGGTGAACAGACGGAGAACAGCGAGGCACAACAGGACGAACGGGGACAATCCCGTCGAGAAGGAAGGCCCCACCGGACCAAGGGCAACGGCGGTTCAGAAAGGCCGCAACCTCACGCAACACTGCGGTAAAGATCGGTAGATATCCAGCCACACGAGCGCCAGTCAGAGCTCTTGAGATATCCGAGTGGATAATCGCGACAATTTGCTTGCCCATTCAGTGGACAACCAGCGCGCCGATGGCCGTACGCACTGCTACTGTGAGCACGAAACTTGAGGTCAGCGCCCGTTGGCTGAAGTTCGACGTGAGTTATACACCTCCGGTGATTGCACGCGCCCCTGTGGCTGCAGCCAGTCAGCGGGAGCCAACAGTTGAAAACCGAGGAGATGTCATGTTGAAGAAGTCGTTGACCGTAGCTGCACTGTCCATTGCCTGTGCGCTCGGATTCGCCCCGCTGGCGCAGGCCGCCGATGTGCCCGATTTCAAGGACAAGATCGAGGGCAAGTCGATCTCCGCCGCGCGAGCAATCATCAAGGACAGCGGCAACCTGATGCTGGTCAAGCTCGACGGCCCCATCAACGATTGCGCACTCGCAGATCGCACAGCAACTGCCCTGCGCTCGGTGTACTTCGCGCCCATCGACCGCAGCAACGTGACCATCACCTTCTCGTGCCCCGAAGAGGAGTGAGTCTTCTCCTCCCCTGAACGACACGAAGGACGCGCACCGAGAGTGATCTCGGTGCGCGTCCTTCGTCGTTCAACAGGGCCCTGCACCCTCAGGTCCCCTTGACGTTGAGAATCTGGCGTAGCTCGTGCTCGACGCTCACCAGGTCGCGGGCGTCCTCCATCACGACGTCGATGGACTTGTAGGCGTCGGGAATCTCGTCGATGAAGTCTGCACTGTCGCGAAACTCGATCCCCTTCATCCGCTCCTGCAGGTTCTCGTGGGTGAACCGCTTCCTGGCCTCGGTCCGAGAGAACTGCCGACCGGCACCGTGAGGAGCCGAGCACAGGCCGGCCTTGGAACCCTTACCGGCGACCACGTACGAACGCGTCCCCATCGACCCCGGGATGATCGCCTTCACACCCTCGTGTGCGTCGATTGCACCCTTACGGGTGAGCCAGACGTCCTTGCCGAAGTGCGTTTCCTTCACCGTGTAGTTGTGATGGCAATTGATTCGCTCGACTTCGCGATGGTCGTCCGTTCCCATCCACTCGGCGAACACCGCGCCGAACCGGTCCATCATCTCGGCCCGGTTCAGGTACGCGAACCGCTGCGCCCACTTCAGATCTCTGATGTACTGCGCGAATTCAGTCGAGCTCTCGGGCAGGTACGCGAGATCTTTGTTGGGCAACGAAATCCACCATTGGGCACACAATCGCTGCGCAATCGCGATGTGCTTCTTCGCGATCTTGTTCCCCACGCCCCTCGACCCACTGTGCAGAAACAGCCACACTCGATCGGTCTCGTCGAGGCACAACT
Organism: Rhodococcus sp. NPDC080181; assembly: GCF_040702225.1. NCBI lineage: Bacteria > Bacillati > Actinomycetota > Actinomycetes > Mycobacteriales > Nocardiaceae > Rhodococcus > Rhodococcus sp. NPDC080181. The sequence goes on from NZ_JBFBKN010000006.1 coordinate 180,181, forward strand.
CGGCAAAGTGATTGCCGCCGCCTAACGAACCGAGCTGCTCCCGCCACTGCGGTGAGTGGTTCAGCTCTACACCGTCCCTGGCCGCCAACTCCTCGAGTTCGAGCAGCTTTGGCGCAGTGAACTGCCATCGATCGACACCGACGTTGTAGTTGCCGGGCGAGAGGGGGATGCTGGCCTCGATGGCGAGTCGCAAATCCTTCAGGTTCCGTCCGTCGAGGTCATCGAGTGTGAATTCTGTTCGAACACCGATCATTCCGCAGCCGATGTCGACACCGACGGCAGCCGGAATGACAGCACCCAACGTCGGAATGACTGTTCCTACAGCACTTCCCATGCCGCTGTGCGCGTCGGGCATCAACGCGACGTGCGGATGCACGAACGGCATCGATGCTGTTTCGCGGGCCTGCTCGAGTGTCTTGTCCTCGAGTTGTGACGCCCAGTTGAGCAGCCGTAAGCCCACCTTGTTCGGGGGCATGATGTTCCTTTCTGCCCCCTCGGCGAGAGAGAGCTATTCGATGGGTCGCTGTTTGCCGGTGAGAGCAGCACACAGCTCGGATGAATATGCGCGCAGCACAATGCTCGGACGGACTCTCGTGTCGAGAGCCGCGCAGGGCAGACAAGTGGCGCGCATGGCGATGACCCTATCGAGCTGAAAGTCTCCGACGCGAGCTAATTAATTCGACCGTGAGGATGGGAGACGGGACAGAATGCACAGAAGTGCGCCGCTCAGAAGGGATCCCGTCGAGGTACGTCGCATTTGTGCATTCCTGCCCAGAACGCAGAGCGGAACCTACACTCCCCCACCGAATGCGAGTCCCAGTAGATACGTCGCCCCGGCCGCGCCGTATCCGATGGCGAGTTGTCGCAGTGCACGTTTGACGGGCGGACCGCCGCTGAGCAGTCCGACGATCAGGCCCGTACAGATCAGCGCCAGTCCGACGAGCACCGCAGCAACGGCAAGGGCCACATAGCCTTCGAGACCGAACAGGTACGGCAACACCGGGATGACGGCACCGGAGGCGAAGAAGCAGAAGCTCGCTGCGGCGGCACCGAGTCCGGTTCCGATGGATTCGTGCTCGTCGATGTCGGTGGCCGGTTCTTCGACGGCGGGGAGCAGTCGGATGATGTCCGCGGCTTTCGCGTCGGCTTCCTCGTGGGTCATTCCGCGAGCGCGGTAGACGAGTGCGAGTTCGTTGGCGTCGACGTCGAGGTGTTGAACGGCCTCATTTGCGGCGCTGTCGGGCGACGACGCCTCGAGCAGCTCGCGTTGCGAGCGCACCGAGACGTATTCGCCTGCTCCCATCGACAGCGCACCGGCAAGCAGGCCGGCCAGTCCGGTGACCAACACGATCTGGTTGGACACCCCGGATCCGCTGATGCCGAGCACCAGGGCGAGGTTGCTCACCAAGCCGTCGTTGGCACCGAACACCGCGGCGCGGAAGGTTCCCGAGAGCCGATTACGGCCGCGGGCAGCCAAAGCCCGGATGACCTCGGCGTGAATTTGCTCGTCGGCCGTCATTGCGTCCGTTGCGTCGGCGTCGGTCGCGTAGGGCGAGCGGGTCTCGGCGCGTTGCGCGAGGGCGAGCACGAACACCGATCCGAAGCGGCGCGCCAGCACGCCGAGGATCCGGGTACGAATGTCGCCTTTGAGTGGCATCCCGACGCGATCGCCGAGCAGATTGCGCCAATGCTGTTCGTGGCGGCCTTCCGCGTCGGCCAACTCGAGCAGAATGTCGCGTTCCTCACCGCTGCGCCTACCCGCCAGGTCGCGATAGACGGCGGCCTCGGCCCGCTCGTCGGCGAGGTACTGCCGCCATCGCTTGACGTCCTTCGACGAAGGTTCCGTTCCGTCCATCGAGCAAACGTACCGGGCTCCGCCCTCGTGCGCGTTGTGCGTACCTGGAAGGGCGCACAACGCGCACGAGCGGGGGGTCAGCTCGGGTCGTACACCCCGGCCTGGACCGCTTTGACCAACCTGCGCGGCACTCTGAACTCGCGGCCCTGAAAACGCACGGTCACGAGATCCGGGGCGACGGCTTTCCACTGTGCCCGTCGGCTACGCGTGTTGGAACGCGACATTTTTCTCTTCGGAACAGCCATGTCTCACGCCTCCTTTCGGCTTCGACGGCCGTAGCGCTTCTCGAACTTCTCGACGCGTCCCTGGGTGTCCATGACGCGTGTCGCCCCGGTCCAGAAGGGATGCGACTCGGACGAGACGTCGACGACGATCAGCGGGTAGGTGTTGCCGTCTTCCCACTCGGTCTCGCGGGCGGACGTGACGGTGGATCGAGTGAGGAACTTGTTCCCGGTGCTCGAGTCCTGGAACACCACCGGATGGTAATCGGGGTGGATGCCTGGCTTCATTCTGTTGCCTCTCGTGACTGGTCTGCGTACGGGGATTCGCTGCTCTCGCAGGGGTCTTCGTGCCACTGGCCGAACGGGTCGGTCCACGTGGCCCACTGAGCGGGATCGGTCATCTCGTCGTCGGACACCAACGCCCACTGCAGAGTTCGGTCGATCTCGGTGGGGTCGGCCTGGTGTACCAAGATCACCAAGGACGTGTCTCGATCGCCGAACTGCTCGTCCCACCGCAGCGCAGCCATCGCTCGCCTGGTTGTGTCGACGCGATCCTGTTCCACCGGAGTCATTGCCGCAAGCCACTTTCCGGCACTCGCCACCCGTAGTCCGCCGCCGGCCGATTCGATCCAGAGCGCTTCGTCGGGTTGCGTGGCCACCCACGCCCGTCCGCGGGCGGTGACGACGCCGTCGAGCAACACGTCGATGGCCTCGTGCAGTCGTTCGGGATGGAACGGCCGAGTTGCGGTGAACTCCACGAGTGCGACTCCGCAGTCGACGGACAAGGGCGGCTGGCCGCGCAACAGCGGAGAGTGGGCGTCGGTGATCTCACCGCGCCGGGCATCGAAGGGAACGGACGCGAGAACTGCTGGGCCGTCGACCATCGAGTCCTGAGAAACCCAGACGACGGGTGCGTTCGGTGCCAACCGCGCGAGGACAGCCGCGAGCCTGGCACGCTCCCAGGCGTCGATTTCGGGACCTGCGGTGACGACGAGCGAGTCGGAGTAGTCCACCTGGCCTACTACCAGCTGCGCGACGGTTCGATCGTCGTCACCGCTGGCGACGATGCCGCGGTCGGCCAAGGTGTCGTCGCCGGTGGCGTCGGCCAACCAGGTTGCCGCGTCGAGGCAGCCGATCACGGCCTCGATACGTACGTCCCTCGAGGCCGGTCCGTCGATCTGCCCCACCACGTCGGCGACGATGACGTTGTCCACCGCCCAGCACAACGCCTCGGGCTCGAGAGCAGGGTCCAGTACGAGCACGATGCGATCGACACTGCTGCGGGTCGACAGTGCACGTAGCAGCGGCAGCAGGTCCTCGCGCAGCGTGCAGGAGACACAGCCGTGCGCCAGTTCCAAGATCGTCTCGCGCGGGTTCTCACCCAGGACGAACAACGTTCGGCGTACGACGCCCTCGGTGACGCGGCTCAGGTCGTGGCGGACTGCGACAGTTCCCGGCGCGAGCAGCGATGTCACGACAGCGTCCATGGCTCCGGTCCAGCCGGAGACGAGGACCATCGGGGTTCGATCGTCCGGTGATGTGTTCACGAGCACCTTTCTTCTCGACAACGATTGTCATTCTCTGAAGATGCACGCTACATTCGCTTGAACGCTTTGTCGAAAACGATTGTCATAACAGCAAGAAAGGAGTGCTCATGTCAGCGCACTGCCAAGTCACCGGCCGCACCCCCAGCTTCGGAAAGTCGGTCTCGCACTCCCACGTGCGCACCAGCCGCAGGTGGGATCCCAACATCCAGCGCAAGACCTACTACGCCCCCAGCCTCGGACGCCGCGTCACCCTCACGCTCTCGGCCAAGGGCATCAAGACCATCGACCGCGACGGCATCGACGCCGTGGTGGCCAAGATCCGCGCACGTGGGGAGAAGATCTGATGGGCAAGAGCACCGACGTCCGGCCCATCGTCAAACTGAAGTCGACCGCGGGTACCGGCTACACCTACGTCACCCGCAAGAACCGCCGCAACGACCCGGACCGACTGGTCATGAAGAAATACGACCCGGTCGTGCGCAAGCACGTCGATTTCCGAGAGGAGCGCTGATCGGTGGCCAAGAAATCGAAGATCGCGAAGAACGAGCAACGCAAGGTCGTCGTCGCCCGCTGGGCAACGCGTCGCGCAGAGCTCAAGGAGATCATTCGCAAGCCCTCGAGCAGCGATTCCGAGCGCGCGGAGGCCCAGGCGGCACTGCAGCGTCTGCCACGCGATTCGAGTCCGGTACGATTGCGCAATCGTGACGCTGCGGATGGACGTCCGCGCGGTTACCTACGGAAATTCGGGCTGTCCCGCGTGAAGATGCGCGAGATGGCTCACCGCGGGGAGCTGCCAGGCGTCCACAAGTCGAGCTGGTAAGGGAAAAGGTAGAGATGGCAGTCAAGAGAGCACCGTCGAAGAAGGTCCGCGCAGAGGCGGGTCGTCGACCGAAGAAGAACCCGTTGAACGCCGCCAAGGTCACCACGGTGGACTACAAGGACATCAACCTTCTTCGTCAGTTCATTTCCGACCGCGGCAAGATCCGTAGCCGCCGGGTCACCGGGCTCACCCCGCAGCAGCAGCGCCAGGTCGCTGTCGCAGTGAAGAACGCTCGTGAAATGGCATTGCTGCCGTTCACCAGCCGCTGAATCAGCTTTCGAGAAAGGCCACGTAGCCCTGGGCTACGTGGCCTTTCTGTCGTTCCTAGCAAGAAACGAGCAGTTCTACGATGTCCGGCGTTCTCGAAGGCTTCACCGTCATCTTCGTCGTCATCGCATTGGGCTACCTGCTCGCCCATCTGAAAATTCTCGGCGAACACGGCCAATTCGTTCTGAGCCGACTGGTCTTCTTCGTGGCGACGCCGTCACTGCTGTTCATCACGTTGGCCAGGTCGGATCTGTCGGTCATCCTGTCCCCCGTACTGGCCGTCGCCGGTTCCACTGCGCTACTCGTCGGGGCCATCTACTTCGTCATCGCGAAGCTCGCGCTGAAACGCGCCGTGCCCGACGCGACCGTCGGCGCACTCGCGAGCTCCTACGTCAATGCCGCGAACCTCGGTATCCCGATCGCTGTGTTCGTGCTGGGCGACGCCAACTTCGTCGCACCCCTGCTGCTGTTCCAGATCATGATCTACACGCCGATCGCGGTGACCGTCCTCGACATCTCCACCAAGATCGACGAGGTCTCACTGTTCAAGACGATCACGACGCCGTTCCGAAACCCGATCGTGCTGGCCGGGGCTGCGGGTCTCGTACTGTCGATCACCGGATTCGAGCTCCCCGAGGCGCTCATGCAGCCGTTCCAACTCGTCGGCAACCTGTCCGTTCCGGGTGCACTGCTCGCGTTCGGACTGTCGCTGTACGGCGCGCGGGTGCTGCAGAAGGGCATCAGCCCGCGACGGGACGTGGCTCTGGCGACCCTGTTCAAGATGGCGCTGCAGCCCCTGCTCGGGTATCTGATGGCCCGATTCGTCTTCGGCCTCGACGGGCACGACCTGTTCGCCATCGTCGTCGTCTCGGCACTGCCCACAGCGCAGAACGTCTTCGTCTTCGCGAGCCGTTACCAGCGAGGGGTCGTTCTGGCCCGCGACACGGCATTCGTCACGACCCTGGTCTCGATTCCCGTCATCGCACTCGTCACGGTGCTGCTGGCATGAGACGAACACAAAGGTTCTCCTCAGCTCCCAGCGCTACTTTGGGTTCATGAGGTTTCTCGCTGCAGGTGTCATGCTGTGCCTGCTCTTGGCCGGCTGCAGCACCGCCGCCGGTGACGACGACGAGACGACACCGACAACGAACTCCACCACCCCCATCGGGTTCGTCCAGCAACCCAGCGCGCCGCCCGTCCCCCACGAGGTTCCCGTCGGCGACGTCGGCACGATGTTCGAGTCGACCCCGGATCTGATCCGCGCGACGACCACTCCGTTCGAGTCGTGGAGCCAGGTGTCCCCCAACACCATCGCGGTGCACTTCGTCACCGGCACGCCCGAGTGCTACGGAGCCGACGCGACGGTGACCGAGACCGATACGGCCGTCACGATCGAACTGCGTACCGGGACCAGACCGGACGCCGAGGACAAGTCCTGCATCATGGTTGCCGTCTACGCCACCATGCAGATCACGCTGGCGTCGCCGCTGGGTCATCGCGCAATCCTGAATGCGGCCTGACCCGGTCGCCGGTAATGTCCGACCGGTGAGCGACCAACTACCCGACCGAAATCGAAGTACGGTGCGCGCTGCCGATGCCGATCGCAACCTCGTGGCGCAGCTGCTGAGCGACGCGTTCGCCAACGGTCAACTGACCATCACCGAGTACGACGAGCGGACGGCCGCGGCGTACCGAGCGAAGACCTACGGCGACTTGGACCTGTTGACCGACGATCTGGCCCTCACCCCACCTCCGCAGACAACGCAGACCGGTGCGCCCCAGACCGATCGGGCCATCGCGATCATGAGCGGCTCGGTTCGCAAAGGCGAATGGACTGTCGCCGCACGCATCGACGCCCTCGCCTTCTGGGGCGGAGTGCAACTCGACCTACGCCGAGCGACGTTCTCGGCCCAGGAAACCACGATCAACTGCGTCGCGATCATGGGCGGCATCGAGATCACCGTGCCGCCCGGCATCGGCGTCGAGGTCCGCGGCACCGGAATCATGGGCGGATTCGAGCACGTCAGCGCCACGCACCCCGGTGCGCCCCGAGTGGTCATCACCGGACTCGCCTTCTGGGGCGGAGTCTCGGTGGACATCAAGGCAGCAGAGAAATGACTACGATCGCCGACGCTTGAGGTAGTCGCTCACCACCGCAGCACCCAATCCGTCCAGATCCGGCGCGATCACCCGGCCGCCGACCCGCTCGGCCATCTTGTCCACCACCCGGGCCAGACCGGGATCGTCACCGAGACGGAAAATCGTCACCTGCGCACCGAGTTTCGCGACGGTATCGAGCTCACGCACCGTCAAACCCAACGTCTTCGACGACGGCGGGTAATCGAAATACGCATGGCCGTCCGGCTCCAGATGAGCCGTCGGTTCACCGTCGGTGACGATCAAGACCACCGGCTGCGCATTGGGATGACGACGCAGATGCCGCACTGCGAGCATCAACGCGTGATGCAGATTGGTGCCCTGATCGTAGGCACCGTCCAGGCCGGCAAGCTCCGAGGCCGTCAAAGTCTGAGCATGCCTGCCGAATCCGATCAGCTGCAGATCGTCGCCGCGGAATCGAGTACTCACCAGGTGATTGAGAGCCAATGCGGTGCGCTTCATCGGCACCCAGCGGCCGTCCATCACCATCGAGAACGACGTGTCGACCAACAACGCCACCGCAGCCTGCGTCCGGGTTTCGGTCTCGCTGATCTCCACATCCGTCACCTGTAGCTGCACCGGAAAGCCCGATCCCTGTGCAGCCGTACGCAAGACGGCATTGTTGACCGTGCGGGTCACGTCCCACGGTTCGGTGTCGCCGAATTCCCAGGTGCGCGACGCTCCCGTCGGCTCACCCATCGCGCCGGCCTTACGAGTATCTCGCTCGCCGCCGCGTCGAGACAGCTTTCCCGCGACATCCTTCAACGCCGACTGCCCCAATTGACGCATGGCCTTCGGCGACAGACGCCACTGACCATCGGCCCCCTTGTCCATGAAACCCTGCTGCTGCAGCGCCTTTTCGAGCTCCGAGAGCATCCGGGCATCGGCAGCAGCCTCCGGTCCGAGCTGTTTCAGCAGGGCATCGGCGTCGATATCGTCCAGCGCCGCGCCGTTGTACTGCTGCGAGAGCTGGTTTCCCAGGTTCTCGAGATCGGCAATGTCCTGCAGTGCCCCGGTACCGTCACCGAGGCCCATTCCGTTCTCTCCGCGGAAATTCTGCGAACCGTCCCAGTCCTCACCGGGCCGGGCCTGCTGCAGATTCTGATCCAGTTGATCGAGCTGATCCAGCAGGTTCGAATCACCGAAGGCCTGCTGGGCCAACGCATCCAACTCGGCTCGCTGCTCGGGAGTCAGAGAGTTGCGCAACCGCTGCGCGGCGGCAGCCCTTTCCGCCAGTGAATCGAGTAGCTCGTCGACATTCTTCGGATTCTCCGGAAAATGCTGACCGTGCTTGTTCATGAACTCGTCGAACTGCTCGTCGGTGTTCTCGCCCTTGTTGTGGGCGTCGAGCAGTTCGTTGAGGTCCTTCAGCATCTCGCTGATGGCCTGACGATCCTGCTCGGTGGCACCTTCGAGAGCCTGCTTCATGCCGGCGAATCTCTGATCGAGCATCTCGCGGCCGAGCAGATCCTTGATCTTCTCGTAGTTCTCGCGCCCCTCCGACGAACGCCAGTCGTAATCCGAGAGCTCCTGCACCGCTTGGGCGGTGGACGGAGACAGATCGCCGATCTGCATCTCCTGGAACCGCGCATCGTCGTCGAGGGCACGCGCCAACGCCTTACGCTCCTCGAGCACCGCCTTGTCCAGCAGCTCACGCACTTCCTGCAGCGTTCCGTCGAGGTTGTTCTGCTTCAACAGATCTCGGCGACGCTTGGCAGCCTGGGCCGCGAGGTCGTCGAGCCCGCGCATGTTCTTCGTCCCGCGCCGCAGCATCTCCTGCAACGCCCGGCGAGGCGACGCCCCCTCAAGGACGTCCTCGCCGATCGCATCCAGCGCCTCCCGCAGATCGACGGGAGGAGCCAGTGGATCCGGGCCCTCGTGATAGCGCCCGTACCTGGAGCGACGCATCAGCTGTACACCGTCTGGCCGTCGTCGTCGGGATCCTTCGAGATTCGCCGCGCGAGGTAGAGACCTTCGAGCGCCAGTTCGACGGCGGCTGCTTTCTCGCCGTCCGAGGTCGCCTTCAACCGCTCGGTGATGTCGCCGATCACGGATACGTCGGGCAGCTCGTCGAGCAGAGCCTTTGCGGTGATGCGATCGCCGGTGACGATCGGGTCGCCGGTCTCGACGGCCGTCACCAACGCCGCGAGGTTCAGGCCACCCAGGTGTGCCCGGACGGTATCGGCCGTCGCGCGTCGCAGCATGTGTTCGAGAACCTCGATTTCGCGGCCTTCTTCGCCCGACTCGAACTCGACCTTGCCGCGCAGCACCTCGATGATCGTTCCCAGGTCCACCGGCCGTGCTACCGCGTCCGCTTCGCCGAGTATCGCGGCGCGGTGAACCGCTGCGGCAGCGATCGTTTCGGCTGCGGCGATCGCGAATCGTGCCGAGACGCCGGAGCGCTGGTCGACCGACGGCGATTCGCGCAGCAGTCGAGTAAATCGAGCGAGCACCTCGAGCAGGTATGCCGGGACCTCGGCCTGCAGGTCCGCTTCCTGATCGATGACGGCTACCTCGTCGTCCAGCTCGAGCGGGTAGTGGGTCCTGATCTCGGCCCCGAAGCGGTCCTTGAGCGGGGTGATGATGCGTCCGCGATTGGTGTAGTCCTCGGGGTTGGCACTGGCCACCAACATGACGTCGAGCGGGAGCCGCAGGGTGTAGCCGCGAACCTGAATGTCGCGCTCCTCCATGACGTTGAGCAGCGACACCTGGATGCGCTCGGCGAGGTCGGGAAGTTCGTTGATCGCCACGATGCCGCGGTGACTCCGCGGAACGAGACCGAAGTGAATAGTCTCCGGGTCGCCCAAGCTGCGGCCCTCCGCGACCTTCACCGGATCGACATCGCCGACGAGGTCGGCCACCGAGGTATCCGGGGTCGCGAGCTTCTCTGCGTACCGCTCGCTGCGGTGCCGCCATTCGATGGGCAAATCGTCGCCCAGTTCCTTCGCTCTACGAATGCTCGCAGGGGTGATGGGCTCGTACGGATGCTCGCCCAGTTCGGCACCGGCGATCACCGGCACCCACTCGTCGAGGAGCAGGTTGAGGGTACGCAGCAGACGGGTCTTGCCCTGCCCACGCTCACCCAGCAGAACGACGTCATGACCGGCCAGAATCGCGCGCTCGAATTGCGGCAGCACCGTCGACCCGAAGCCGACGATCCCCGGCCACGGATCGTCGCCGTCACGCAATGCTTTCAAAAGATTTTCGCGGAGCTCTTCCTTGATCGACCGCTGCCGATGTCCGGATGCCTTGAGTTCGCCGAGAGTGGAGATGCCAGGTTTGGTGGAGGTCACTTCTCCACGCTACGAGCGTTTGACGATTGCTGCCATCTAGTGGTCCGTTGTGGTTCCGCCGAGTTCGCACTTATGCCACCCGAACTGGACAAATCCCCTGCACAACTGCGATCTCGCTAGATCGGTGCTCCTGCCTCACGGAGCTTGGCCCGAACTCGACGGACGACTTCGTCGGGACGACGGCGGAGTTGTTCGGAATTGACCCGAGCGATATGCCAATCGCACTGCTGCAGGTCCTCGTACCGCTCGATGTCGCGGGTCCGCTGACGCTCGTCGAGCCAGTGCTGCACCCCCTCGTATTCCACCCCGACACGCCACCTCTCCCACCCCATGTCGATCCGCGCGACAAATCGACCACGCGCATCTCGAATGTCGATCTGGGTGGTGGGTTTCGGGAGTCCAGCATCGATCAGCAACAGACGTGTGCGCGTCTCCTGCGGCGATTCCGCGCCTCCGTCCACCCGACCGAGGGCGTCGAGCAGCACCCGGATACCCCGACACCTCGGACGCAGTGACGCGAATGCACTCACCGCATCCCGCTCGAGGCCGGTCGCGGCCATGAGTGAATCGAGGAAGATCACGGACTGCGGTGGCGGAACCCATCGCCCTATATCGAACGCGGTTCGTACGGGGTTGGTCACCGCCACCCCGCCGACAACGAGCACATCGCCAGGCTCGATCGAGTCGCGCCGGAGGATCAGCCCTGGTATTCGATGTGATTTTTCCAGCGCAAGCACAGTGGGCGGCACCGTGGCGTCGACCCATCGCGCGCCATGCATGGCGGCCGCCGAAGTACCCGCGACAATTGCGCTGTTTCCGACGCACACAGATGCCGCCACAGCCAGGGTCCGCGCATCTATGGTGGTTCCCGCGGGCACATACGTGTCACGGAACACTCGTACATAGTCGCGGCTCAGTCGATGACGACTCAGTGCTCCCGACTGCACTGCAACCGACCCACGAAACGGTCCTGACTCGATCCCCATCGCTCAACCCTGGCAGGGTCGAGCTCCTCGAAACGGCCAGCAGGCCAATCTGTGGATTATGGTTTCGTTCATCCACAGATCGTCGAGATCGCAGTTATGCGAGCGGAAATGGTGTAAAAGGCTGCACAACTGCGATCTCGACGGAGCAGCTAGTGGGCGAAGTGCCGCGAACCCGTCAGATACAGCGTCACTCCCGCGTCCTGTGCAGCAGCGATCACTTCGTTGTCGCGGACCGAACCACCGGGCTGCACAACGGCTTTGACACCCGCGGTCATGAGGACCTGCAAGCCGTCGGGGAACGGGAAGAAGGCATCGGAGGACGCGACCGAACCGACGACGCGATCCCCGGCTCGCTGGACTGCCAGGTGGGCGGCGTCGACGCGGTTGACCTGGCCCATTCCGACGCCGACCGACGCGCCGTCGTTGGCAAGCAGAATTGCGTTGGACTTGACGGCTCGTCCTGCGCGCCAAGCGAATTCGAGATCCTTGAGGGTCTGCTCGTCGGCGGGTTCGCCTGCGGCGAGGGTCCAGTTGGCCGGATCGTCGCCGTCGGCGTCGATGACGTCGCGCTGCTGCAGCAGTGCCCCGCCGGAGATCGGCTTGAGTTCGACACCCGCGGTGGGCGGCGCTTCTGCGAGCAGAACTCGAATGTTCTTCTTGCGCTGCAGCACTCCCAGTGCACCGTCGGCGTAGGAGGGCGCGATGATGACCTCGGTGAAGATCTCGGCGACCTGCTCGGCCATCTCGACGGTGACCTCACGGTTGGCCGCGATGACGCCGCCGTAGGCGCTCACCGGATCGCACGCATGCGCCTTGCGGTGCGCCTCGGCGATGTCGGTGCCGACGGCGATTCCGCACGGGTTGGCGTGCTTGATGATCGCGACGGTGGGCTCCGAGTGATCGAACGCTGCCCGCCAGGCCGCATCCGAATCAGTGAAGTTGTTGTACGACATCTCTTTTCCGTGCAGCTGCTCGGCCTGAGCGATGCCGGCAGCAGCGGAGGAGTCGACGTACAGGGCAGCCTTCTGGTGCGGGTTCTCGCCGTACCGAAGTACTGCGGAGCGGTCCCAGGTGCCGCCGATCCACTCGGGAAACACCGTCTCGGTGTCGGGAGCCAGGACGCTCGACATCCACGACGCCACTGCGACGTCGTACGCCGCGGTGTGCTGAAATGCCTGCGCGGCAAGAGATGTGCGCTCGGCGAGCGTGAATCCACCACCGGAGACAGCGGAGAGTACGTCGTCGTACCGGCTCGGGTCGACGACAACCGCGACCGACGGGTGATTCTTGGCTGCGGCGCGCACCATCGACGGGCCGCCGATATCGATCTGCTCGACGCATTCGTCGGGAGTCGCACCGCTGGCGACGGTCTCGGTGAACGGGTACAGGTTGACCACGACGAGCTCGAACGCCTCGATGCCAAGCTCGTCGAGCTGAGCCATGTGCTCGGGCTTGCGGGTGTCGGCGAGGACCCCGGCATGGACGCGAGGATGCAGCGTCTTGACGCGACCCTCGAGGGTTTCGGGGAATCCGGTGAGGTCCTCGACCTTGGTGACCGGGATTCCGGCGTCGGCGATCTTGCTCGCCGTCGATCCGGTGGACACCAGAGCGACGCCCGCGGCATGCAAACCGGTCGCAAGTTCGATCAGTCCGGTCTTGTCGTAGACACTGACCAGTGCGCGGCGCACCGCTTTACGTTCACTCATCGGATTATCTGAGCCTTTCGTCCATCGGAGGTGACACCTTTGGCTGCGACCGCTGCGATCACGTCGACCAGCAACCGTCGTTCCACAGTCTTGATGCGTTCGTGCAATGCGGCTTCGTCGTCGCCGTCGAGTACAGGCACGGCTTCCTGAGCCAGGATCGGCCCGGTGTCGACACCGGAATCGACCAGATGCACCGTCGAACCGGTCAGTTTCACGCCGTGGTCCAGCGCGTCTCGAACGGCGTGCGCACCGGGGAACGACGGCAGCAGCGCGGGGTGCGTGTTGACGATTCGGCCGGCGAACGCGTCGAGAAATCGAGGACCGAGGATCTTCATGAACCCTGCGGTGACGATCAGATCGGGCTCGAACCCCAGTGCAGCGTCGGTGAGCGCCGCATCCCAGGCCGACCGATCGGCGAAGTCTCGCAAGCCGATACGAAAATGTGGGATCGCGGCATCGTCGGCATGACGAGCGGCCGCGCACTCTCGATCGACTCCGACGGCCACGATGCGTGCCGGGTAGTCCTCGGCAGTTGTCGCGGCGACGAGCGACTGCAGGAGCGAGCCGGTCCCCGACGCGAGGACGACGACCCGCGCGGGTGTCTCACGCAAGGCAGTCAGCGCACTACTCCTGAGGTATCGAGGGGATCGTTCGAGCCAGCAGAAAGCCTAGTCGCTCCGACCCGCGCCCCTACCGGGCAGGTCCGTCCTCCGCAGTGCTCGACGCGTCGTCCTGGGCCGGGGGCGGAGCGACGATCTCGGCTTCGAGCGGTTCCTCGGATTCGGCGTCTGCCGCGATCGGATCGTCTGCTTCCACTGTCGCGACCGGCTTCTCGTCGACGACCTCGGCCTCGACGACGGTGTCCGCGACAGCCTCGTCCGGTTCCGACGCAGGCGCTCGAATGGCCAGTTCTGCTGCGGGCACGGTCGCCGGTACAGGCTGCTCGGTACCGGATCGGTCGTGGGGTTCGTGGTCGGGTTCCGGGTCTGCTCGACGCCACACGACGAGGGCGGCCGAAGCGGATCCGACGACGCCGAGCCAGGCGAAGGTCAGCAGTGCGAAGCTCCACACGGTGACTTCGACTGTGCCGAACGTGCCCAGGTTCCCGCCTGCGGCGTAGCCGAACACCGCGGCGAGGGCTCCCATGACTGCAGCGACGGCCCACACCGAGGAGACCGCGACCTGGACGTCCACGCTTCGGATCGCGCAGTCGCGTCCCAGGAGTAGCCCGGCTGCGATGGGAACGACGAGCATGACGACCCAGATCGTCTGCGCGGAGCCCTCGGGGAGGACGGCGAGGATCGGGAGCGGTGGGAGCGGCCCGCCGGTCGTCGAGAACAGGCTGACCGATGCGTCTCCGAAACTCGCCGAGGACCCCGTCGCGACGGCGAGGGCACCGAGGACGATGTTCGGCAGGTACAGCACCGACAGCACGGTCAGTCCCAGCATGCCGACGAGGGTGCGTCCGTTGTCGAGCAGTGAACCGGCGGTGTCCCAGGAGGCGAGCAGAGCCAGCAGCACGATGGCGGCACCGCCTGCCGTCAGCACCGAAACGGACCGCACGAGTGGTGCGACGAGTGCGCGTACCCAGTCTGGAAGGTGTCGATCGATCACCAGGGAATCCCAGCGAGCGAGGATCAGGCCGGTGCCCGACGCCGCTGCGTGTACTCCCGCCACCCACGAGAAGGCGACGAGTGCGTTGGGGCTCGACAGTCCGATGACCGTCGACGCATCCTTGGCGACGGCCAGAGCGATGGCCGTGACGGCGAGGGGTCCGGCCATCGACGCGGCGAACACCCACCTGACCATGCGACGGTCGGTGGTCTCGTCCACCGCGTGGTGAACCGTGCGTGCGACGGACCAGGCGACGACGAGGGTGGGAAGCATCGGGGCGACGCCCATCGACGTGCCACCGATACTCAGCGGCACCAGGTGCACCGCGAACCAGGAACCGGCGATGGCACCGAGGGTTCCGGTGAGATCGCTGTTGACCGAGACAAGGGTGATCAGGACCAGAGTCGTGGCGATGACCACCACCAACCCGGAGGTTTTGAAGGCCACGGCAGCGAGCGTTCGTGACTGATCGGGCGTAGGCCCGGTGCTCACACGGGAACTGCGTGCGGCCGCGCGTCGAGTATCTCGGTTCAATAGATCGCTCATCACTACGAGATTCGCATCAACGACGCGGCACGCCGGTCAGGCGCGCCGCGAAGTCGAGTGTGACGTGCGAAATCAGTCGCGCTTGTTGTCGTCTTCCGCGGGAGTCGCGCCGAACGATTGAGTCGGTGCGCCGTACGGCGTCGACTGTGCGCCCGACTCGGACTCGTCGGGTGTGCTCGACGGCTGACCGTAACCGGACGGCTGGCCACCGTACGGGTACTGGTTCGGCGGGTAGGCCTGCCCTGCGGGCGGACCGCTCGGACCGGTGTAGGGCGGCGGCGAATAGCCACCCTGCGGTCCGGTGTTCGGCGCAGGCTGATTGCCGTACGGCGACTGTGCGCCGGGACCGTAGGAATGCTGGCCGGACGCCTGTCCACTCGGTGCTTGCCCGAAGTTCGACGAGCCCGCTGTGTTCGACGGGGACTGACCGTAGGCCGGCGGGTTGCTGTAGTTCTGCGGTCCGGACGGTCCACCGAACGACGTCGTCGGCGCGTTGTACGGATTCTGCTGGCCGTAACCGGACTGCTGACCCTGGTTCCCGAAGCCGGACTGCTTGGGTGCCGGGGCCTTGACGATGCCTGCATCGAGCAGCAGCGCAACCACAGCGGCCGCTGCCTGCACGAAGCCCAACACGAGTACCAGGATCGCGCCGATTCCGAGCGAACTGCTGGTGCTGGCGAACTCGTTGCCCTCGGCACTGGGCAGGCTGAACGATTGGAAGACCAGCACCAGGAATCCGGCGATGGCCAGTGCCGCGATCACGGCCTGGTTCCGGGCATCCTTCTGCAGCAGCGACGCACCTGCGATCAGACCGGCGGCGAGCAGAAACGCGATCGACGCCGCACTTCCGCCGGACTCGAAGAAGTTGGTGCTGAACGAGGTCTGGATGCCGCTGGGCAGTTGCTCGGACGACGACACTTCGGCGGTGACGAAATCGAGCAGGCCGAGCAGGAAGTTGACGATACCGAGACCGAGCACCACGAAGGTCAGGATCTTCGGCAGTTGCGCGAGCCCGGCACCGGACGACTTCGTCGAGTGCCCGGACGTGCCCGGCGCGGACCCGCTCGGAGCGGAGGTTCCTGGCACGGGCGGGCCGAACGGGTTGGATACCGACGGCTGGTGGAACGCCTGGTTCTGACCCGACTGGGGGTAGGCACCGGACGACGGCTGATTCGGCTGATTGGGCGTGGACTGATTCGGCGTGGACGGGGGGCCGTAGGACGGTCCGCCTCCGCCGTAGCCACCAGAGTTGGAGCCCCCGTTGTCAGGGCTGCCGGGCGAGTAGGTCATCGCGTCTCCTCATCCTGATAGTGCCGTACCCAGGTCGGTCGGGTCCGAGATCTCACGCTACTGCACGGACCCGACCGCTCGAGGAACTCCAGGTCAGTGGGACGCGACCAACTCGTGGTCGTTCGATTCGGCCACTTCGAGCTCCCGCACCAGCGGCAGCACCTTCGCTCCGAAGTATTCGATTTCCTCCTGAAAGTGCAGGAAGCCACCGAGAACGAGGTCGACGCCGAGGCGTCGGTAGGCGACGATGCGTTCGGCAACCTGCTCCGGGGTGCCGATCAACTGCGTCTTGAACCCGTCGTTGTACTGAACGAGGTCCTCGAACGTCGAGTCGGCCCACATCCCCTTCTTGTCGGCCGTCGAATTGCCCGCCTGCTGCACCGCACCTCTGAAACCCTCGACGGCAGGCTTGTTGGCCTTGTCGATGATCTCTCGCAACGTATCTCGCGCTTCCTTCTCGCTGTCTCGCGCGATGATGAATCCGTTGAGCCCGAACTTGACCTCACGTCGGTGATCGCGCGCGACCCGACGCAGGTTGTCGAGCTGCTCGGTGACGCCGTCGAAATCCTTGCCGTTGCTGAAGTACCAATCCGAGTACCGGCCGGCATTCTCCTGCGCAGCGGACGAGTTACCACCTTGGAAGAGTTCAGGATTGGGCCGTTCCGGGGTGTTGAGCGGTTTCGGCTTCAGCGTGAAATCGTGGATCCGATAGAAATCGCCCCGGAAATCCACGTCGTCCTCGGTCCAGATCTTGCGCAGTACCTGCAGGAATTCGGCGCTGCGACGGTATCTTTCGTCGTGCTCGAGCCACGGCTCACCGAGGTGGGTGAATTCGTCCTTGAACCAACCACTGACGACGTTGACCGCAAAACGGCCGTTCGAGAGGTGGTCTGCCGTCGCTCCCAGCTTGGCCAACACGGCAGGCTGCCAGAGCCCGGGATGCACGGCGGCAATGACTTTCAGACGTTCGGTGGCCAACAGCAACGCGAGCGAGAAACTCGTCGACTCGTGCTGGAACTCGGCCCCGTAGCTCGCCTCGTAACGGACCTGACTGAGCGCGTACTCGAAGCCGTTGTTCTCGGCGGTCTGCGCCAGCTTCTTGTTGTACTCGTAGTCCCAACTGGTCCGTTGCTCGATGGTGCTGGTGACCAGGCCACCCGAGACATTGGGAACCCAGTACGCGAACTTGATTGCGTCGGCGATCTTTTCGGTGCTCATGTGTGCGTCATCCTTCATCGGATGAATGCGCCATCCACGCACTCAGATGGCGTGGATGGCACATTCATCCGGAAATCGGGGGTCGGATCGGGGCCGGAAATTTGGGACTACGAGTACCAGGTGGGCTCGGGCAGCTCTCCGGTGAGCACCCAGCGGCCGACTTCGCGTCGCTTGTAGGCAACCGGATCGTGCAGGGTGTGGGTACGGACGTTGCGCCAGAAGCGATCGAACCCGTACTTGCTGGCCGTGGCACGGGCACCGAGGGCCTCGAACACGGTCGAGGTGATCTCGAGCGAGACGTCGGTGGCGCGAGCCTTGACTGCGGCCACCCGGACCTCGTGGTCACCGCGCTCCTCGGCGGTGACGTTCCACGCGTTGTCGTGAATCTTCTGGCCTTCCAACGCCACTGCGTCGGCCAGCGCTTCGACGGCCCACAGTTTGGCAGTCAGATCGCCGTAGATGTCGATGATGTACGGCTCGTCGACGGCCTTGTCCACCGTGCTGTGCAGCCACGCGCGAGTCTTGTCCTTGGTGTACGACGCGGCCTCCTCGAGAGCACCCCTCGCGATCCCGAGGTAGAAGTTGACGAACACCAACTGAATGGTCGGCACGTTGAGGGTGTTGTAGACGCGTGGCTGAAACACCTTGTCCACGAACCCCGCTGCACTTGCCCAGTCGACGCGAACCTTGTCGATCGTGACGCTGCCACTTTCGGTCTGACGCTGGCCGATGTTGTCCCAGTCGTCGTGGAAGGACAGACCCTCGATGTTCGACGGCACGATAGCGAACACGTGATCGGTGCTGCCCTCGAGCGCACCTTCGAGCACGGTCACGTCCGAGACACGACTGCCGGTGGAGAACGTCTTGGAACCGTCGAACACGATGGTGTCGCCCTCGTCGGTGACCGACACGTCGTTGTCGCGTGGATTGACGGCACCGCCGAAGAACCACTTGTTCTTCGTGGCATCGGCCTCGACGGCCTCGATCTGCTCGGGAGTACCGACCAGACGCGCGGCCCAGAACCAGAGAAGGTGGTAGCCCAGCAGCTGACCGATCGAGCCGTCGGCCTTCGAGACGGTGCGAATCACCTGGTAGGCCGTGGGCCAATCCTGGCCGCCGCCACCGTGCTCGACGGGACCGAGCAGCGTGACGAGCCCGGCGTCCTTGAGCAACTGAACCTCGGCGGACGGAAGCTCGCGGCCCTTGTCGCGGGCCACGGCGTCGACAGCGAGAAGCTGCGCTACCTCACCTGCGCGGGACACCCATCCGGCGGCAGTGGTGGGAGCGTCGGGCCAGTTCTTGGCGAGTGCACGATTTTCGGTAGTTGTCATGACGCACAGTGAAGTCCCGCGTCGAAGCAATGACCACAGTTCGATTCAGCGTGATTCTAACGGGCTCACCCACGAAGAATTTTCTCCATCTTCTTGCCCTTGGCCAGCTCGTCGATCAGCTTGTCCAGCAATCGGATTTTCTTCATCAGGGGATCTTCGACGTTCTCGACGCGGATGCCGCAGACCACTCCGGTGATCAGTGTCGCGTTCGGGTTCAGGTTCGCCGCCGCGAAGAAGTCCTCGAATGTCGTCTCGGCCTCGAGGTGTTCCTTCAGCGTCGCTTGATCGAACCCGGTGAACCACCGAACGATCTCGTCGACCTCCGCTTCGGTGCGGCCCTTTCGCTCGACCTTCTTGATGTAGAGCCGATGGACCGTCACGTAGGCGGTGGTGAAGATGTTGTGCACGGGGCCAATCTAGTCCACCGACGCGCCCGCGAAGTAGGCCCGCACACGAGGCGTGAACAGCAGCACTGCTACCGCCAGCAGGATGACCACTTGAATCGCTTGCACCACGTGGGTCCACGGAAGATTCGGGGTGAAGATCAGGTAGGAGTAGGCAGCAACTCCGAAGACGCTCCAGCTCAACAAGAGCCGATGTTCGGATGGACTGCGCCTGGAGAGTCGCTGGACAAGATACGAGTAGCCGAAGATCAGGCTGACCACGGTGATCACCCGCAGCGAGTAGGCCCCGTAGACGATCGCTTTCGCCGAGGCCGGTAGGGAGCCGTCGTCCATGCCCTGTCGATGCATCTGGAAGTCGGCCAGCGACTTCGCCAGCGCCACCGAGGCGAGTGCATACAGGCACGACACCACCATGGCCGCGATCATCAACCGGCCGACCGGTCGTACAGCGGGGTCCGCGTGCCACCCCTGTCGATACAGACGGTGCAGAAATTCCGACATCAGCCCTCCCCGAACGGTGTCACAGAGATTGTGACATGATGTCGTTACTTTAGCTATTGACTCCCCTTTACCTTCATTGTGAATTCCAATTACTATGCAACACAACACTTTTCAGGAAGAATGGGCAGCGACATCGTCGAACGGGAGGGCAAGACATGACACGCAAGAGGTTCGAGTACTTCAAAGTCGCGTTGTTTCTGATGTCCGCAATCGTCCTGGCATGGGCTGCAGGAACTTTCGAATCGCTCTACTACGCACTCGCGGCGGCGCTGTTCGGAGCGATGACAGTGTTCGTCCTGTGGCGAGTGGACAAGTTCGAGACCGAATAGCGCTGCCCATACGTCGTGCGCGTTTTGCGTACCTTCAGGTACGCAAAACGCGCACAAGGGATTGGGGCACGAAAAAGCCCGCCACCGAATCGGTGGCGGGCTCTTTCAGAAGCGAGTCCTACTTGACGGACAGCGATTCCAGGATTTCGCGCGCGAGGGCAGCGGTCTCGGACGGCGTCTTGCCGACCTTGACGCCTGCGGCCTCGAGTGCGTCCTTCTTCGCCTGTGCCGTTCCCAGCGAGCCGGAGACGATGGCGCCGGCGTGGCCCATGGTCTTGCCCTCGGGAGCGGTGAAGCCTGCGACATAGCCGACGACCGGCTTGGTCACGTTGGCCTTGATGTAGTCGGCTGCACGCTCTTCGGCGTCGCCACCGATCTCGCCGATCATGACGATGATCTTGGTATCGGGGTCCGCCTCGAACGCCTCGATGGCGTCGATGTGGGTGGTTCCGATGACGGGGTCGCCGCCGATGCCGATGGCCGTCGAGAATCCGAAGTCGCGGAGCTCGAACATCATCTGGTAGGTCAGCGTGCCACTCTTGGAGACCAGGCCGATGGGGCCGGTTCCCGAGATGTTGGCGGGCGTGATGCCGACCAATGCCTCACCGGGAGTGATGATTCCGGGGCAGTTCGGGCCGATGATGCGGGTCTTCTTGCCCTTCTCCACGTTGTAGGCCCACGCGTATGCGGAGTCCTGCACGGGGATGCCCTCGGTGATGACGACGAGCAGCGGGATCTCCGCGTCGATCGCTTCGACGATGGCGTCCTTGGAGAATGCCGGCGGCACGAACGCGATGGACACGTCGGCTCCGGTCTTCTCCATGGCCTCGGAAACCGAAGCGAACACCGGCAATTCGATGTCGTTGCCCTGTGCGTCGACGTGCTTGACCGTGGTTCCGGCCTTGCGTGCGTTGACGCCACCGACGACCTGGGTGCCGGCCTTGAGCATCAGGGCGGTGTGCTTGGTGCCTTCGCCGCCGGTGATGCCCTGGACGATGACCTTGTTGTCCTTGTTCAGAAAGATAGACATTGTTTCCTCTACTTCGCTGCCAGCTCGGCGGCCTTGTCGGCGCCCTCGTCCATGGTTCCGGCGAGCGTCACCAGCGGGTGCGCGGCGTCGGCGAGAATCTTGCGGCCCTCTTCGACCTTGTTGCCGTCGAGACGGACGACCAGCGGCTTGTTGGCGTCGTCGCCCAGCTTCTTCAGCGCGCCGACGATGCCGTTGGCCACTGCGTCACACGCGGTGATGCCACCGAAGACGTTGACGAACACGCTCTTGACCTGCTCGTCACCGAGGATGACGTCGAGGCCTGCGGCCATGACCTCGGCCGAAGCGCCGCCGCCGATGTCGAGGAAGTTGGCCGGCTTGACGCCGCCGTGTGCCTCGCCTGCGTATGCGACCACGTCGAGGGTCGACATGACCAGTCCGGCACCGTTTCCGATGATGCCGACCTGTCCGTCGAGCTTGACGTAGTTGAGGTCGTTCTCCTTGGCCTTGGCCTCGAGGGGATCGGCTGCGTCCTTGTCCTCGAACTCGGCGTGGCCGGGCTGGCGGAAGTCTGCATTGGCGTCGAGCGTGACCTTGCCGTCGAGGGCGAGGATCCGATCGTCGGGGGTGCGAACCAGCGGGTTGACCTCGACCAGGAGAGCGTCTTCGTTGATGAAGACCTCCCACAGCTTCTGGATGGTCACCGCAGCGGCGTCGAGCACCTCGGCGGGCAGCTTGCCCTTCTCGGCGATCTCACGAGCGAACGCGAGGTCGACGCCCTTGACTGCGTCGACGGGGATACGTGCGAGTGCGTCGGGGTTCTCCTCCGCCGTCACCTCGATCTCGACTCCACCTTCGACCGAACACATCGCGAGGTAGGTGCGGTTGGTGCGATCGAGCAGGAAGGAGATGTAGTACTCCTCGGCGATGTCGGAGGCTTCTGCGACGAGAAGCTTCTTGACGACATGGCCCTTGATGTCGAGTCCGAGAATCGCTTCTGCGTTCTCGGTTGCTGCTGCGACGTCCTTGGAGTACTTGACGCCGCCGGCCTTGCCGCGGCCGCCGACCTTGACCTGCGCCTTGACCATTACTGGCTTGCCGATTTCTTCGGCAATCTGTGTTGCTCCGGCGACCGTGTCGGTGACACGACCGGCGGAGGTGGGTACGCCATGCTTGGCGAACAATTCCTTCGCCTGGTATTCGAAGAGATCCATCAGCTCACCGTCTCGTCTACGTTGACGCCCGCTCCAGGGGTGTGAGCGGGTCTGAGCATGGACTTTATCCAGGTGCCCCGACGGCGCATCGGGCGCATGGATGCTATGTGGTCTATCTCACCGCTGCGGCCGCAGTGAAACCGGCGTCACCGATCGGTGCGACGAACCGAAAGTGCCGCCGCGACACCGAGAACGACGATTCCGGCGACCGATGGCACCACACCGGGTCCCATCTCCGGGTCGGCTGCGCGAGCGGACGTCAGTGGCCACGACGCGAGATGAACGACACCCGCGACGGCCGCACCGGCGAGCAGAACGCTGCCACGCGCGGGGCGGGCCCGGGCGGCAACGAGGGCGGCGACGACGACGCCGACAGCGAGCAGCAGCTGCCCCCAGGTGTCCCAACCCCACGGAAACTCGGTGATGGTCGCCGCGGTCAGATCGCTGCCTCGATACAGGGGCAGGGCCAATCCGACTGCCAGTAGAAGGGCCCCGACGAGCGCAGTTCCCAGCACCGGGAAGTAGGTGGCCGCATCCTCGGACGTGTCGACGTCGTCACGCTCGGCCGATCCGGCGAACAGGGCCAGCAGTCCGGCGACGGCCGCGAACACGACGCCCGCGATGATCAGCAGAGCACCCGTCCCGGTATCGACGCCCGCGAGGTCCTCGGCCAGCACCACCGACTGCAACACGGCCGCCGCGGCCGACACCGCGGCGAGCCAGAAGACGGACAAGAACGGACGAGCCGCCGCAGCGAACTCGGAGAACAGCAGCGGCACCGAGGCCAGAATCGAGACGAAGCCCGCTATGAGCACCACGCGGGTCGCCAGGATCGTGGGCGCAGTTCCCGCGGCGTCGGTCTCGAGAATCGGCAGCAGCGACCCCACCACCAGCAGTACGCCGGCAACTACGCCCGCACTGCCTGCTGCCGCATGCCACCTCGTGGTGCCGGGCCCCGAGACCCCGCGCGGACCCCGACCACCCTCGGCGACGGATCGCGCCGCCGCCAGAGCGTGGCGATCACGGCCGGAGGCAATAGGTGCGAGTACAGCGCCTCCGACGGTCAATCCGAGCCCGGCAACGGTGCCGAGGTATGCCCCGAGGCCGGCCTCGATCCGAGCACCGGTAGCCACTCCAGCGAGCAGACCGACACCCGCGAACGAGAGGACCCCGAGACCCGCGCCGACGGCGGCACCGGACGCGACCACCGGCGAGAGCGACGCCAACGCCGAGGCCGTGACCACGAGTGCGCCGATTCCGACCAGCGCGGACCCCACCGCCACGAACACCGGCGACTCCACCACCGCCGAGACGATCACCACCGGATCGGCCGACCGGTACAGCGAGGCGAATGCCGCTGCGGCGGCCACGACACCGAACACTCCGAGCAGGATCGACAACAGCGGACCCACCCGGCCCGCGGTCGCTCGTCCCACGTGCTCCGAGTAGACCGAATGTCCGTACCCGTCACCGAGCGCTGCGCGATGCACTGCGGACCACCCCGCCGCACCCGCCAGAACCGACGCAGCGTGACCGGCGAGCAGAACATGAGAGCCAAGGGTGGCGTCGAGCATCGCGGCGCTCAGGGGACGGAACAGCTCGAGCCGGTTCGCATCGATCGGATCGGACAGCACAGCGAGATCGAGGATCGCGATTCCGAGCGTCACCGCGCCGAAGCCTGAGAGCAGAGCGGCACCGAATTCGACGCGTCGCATCGCAGCACTGACGGCGGCGGCAACCGCCACCACGACCGGGAGCGCAACGGCCAGCACAGCGGCCGACGAGACCCCGTCGCCCACCGGCGAACCGTCGACGGCCTGGACGACGCCGATCAACGGAGCTGCAGCGGCACACAGTGCGGCGACGACAGCGAGCACGACGGCGACGACGATGCGCGACGTGGGCGAATGATCCTCCACGCCGCCGCGGGCGTCCTGCGGCGCGATACGTTGCGGTTCGGCTCGGTCGGAGCCGTGGGCGGACGATTCGTCGAAGGTGGGGGTCGGCACCCGTAGGACGGTATCGGCTCGGTCGCGTCCCCAGCCGTCGGTCACGGTGCGTGCCGCATTCGTGTCCGATTACGGATGTGGCGTGTCACCACATAAACCCTGGTCACCCTGTGAGCCATCTCACATATTGCCCTGGTTTCGGCTGTTAACTTGCGCGCGCCGCAACCATTTCGTTACCGTCTGCCGAGTCTTTCAGTAACGGCCAGGTCACAGATATCGGAGGTTGTAGGTCTTGCAGCAGCACCGCGCGTCCTTTACTTCCAGCCGATTCTCTCGCCCGACGGCGGACGACGCGACCACGGTGTACAGCTACGAGCCCACCACCGAGCCGAGTGCATACGAGGCCTATTCCTACCCCACGTACGAGTACGTCGAAGCCGATTTCGCCGGTGCAGTAGCAGCCGACGAGACACCGACCGTCTTCACGACCTACGCAACCACTGCAGACGCTGCACCCGTGGCTCGTCGCGGCGGAGCGCACCGCATCCCCGTTCCTCCGACTGCACTGAAGGGTCGCGCCGCCGTCTTGGCCGTGGCCGCCGGTGCCGTTGTTGCCGCAGGGCAAGCCGTCATCAACGACGATGCGCCCACCGCAGTCGCCACCTCCGAGTACGCACTCGCCGCGGGTGAAGCACCGGCCGCCGCAGCACTCGCGGCCACCACCGCACCGCAGGCCGACGAGCCGGTAGCCGACGTTTCGAGCGCAACTCCCTCGCAGGCACCGCAGATCCTCAGCGTCGCCGCACCGGTCGACCTCAGCCAGTTCAACGACCTGCTCGCCAAGGGCCAGCGTTTCAGCGAAGAGCGTGCCGCCCGCGAGGCCGCGGCCCGTCGCCCGCTGTTCTCCCTCCCGGCTCAGGGCACGTACACCTCCAACTTCGGCACTCGATGGGGCGTCCTGCATGCCGGCGTCGACGTCGCCAATGCCATCGGAACCCCCATCTACGCCGTCGCCGACGGCAAGGTGATCGATTCCGGTCCCGCGTCGGGCTTCGGAATGTGGGTTCGCCTGCAGCACGCCGACGGCACGATCACGGTCTACGGCCACATCGACACCTCGACAGTCACCGTGGGCCAGGACGTCATGGCTGGCGACCAGATCGCAACCATGGGCAACCGTGGCTTCTCCACCGGCCCGCACCTGCACTTCGAGGTTCATCTCCCGGGTGAGGTCAAGATCGATCCGCTCCCCTGGCTCGCGTCCCGAGGAATCTCCCTCGGACCCGAAATGGACTGAGTCCTTCTCCACCGCTTCACAACAAAGCCGGACCCCGCTTTCGCAGGGCCCGGCTTTCGCGTTGTCGGGACTTCTACAGCTTGGTCATCGGGACGCCGCCGATGAGCATCATCTTGACGCGACCTGCCGAGCCGAAATCGATCAGGACCATCGCCTTGACTCCGGCACCGGTGGATTCGAGCACCGTACCCAGTCCATACTTGTCGTGGCTGACTCGATCACCCACAGCCAGAACCAGATTGGAGTTTCGGCCCTTCGCGGCACCGAAGCTCGGAGACGAACTCTGGCCACGACTCGACGACCCGCCGTAGCTACCGGAGCCGTAGTTGCCCGAGCCGTAACCGCCGCCCGAGCCGTAACTGTTCGATCCGTAGCTGCCGGATCTACCGCCGCCGATTGCGCGGCCGCCGCCGGTGCCCGGGTCTTCGCGACGCCAGTCGATCAGATGTTGCGGAACCTCTTGCAGGAAGCGTGATTCCGGGTTGGCGATGGGCTGACCCCACGCCGACCTCATGATCGCGCGCGTGAGATAGAGCCGTTGCCGCGCGCGAGTGATGCCCACGTACGCCAGCCGTCGTTCCTCGGACAGCTCGTTCGGATCACCGAGCGCACGCATGTGCGGGAACTGGCCGTCCTCCCACCCGGTGACGAAGACAACCGGAAATTCCAGCCCTTTGGCGGTGTGCAGCGTCATCAACGTCACGACGCCGGTGCCCGAGTCGGGGATCTGATCGGTATCGGCAACCAGAGAAACCCGTTCGAGGAACGCGGCCAACGAACCCGGCTCGGCCAGACCGTCGACCCCGCCGTCGTCGTCGTTTCGGTCGTCACCTGTCTCAAGCGCCTCTTCGGCCACTGCGGCCTGGTTACGCGCCTCGGACGTGAACTCCCGTGCGACGCTGACCAATTCGTTGAGGTTGTCCAGGCGAGCACCGTCCTGCGGGTCGCTACTGGCCTCGAGCTCGGCGCGATAGCCGGTGCGGTCCAGAACTGCTTCGACCACGTCGCCGATATCGGCGATGTCGTTGCCGTCTCCGTCGGTGGCCGTCAGTACGGCACGCAACTCGTCGAGCAGCTCCATGAACTGAGCGATCAACTTCTGCTGCCGCGAGTTGAGCAACGCCACCTTGCCCGCGGCCGCGTCGTGCAGCGCTCGTGAGAAGCTGATGTCGCGTTGCTCGGCGTGCACGGCCACACACGCCTCGGCGCGGTCTCCGATGCCGCGTCGGGGGGTATTGAGGATGCGCCGCATGCTGACGGTGTCGTCTTCGTTGGACAGCACGCGCAGGTACGCAACGAGGTCCCGGACTTCCTTGCGCTCGTAGAACCGGACGCCGCCGACGACCTTGTACGGCAGGCCGAGACGAATGAAGATCTCTTCGAGCGCGCGCGAAGAGTTGTTGGTCCGGTAGAACACCGCCACCTCGTCGAAACGCACATCCCCGCTGTCGACGAGACGATCGATTTCCGACGCGACGAACGACGCCTCGTCGTGCTCGTTGTCGGCGACGTACCCGACGATCAGTTCGCCTTCACCGGTGTCGGTCCACAACTTCTTCTCGCGCCGTCCGATGTTGCGCGAGATGACGGCATTGGCCGCCGACAGAATGTTCTGCGTCGATCGGTAGTTCTGCTCGAGCAGAATGGTGCGAGCGTCGGGGTAGTCGCGCTCGAACTCCTCGATGTTGCGAATGGTCGCGCCGCGGAATGCGTAGATCGACTGATCGGCGTCACCCACCACGCAGAGTTCACCCGGCGCGACGGTGCCCTCGAGCGCGCCGTCTGCATCGGGCGTGCCGACGAGTTCGCGAACCAGCATGTACTGGGCGTGGTTGGTGTCCTGGTACTCGTCGACCAGTACGTGCCGGAACCGGCGTCGGTAGTACTGCGCCACCTGCGGGAAGGCCTGCAGAATGCCCACCGTTTCGCCGATGAGGTCGTCGAAGTCCATGGCGTTGGCTGCGCGCAGACGCTGCTGATAGATGCGGTAGACCTTCGCGACGAGTCGGGGCAGCTCGGCAGGGTCGCCGTCGGCGTCCTCGGCGGCCTTGTCCGGGCCGATCAGCTCGTTCTTGAGGTTGGAGATCGCCGTCGAGAGCAGACGAGCCGAGAACTTCTTGGTGTCGATCTGCAGGTCTTTGGAGATCATCGTCAGCAGCCGGCGTGAGTCGTCCGCGTCGTAGATCGAGAAGTTGGAGTTCAATCCCGGCAACAATGCCGCCTGGGCGCGCAGGATGCGCACGCAGCTGGAGTGGAACGTCGACACCCACATGGCGTTCGCCCGCGGCCCCACCAGACCTGCCACTCGCTCGCGCATCTCCGCGGCGGCCTTGTTGGTGAACGTGATCGCCAGGACCTGCCCCGGCGACACCCCCCGCTCCGCGAGCAGATACGCGATGCGACGCGTCAGCACCGCTGTCTTGCCCGAGCCTGCACCGGCCACGATGAGCAGCGGCGATCCCGTGTGCACGACGGCCTCACGCTGCTGAGGATTGAGCCCCTCCAGCAGTGCGTCGGACGAGGTGTTCTTACGGGACTCGAGGCCCTGGAGGAATGTGTTCATCGTCTGGCCAGGCTACCGGCGCGTACCGACAAACCCACATCCCGTGGTCGTCGGCGTCATCTCCGACTTTTCAGGACGGTTACCCCGTGGCACACTGGATCGGTGATCGAAAAAGTCGTGCGTCATCGCTTGCGTCGGATCGGCCACTGCGCAGCCGGACGAGCGGGAGCCTGTCGACAGTCGTAACGCCCCAGCTTTCCCGGCGGGAATCTCGTCGATCTCGGTCCTTCGAGACGAAACCCAGCCGACAGCCGCTGCAGTTCCGAATACGAAAGGCGTAACGGTGCCGGACGACGCAACGATCCAAGATGTGACCCGAGGAGAGACGATGGCTATGACGACGAAGATCGATTCAGAGACTGCATTGCCTTCCAGCGAAGCCGAGATCAACGACCTGCGTCAGGAGATCGACCGTCTCGACGCCGAGATCCTCGCGGCAGTGCGGCGTCGCTCCGAGGTCTCGCAGATCATCGGACGCACCCGCATGGCGTCCGGCGGCCCGCGCCTCGTGCACAGCCGTGAGATGAAAGTTCTCGAGCGCTTCAGCAGCCTCGGTCAGGAAGGCCACACGCTGGCCATGCTCCTGCTGCGCCTCGGCCGCGGTCGCCTCGGCCACTGACCGAACCCCGGTTGGGCGCGCAGGATGCACGCCCAACCGATGCTCTACTTCAGAGCGATGTACTTGGTCTCGAGGTATTCCTCGATTCCCTCGGATCCGCCCTCACGGCCGAATCCGGATTCTTTGACTCCGCCGAACGGTGCTGCCGCGTCCGAGATCACTCCGCGGTTGACACCCACCATGCCGCTGTCGATCGCGTCGGCCACCCGTAGCGCACGGTCCAGGCTCTCGGTGTAGATGTACGACGCTAATCCGTACTCGGTGGCGTTGGCTGCGTCGATTCCTTCCTGTTCGGTGTCGAATCCGACGATCGGGGCCACCGGGCCGAACACTTCTTCCTTCAGAATGCGGGCCGACGTCGGCATGTCGGTGAGTACGGTCGCCGGGTAGAAATAGCCGTCGCCACCCGGTGCGCTACCGCCGAGCGCTACCGTCGCACCCTTCTCCACTGCATCGTCGACGAGCTCCTGCACGGTCTCGAGCTGGTCTGCGTTGATCAGCGGTCCGAGCTTGGTGTCGGGGTCGACGCCGGGTCCGAGCTTCATCTCGGACATCTTCGCCACCAACTTGGTGGTGAATTCCTCACGCACGCTGTTGTGCACGTGCAGACGGTTCGCCGCCGTGCAGGCCTCGCCGCCGTTGCGCATCTTCGCCAGCATCGCGCCGTCCACCGCGTCGTCGATGTTCGCGTCGTCGAACACGACGAACGGGGCATTGCCACCGAGTTCCATCGACGTCCGCAGCAACCTCGTCGCGGACTTCTCGACTAGCGATTTGCCGACGCCGGTGGATCCGGTGAAGGTGAGTTTGCGGAGCCTCGGGTCTTCGAGCAGCGGCCCGGTGACGTCGCCGGACTTCGAGGTCGTCAGCACCGAGAGCACGCCCTCCGGTAGACCCACCTCGTCGAAGATCTGCGCGAGCAGCAGCATCGTCAGCGGGGTCTCTCGTGCCGGCTTGACCACGATTGTGCAGCCGGCGGCCAGGGCAGGGCCGATCTTCCTGGTGCCCATCGCCAACGGGAAATTCCACGGGGTGATCGCCAGTACCGGGCCGACCGGAGCCTTGGTCACGAGAATGCGGCCGTTGCCCGCCGGGGCCGGGGTGTAGCGACCACCGATGCGCACCGCTTCCTCGGCGAACCACCGGAAGAACTCCGCACCGTATTTCACCTCGGCCTTCGACTCTGCAAGGGCCTTGCCCATCTCCAGGGTCATCAGCAGCGCGATGTCGTCGGCACGTTCGGTGACCTTCTCGAACGCCGCTCGAAGAATTTCACTGCGTTCGCGGGCAGGTGTTGCCGCCCAGCTCTTCTGCGCCGCAGCAGCCGCGTCGAGGGCCTTCATCGCGTCGGCCGGGGATGCGTCGGCCACGTCGGTCAACGGCTTACCTGTAGCGGGATCGTTCACCGGGAACGTCTTACCGCCCTCGGCGTCGACGGCCTTGCCGCCGATCCACAGTTTTGCCGGAATCGATTCGATCAATGCACGTTGGTCCATACCGTCCATGATGCCTCCGCAGTGCCCGTCGCAAACGACAAACGACGCGCGCGCGGCACCGGCCCGCATTACTGTTGGATCGTATGAGCGTCGATATCACCGGCACGGATGCCTGGCAGAAACTGACCGATCACCACTCCGAGATTGCCGATACTCATCTCCGAACTCTGTTCGCCGATGACGCCGACCGAGGGCGCACCTTCACCCTCGCCGCCGCGGATCTTCACATCGACTACAGCAAGCACCGCGTCACCAGCGAGACTCTCGCCCTGCTGATCGAACTGGCCCGCACCGCAGACGTCGAAGGCAAGCGCGACGCCATGTTCGCAGGCGAACACATCAACACCTCCGAGGATCGCGCTGTTCTGCACACCGCGCTGCGCCTTCCCGCCGACGCGTCGTTGACCGTCGACGGCCAGGACGTCGTCGCCGATGTACACGAAGTCCTCACGGCCATGGGCGAATTCACCGATCGCGTGCGTTCGGGCGAATGGGTCGGTGCCACCGGCGAGAAGATCTCCACCGTCGTCAACATCGGTATCGGTGGATCCGATCTGGGCCCGGTCATGGTCTACAACGCACTCCGTCACTACGCCGACGCGGGGATCTCGGCGAAGTTCGTCTCGAACGTCGACCCCGCGGATCTGGTCGGCGCACTCGACGGACTCGACCCGGCGTCGACGCTGTTCATCATCGCCTCCAAGACGTTCTCCACCCTCGAGACGCTGACCAACGCCACCGCGGCCCGTCGATGGCTCGTCGACGCACTCGGTGAGGACGCCGTCGCCAAGCACTTTGTCGCCGTGTCCACCAACGCCGAACGCGTCGCGGACTTCGGCATCGACACCGACAACATGTTCGGCTTCTGGGACTGGGTGGGCGGACGCTATTCCGTGGACTCGGCAATCGGACTGTCGGTCATGGCCGTCGTCGGCAAAGAGGCGTTCGCCGAATTCCTCGACGGTTTCCATCGGATCGACGAGCACTTCCGGTTGACGCCTCTCGCCGAGAACGCACCGGTTCTGCTCGGCCTCATCGGCCTGTGGTACAGCAACTTCTTCGGCGCGGAAACCCGTGCAGTGCTGCCGTATTCGAACGACCTCTCCCGTTTCGCGGCCTACCTGCAGCAGCTGACCATGGAGTCCAACGGCAAGTCCGTCAAGGCCGACGGCTCACCCGTCACCACCTCCACCGGCGAAATCTTCTGGGGCGAACCGGGCACCAACGGACAGCATGCCTTCTACCAATTGCTGCACCAGGGAACACGTTTGGTGCCCGCCGACTTCATCGGCTTCGCCGAGCCCACCGACGATCTGCCCACCCGCGACGGCAGCGGCTCGATGCACGACCTGCTGATGAGCAACTTCTTCGCCCAGACCAAGGTGCTCGCTTTCGGCAAGACGGCCGAGGAGATCGCCGCCGAGGACACACCGGAAGATGTGGTGCCGCACAAGGTGATGCCGGGCAACCGACCGTCCACCTCGATCCTCGCCCCCAAACTCACCCCGTCCGTCGTCGGACAATTGATCGCCCTGTACGAACACCAGGTCTTCGTCGAAGGCGTCATCTGGGGCGTCGACTCCTACGACCAGTGGGGCGTCGAACTCGGCAAGACCCAGGCACTCGAACTGACCCCGGTACTCACCGACGCCGAAGCCCCTGCCGTGCAATCGGATTCATCCACCGACGCCCTGGTGCGCTGGTACCGCGATCAGCGGGGTCGCGCGAAGTAGGTCGGTCGGTGCCGGCCGGGACGCAGATCAGCTCCCCAGTTTCGGATTTATGCCTCCGATCGGCGTCGGATATCCGAAACTGGGGAGCTTTTTCGCTGCATACGGATCCGAATCGACGGTCGGCGCGTCCAAGCATCCATGGACCTACCTCACACCGACCTGTTCACCAGAGCTGACGCACTTACCTTCGGGTTGACCGACGACGACCTTAAAAGGCTGCGCCGCGCCGGTGAATTGTCGGTGCTGCGACCGGGCTTCTATGTGCCTACCACGCTGATGGACGAGGCCAGCCCGACCGAACGTCATTTCCTGCTGGCGCGGTCGTATCTGATGTCCGCACCGGCGGACGAAGTGCTCAGCCACGTCTCGGCGGCCATCGCCTGGGGCTTCGACGTCTGGCAGCTGCCGCTCGACAAGGTGCACATGACACACGGTCTCGATTACGCGAGCAAGCGTCGCCCGCTCCGAATTCTCCACGGGACTACATTGAACCCCGCCGAACGCACAACCATCAACGGCTACCCGGTCACCACCGCGGCTCGAACGGTCGTGGACATCGCTCGAACCAGCAGTGTGGATCGATCGGTATGCGTCGGCGACAGTGCACTGAGATCCGTCCACACGGACTCGGACACGCTGGCCCACGCGGTCGAATCCGCCCGATTCCGAACCGGCATCGCGGCCGCCCGACGCGCGGTGTCTCTTATGAACGGGCGCAGTGAGAGCGTCGGCGAATCGCGCAGCCGAGTGCTGTTCGAAACCCTCCCGCTCCCCACACCTCTGCTCAACCAATGGGTGCACGACGGAGCCGGCCGCTTCGTGGGAAGAGTCGACTTCCTGTTCTGGGAGCTGGGTGTCATCGGCGAATTCGACGGTGAATCGAAGTACGACTCGAAACGCGTTCTGCTGGATGAGAAGTATCGCGAGGACCGACTTCGCGAACTGGGTTGGGTCATCGTGCGGTGGAACTGGCGAGAACTCGACGATCCCCGAGCACTGCTTCGCCGCTTCGAGCAGGCCTTCGCCCGCGCAGCTGCGCTACCGGCACCCAGCGGATGGTTCGGCGACCAGAGGATGGCGGCGGATCAGCTCCCCAGTTTCGGATAACTGACTCCGATCGGCGTCACATTTACGAATGTGGGGAGCTGATCCGCAGGACACGAGCCAAATCGTCACACCCGACCCAACACAGCCGCCGTATCGACTCCGACGGGCAGGGTGCCGAAGGCAATGCCCCAGTCTCGGTCGAGTCGGCTCGCGCAGAAGGCGTCGGCCACTGCGGGGTTTCCGTTCATCACCAGCTGCGCACCTTGGAAGGTCAATGCCATCAGTTCGACGACGCGGCGGGCGCGGTATTCCATGTTGGAGGTGTCGGAGAGTTCTTTCCCGACGCGGGCGATGGCGTCGTCCAGTCGAGAGTCCACACCCGACGCCTTGCCGATCTCACCGAAGAAGGCCTCGACACTGTCGGGTTGACGGGCCAGTGCGCGGAGGGAATCGAGTGCGGCGACGTTGCCCGACCCTTCCCAGATCGACATCAATGGCGATTCGCGGAACAACCGAGGCATGCCCGATTCTTCGACATAACCGTTGCCGCCCAGGCATTCGAGTGCTTCGGCCGCGTGGGCCGGTGCGCGTTTGCACACCCAGTACTTGGTGATGGCCAACGCAATTCGGCGTAGCGCGCTCTCCTGCTCGTCGCCGCGGGCGGAACCGTCGGTGGCCTGCGCCAGGCGAATCATGGCGGCGGTGGCGGCCTCGGATTCGAGGGTCAAGTCTGCCAACACGTTTCGCATCAGAGGCTGATCGATCAGTTGCGCACCGAAGGCAGCTCGGTGACGTGCGTGATGCACCGCGCGGACGGTGGCGTTGCGAATACCGGCAGCAGAGCCGATGACGCAGTCCAGCCGGGTCATGTTCACCATCTCGATGATGGTGCGCACCCCGCGGCCCTCCTCGCCGACGAGCCAGCCGGTCGCACCGTCGTACTCCAGTTCTCCCGAGGCGTTGGACTTGTTGCCGAGCTTGTCCTTCAAGCGCTGCAACATCATTCGGTTACGGGTGCCGTCGGGCAGCACCCGCGGCAACATGAAGCACGACAGCCCGCCCGGTGCCTGGGCCAAGGTGAGGAACATGTCCGACATCGGCGCAGAGGTGAACCATTTGTGGCCGACGATCGAATAGGTGCCGTCCGACGACGGGGTGGCCGTGGTGGTGTTGGCGCGAACGTCCGATCCGCCTTGCTTCTCCGTCATCGACATACCGGCGATCAGTCCGCGTTTGCTCGACGGTTCGCGCAGCCCGAAGTCGTACTCCCGGGACGCGAGCAGAGGCTCGAACTGCGCGGCGAGAGAGGGGTTGTGCCGCAACGCCGGTACGACGGCGTAGGTCATCGAGATCGGGCACATGTGGCCTGCTTCGGCCTGTCCCCATACATAGAATTTCGCGGCGCGGGCCACGTGCGCACCCACTCGGTCGTCCGTCCACGGGCTGGCGTGCAGTCCGTGCTGCACCGCGACGGTCATCAGATCATGCCAGTGCGGGTGGAATTCGACCTCGTCGACGCGATGGCCGTACCGATCGTGTGTTCTGAGCACCGGTGGGTTCTCGTTCGCGAGCCTGCCCCACTCCTGGGCCTCGACTCCGCCTGCGAGAGCGCCCAATTGACGCACCTCGTCGCGCGCCCAGCCGCCGCCGGCTCGGTCGAGACCGTCCAGCAGCGAGGCGTCGTCGGACACGTCGTAGGGCGTCAGGTCGGTCGCCTGATTGAAGACCTCATGTGTGTTCATCTCGAACTCCTAACGCACGCAACGAATAAGCGACGAGACCGGGGACCACGTCCACGGACTCGTGCGAGGACAACGGACCGACCAGCACTTCGCCGACGGCACCCACGAGCCCGGCGGCCGAGATCGCCGCGTCCTGATCGGGAATTTCCCCGGCCGCGATTCCTGCCACAATCGCGTCGGCGAACGCAGCAGTGAATTTGCGCCGGAACACCAACCGCTCGGCGTCCACTGCTGGATCGACCGGTTCGGCGAGCAGCGCGTAGGCCATCGTGCGGTTCTTCAGGGCCCGCCCGGCGAAGGTCTGCACCACCGCGGCGACTCGCTCGGATGTGCTGCCGTGTGCGGCGACGGCGACCACCGCAGCCACTTCTCGGGTGCAGACCTGCCGGAAGATCTCGACGACCAGGTCGGACTTGCCGTCGAAGTGCGTGTAGACGCTGCCCGCGGACACGCCTGCGGCCGCGGCGACCGAGGCCACCGACAGGCCCGCGTATCCCTTGGTGGACAGGACCTCGACGGCGGCAGCAAGCAGTTTCGTTCGGCCGGCATCGAGCCGGGCCTGCACTGCGGGTGTTCGCCGGTAGGGCATTGAAGGATTGAAGCACTGATTCAGTGCTTCACGCAAGGGGACTCGAGTAGGTTCGTAACCATGCCGGTACGGATCGAACGATCAGGCCCCGTCACCACCGTGGTCCTCTCACGCCCGGAGGCACGCAACGCCGTCGACGGGCCCACTGCTCAGGAACTCACCCAGGCCTTCGAGGAATTCGATGCCGACGAATCCGCGTCGGTTGCCGTGTTGTGGGGCGAAGGAGGAACCTTCTGCTCGGGTGCCGATCTGAAGGCGCTCGGCACACCCAGGTCGAACCACGCGACCGAACACGGCGACGGTCCGATGGGCCCGACGCGAATGCGGTTGTCCAAGCCGGTCATCGCCGCGGTGTCGGGATACGCCGTCGCGGGCGGGCTCGAACTCGCCCTGTGGTGCGACCTACGCATCGCGGAGGACGACGCCACGTTCGGCGTGTTCTGTCGGCGCTGGGGCGTGCCTCTGATCGACGGCGGCACAGTGCGATTGCCGCGCATCATCGGTACCGGACGAGCGATGGACATGATTCTCACCGGTCGTGCCGTGGCCGCCCAGGAGGCGTTGGACATCGGATTGGTTACCCGGGTGGTTCCGGTCGGCCGTGCCCGATCCGAGGCCGAGGCATTGGCCGCCGAACTGGCATTGCTGCCCCAGACCTGCATGCGCGAGGATCGACTGTCCGTCCTCGAGCAGGACGGCCTCGACGAGGAAGCCGCGCTGAAGAACGAGTTTCGGCACGGTGCCATCTCGATCACCGCCGACGCGCTCACCGGAGCGAGTCGGTTCGCCTCGGGCGCGGGGCGACACGGTACCCCCAGTCCGTGACCTCGACCCGCCTGTCGGTGATCGACGAAATCTTTCTCCGCACACACCGCGGGTACGGCACACCGATTGCACTGCAGGGTATTTGGCGTACTGCCGAGTCGGTGACCCAGGACGAACTCGATCGGGTACACGCTGCGCTCGAACGTGGGCAGCTGGGTCGACAGGTCGGCGTGCCTCGCATCCCCGGTGCCAGGCTCCGATGGGACGTCTGTTCCACCTCGCTGCCGCTGACGGTCGCCTCCGAGCCGGTCGACGACGCCATCGAGTGGGCCGACCACCAGGCCGATGTGCAGTTGGATCCGCAATACGGACCGGGCTGGCGGTTGACGGCAGCTCCGCTGACCGGCGGCGGTACCGTCGTATCGCTGGTGTGCTCGCATGCGCTCGCCGATGCCCGTGGGCTCATCGACGCTGCCGCACAGTCGTTTTCGGGCTCGGTAGAAACCGAACCGATCGCCTCCCCCGGTTCCGACGCAGCGGACGCTCTGCGCATGATCGTCACCGTGCTCGTGCGGTCGATCGTCGCGACCGCTCGACTGTGGGTGAGCGCGAAGGCTCGGGCCGAGCTGCGCGCGTTCACGGCATCCGACTCGAATCGCACACGCCCCCAACGTGTTCGACGGGCCTTCTCGGTGGTCGTGGACGTCGATGCAGCGCAGTGGGATTCGGCTGCCGAGCTCGGTGGTGGCTCACCCAATTCGTTGTTCGTGTGCGTCGTCGCCGCGACCATGGCAGAACTCGGCTCACCCACGGTGACCGTCGACATCCCCTTCCGCACCGGATCCGGCGACGCGAACTCGATCGGGATGGCCACCGTCGACGTTCGCGGAGACGACTCACCGGCGGCAGTGCGCGCGGCGTGCAAAGCTGCCTTCGCCGCGCCCGTCGGAGCGCCCGCGGGGTACCCACCCGAGGTTGTCCAACTGCTCCCCCACCGCCTTGCGGCGAAGTTGACCTCGACGCCGGGGCGCGGAGAAGTGTTGTGCTCCAACATCGGCGACATTCCGCATGCGCTGACGACCCTCGGGCCGCATCGATCCTGCGGTCTGGCCACCCGCGCGATCCACCCCGCACCGACGGGACCGATCCCGCTGTCGACGATCAGGCTGTCGACCTACCTGTCCCGGATGGACGGGCGCTACACACTCTCCCTGGTGTGCACCGACGACGCGCTGGTCGGATCGGCGGCAGAGCTCACCGCAGCGGTGCACCGCGCTCTGGCGCGGCGAAACCTGGCCGGTACACCCTGGTAGGTCTACCGTTGCAGCCATGAACGAGCACGATATCCACACCAAGATTCAGCAGCTGATCGCCACCGAGCACAAGCTGCGCACCGACACCCAGGCCGGGGAGATCGACCCCGACACCGAGAAGGCGCAGCTCGCGTCACTCGAACACGCTCTCGATCAGTGCTGGGACCTGCTCCGGCAGCGCCGCGCACGCATCGACGCAGGCAAGGACCCCGACTCCGCGACGGCCAACAGCGTCAACCAGGTCGAGGGATACCTGCAGTAGTTCCGGTCATTCCCCAAGCTCCACTCCTGCGCTCAGACCATTCGATCCGTCAGCACGTTCGGCAGGAACCGCAGCGCCGCGTCGATGCCTCGCCATTTCAGGCCGGGCAGCGCGGCGCGGCGCGTTTCGCTCTCGATGGCCCGGACCATCGCGGTGACGCCTTCGTCCAGAGTGGCTGTGAGAGCAGCACTGTCGCCTGCGCCGGCCGACATGTCGGTGGCGATGAAACCCGGCAGAAGCGTCGTGACGACGATGTCGGTGCGAGCCAATTCGGTGGCCAACGATTCGCCCAGAGAGGCCACCGCCGCTTTGCTGGCCGAGTAGGTCGCCTTGGCACCGGGCAGACCCCGATCGGCGCTGATGGACGAGACGAACACCAGGTGCCCGTGCTTCTGGGCCCGGAATATCGCCAACGCAGCCTCGGCCTGCGACAGCGCACCGACGAAATTGGTGCGCGCGGTCTGCAGATTGGCGTCCGAGCGACCGGATCCGATCTTCGCACCCTTGCCGAGTCCGGCATTGACGACAACTCGATCCAGGCCGCCCAACTCGTCGCGCAGTTCGCCGAACACCGTCACCACGGCATCGTGATCGGTGACGTCGAGGGCGCGTACCGCCACGGTGATCCCGGGATGCTGCGTCATCAGTTCGGAACGAAGCTCGTCGAGCCGCTCGACCCGTCGCGCACAGAGAGCGAGATCCCGGCCCATGGCCGCGAAGCGGCGCGCCATCTCCTCACCGAGTCCTGAACTCGCGCCGGTGATCAGAATCTTGCTCCGAGTGGTCGCCATAAGCGGGGAGCCTATGTCACTGTGGAGCAATGGCCCCAGAGAGCTCGGAATTCGATGTGATCGTCATCGGCGGAGGACCCGTCGGTGAGAATGCCGCGCAGTACGCGATACAAGGCAGCAGCCGCACCGCCGCCATCGTCGAACACGAACTCGTCGGCGGCGAATGCTCGTACTGGGCATGCATGCCCAGCAAGGCGCTCCTGCGGCCGAGCGAGGTGCTCGATACCGCCCGAAACATGCCGGGTGTGAAAGAACTGGTCGGCGATCAGCCCCTCGACGCCGACGCCGTATTGGCCCGACGCGAATCCTTCACTCACGGCCTCGACGACTCGTCGCAGGTGTCGTGGGCCGAGTCCGCGGGCATCTCGGTGATCCGGGGCCACGGACGGCTCAGCGGGGTCAAGACCGTCGAGGTCGACGGCAGAACGCTCACGGCCCGGCACGCAGTGGTTCTGGCCACCGGCACCACCGCGTCGGTACCGAACACGCCTGGCCTTCGCGACGCCCGACCGTGGATCTCCCGCGACGCCACGAACATTCACGAGACCCCCGGCCACGTGGCCATCATCGGCGGCGGTGTCGTGGCGAGCGAGGCAGCGACGTGGCTGCTGTCCCTGGGGGCGAAAGTCACGATGATCGTGCGCGGCTCGTCCCTGCTGGCCGGCTCCGAGCCGTTCGCCGGGCAGCTCGTCGCCGATGCACTGAAACAACGCGGCGCAACGATCATGCTCGACGCGTCCCTGACGGCTGTGTCGCGACAAGATCCCGCCGACACCGGCGTCGGCCGAATCCACGGTGGTCCGGTCACTCTCACGGTCGGCGGCGAGGACCTCGTCGTGGACGAGGTGCTGGTCGCGGCGGGCCGCTCCCCGGCGAGCTCGGATCTGGGACTGTCCACCGTCGGTCTTCCCGACGGCAGATACGTCGACGTCGACGACCACCTCACTGTGGGGGACCACGACTGGCTCTATGCCGTCGGCGATCTCAACGGCCGGGCACCGTTGACGCACATGGGCAAGTATCAGGGACGGGTGGCCGGTGACGTCATCGCCGCCCGGGCCGAGGGAAAGCCGCTCGATCACAGAAAGTTTCGCGCCACCGCCGACCACGGACAGATTCCCCAGGTCGTGTTCACGCCCCTCGAGGTCGCCTCGGTCGGGCTCACCGAGGCCAAGGCGCGCGAAGCCGGTATCGACGTCGAGATCGCGGCCCAGGACATCGCCGTCGCGGGTTCCTCCCTACAGCAGGACGACTATTCGGGTCGTGCGCAGTTGGTGATCGACAGGGCCACCGACACTCTCGTCGGGGCGACCTTCGTCGGTCCGGGTGTGGCCGAGTTGGTACACGCGGCCACCGTTGCCGTGGTCGGGAAGGTATCGCTCGACGATCTGTGGCATGCGGTGCCGTCGTATCCGACGGTCAGCGAAATCTGGCTCCGACTACTCGAATCGCGCCGGTGACAGGTTCAGCTCCGCGCATATGCCGCAGCTATGCCGGCGTAAGTTGTCGGGTCGGTTCGCCTCAGGCGTAGAGCCACCAGGACTCCGAGGATCGCTGCGAAGATGAGCACGACCGGTACCGCGTTGACGACGGCAGAATCGGATCCGGTGAGCACGCTGTAATGCGTTCCGGCGAGAATCAATCCGGTCGTGAACCCGAGAAATCCGATGCCCGGGGCAATCGCGGTGCGCCACACGGATCGATCGGGATGGCCGATGAAGAACACGACCACCGACAGTGCCGCGGCGGCCTGCAGCGCAATGACACCCAGAGTGCCGAGGCCGATGGCACCGGCCGCATAACTCAGGTAGGGGTCGGCACCGGCCACCGCGAAGCCCGTCAGCGATACCGCTGCCACCACCGATGCGGTGATGCTCCCGATATGGGGGCTCGCGTGCCGCGGGTGAATTCGGCCGAGCCACACCGGAAGTACCCGCTCACGCCCCAGCGCGAACAGATAACGACTGGCGGCGTTGTGCACTGCCAGATACGACGCGAGCACGCTGGTGCACAGCAGCACTGCGGTGCCGTCGTACAGCACGGTTCCGCCGTACTCACGCGCCAGCGTGAACAGTAGGTTGCCCAGTTCGGTCTGGGCCAGCGCCGGAGCGTCGACACCGCCTGCCGCACCGACGACGATCCAGCTCGTCGTGACGTAGAAGACCGCGATGATCGACACCGCAATGAACGTCGCACGCGGGATGCTCCGCCGCGGGTCCTTGGTCTCCTCCCCGTACAACGCTGCGGATTCGAACCCGATGAAGCTCGAGAAGGCGAACATCATGGCAATACCGAGCGAACCGGAGAACACCTGAGTGGGTGTGAACGACTCCAGTGGCACTGCGGCAGCACCCTTCTGCCCGACGACCAAACCGTCGAACACCACCAGAAAAGCGAACTCGAGCACCATCAGTGTCCCCAAGACCTTGGCGGAGAGGTCGGCATTTCTGAACCCGAGAATTGCCACGACCACCACGGCAACGCCGGTGAAGACGTACCACGGAATATCGATGCCCGAATCGGCGAAGACCAAATGGGTGAAATAACCGAATGCTCCCGAAAGCCCGCACGCAAGTGACGTATATGCGACAACTGCGACATACGCGGCAGCAATTCCGGGCGGTTTACCCAACGCGAGACCGATGTAGGTGTAGAACGCACCGGTACTGTAGACCTGCTGCGCGATCGCCGCGAACCCGACCGAGAAGCAGAGCAGCACAACGGAACTGATCGCGTACGCGGCAGGCAATCCCGCCCCGTTTCCGCGAATCAAGGCCAGTGGCACATTACCGATCATGGCCGCCATCGGTGCTGCGGCAGCAACCACCAGAAATACCACTCGCCCGGTGGTCAGAGTACGTCGCTCGGACATCGTTGGGACGCTACCCGTACTGGGAGCACAATGCTGACACCGAACGCGATCACTCGGGTCGTCTCCCGCGTTGCCGAGTAGATTGGTCGAGTGACCGAGAATTCGCCGAAGCAGCAGCCGCTTCTCGTGCTGGGCAAGATCACCGAGATTCTCGATGCGTTCTCGTTCGATCGCCCGGCCATGACGCTGGGCGAGATTCAGCAGAGCACCGGGCTGCCCACCTCGACGGTGCAGCGTCTGGTCACCAACCTGGTTCAACAGGGCTTTCTGGATCGAGGCGGCGATCGCATCCGCATCGGGGTGCGGATGGCGTACTGGGCCGCGACGGCGACCAAGGATCTCGACGTGTTGTCGGTCGTCAACCCGATCCTCAAGGACATGCGCGATCTGACGACCGAGACCGCGTGCTTCTTTCGGCCCGAGCAGAACTACCGTGTATGCGTGGCCATTGCCGAGACGCGGCATGCGTTGCGACGAGACATGTACGTCGGCAAGGTCATTCCGCTCAGCGCAGGATCGGCCAGCCGTGTCCTACTGGCCTGGGACTCGGAACTGGCAGAGCGTGTTCTGTCCCGCGAACTCGAATCGCTGACCGAGCAGACGGTGACCGAGGCCGAGACGATGCGGGAACTGTTGGCGCAGACAAGGTCCGACGGCTACGCGATCACCACCGGTGAGCGCGAGACCGGCGCATCGGGGCTGTCCGCTCCGGTGTTCGATTCGGCCTCGGACATCGTCGGTGCCGTCACCATCAGCGGCCCGACATTACGGATGCCGCAGTCGCAGTGCGAGGCCTGGGTGGACCTGCTGATCTCGCATGCCGAACAGATCACCCGGACCCTCGGCGGCCGCTACCCCGCGTGACCCCAGGCCTCGGGATTGACCGGGTGCGGCGGGAGCTCACCGCGCAGCATCGCCACGGCATTGGTGGCGCACAGGCGCGCCATCTCCGAGCGCACCGAGACCGTCGCGCTGCCCACGTGCGGTAGGAGCACGGTATTGGACAGTTCGGCCAGGCCCGGTTCGAGCGCAGGTTCGCGTTCGTAGACGTCCAATCCTGCTGCAGCGATCGATTTCTCACGTAGAGCAATCACCAGCGCTGCCTCGTCGACCACTGGCCCACGGGCGGTATTGATCAGAATCGCCGACGGCTTCATGGCCTCGAACACGGCAGCATCGACCAGATGCCGGGTGGAGTCCGACAACGGGACGTGCAGCGACAGAAAGTCACTCGTTGCGACGATCTCGTCCCACGCCGCATGTTCGACGCGGCCGGCGAACTCACCGAGTTCGTCGTCGGAGACCTCTCGGTCGCCGGGCGGCCGGGGGCAGAACTTCACCGTCATGCCGAAACCCAGTGCCCGCCGAGCGGTGGCCCGAGCGATACGACCGAAACCGGCAAGGCCGAGCACACGGCCCGAGACATCGCTGCCCAGCAACAGTTCGGGCTCCCACCCGGTGAAGGATCCGGACCGAACGAAGGCATCGGCCTCGACGGCGCGGCGGGCCGTGGACAGAATGAGGAGCATCGCGATGTCTGCGGTCGAATCCGTCAGCACACCTGGAGTGTTCGCGGCGGTGATTCCGTAGCGTGTGGCGGCCGCGATGTCGATGTTGTCGAATCCGACGGCATAGTTGGATATCCCGACGAGTGATGCCGAGGCCAGCAGCTTCGCATCGAACCGGTCGCGTAGCTGGGAGACCACGACGGAGTAATCCCCCGAGGCGCATGCCTCGACCAACTGCTCGTGGTCCAACTCGCGGAGGTCGACCTCGCCGGCGGCCCGCAGAATGTCCATGCCGGGAGCCGGGATTTCCGACGTGACGAGAATGCGGCTCATACGACCCACTCGAACACGTGCGCCTCGGACCTGGCACCCTGCACGGTTTTCGATCGCATGGGCTCCTCCAGTTCGGCCA
This sequence comes from Rhodococcus sp. NPDC080181, assembly GCF_040702225.1. Taxonomy (NCBI): domain Bacteria; kingdom Bacillati; phylum Actinomycetota; class Actinomycetes; order Mycobacteriales; family Nocardiaceae; genus Rhodococcus; species Rhodococcus sp. NPDC080181. The sequence goes on from NZ_JBFBKN010000006.1 coordinate 223,426, forward strand.
GCAGGCCCTCCGACAGAGAGACCATGCGTGCCAGCGTCTTCGGCTCGAACCAGTCCGGCCTCGTCGCGAAGAGAATGTCCTCGGACGAGGTGTTGCCACTGGCACCGGGGGCGAAGGGGCAGCCGCCCAGTCCGCCGAGCGAACCGTCGACCATCGCGGCTCCGGCCGAGATGGCGGCCAGAGTGTTCGCGACGCCCAGACCCCACGTGTCGTGACCGTGGAACACCACCCGGCGGTCCGGAGTTTCCGCGCGTACCCGTGAGATCAGCGACGACACCTGAACCGGTACTGCCTGTCCGAGGGTGTCGCAGATGACAATATCCGTTGCGCCCGTGGCTCGTTCGTCGTTGGCGATCTCGATGACCCGATCGGGCGGTACCTGTCCCTCGAAAGGACAGGTGAACGACGTTGCGATACACAGCTCGATCTGTCCGCCCACCGAGCGGGTGATGTCGACGGCATCGGGCATCGCGGCCAGCGATACCTCGGTGGTGCGCCCGATGTTGGCCTGGTTGTGCGAGTCCGACGCGGAGAAGCAGTACTGGAAGTTGCGAGCGCCTGCAGCAGCGGCCTTCTCGACGTGGCGTGGAGTGGCGACCCACACCCAGCATCGCTCGCGTTCCTCGGCGGTCAGCTCGCCGATGACCTCGAGGGTGTTGGCCATGGGCGGCACTTTGTCGCCGCGTGCCATCGAACCGATCTCGAGGGCCGGCACGCCGAGTTCGATGAGGGCCCTGACGATCTCGAGTTTGCGTTCGGTGGAGAGCATCTTGCCGGTGAGCTGCAGTCCGTCGCGCATCGTGACGTCGCGTAGCTCCGCGGTGGGGGTGAAACCGTACATCTACAGGCCCATCTCTTCGTCGGTCCGGCCGAGCAGCGTCGACAGTACTTCTCTGGTGTGCTCGCCCAGATCCGGCCCGACCGAACGGATCGGCAGGGATGCATCACCGATCACCGGGACAACTCCGACGAACCCGACGTCGGTGGGCTCTCCCTGGCCGGTGTCGACCGGAAAGTGCTGAATCATGTTGCGGGCCGCGTACTGTTCGTCGGCGACGATGTCCGCAGCGGTGTAGATCGGACCCGACGGCACCCCCGCGGCATCGAGTATCTTCAATGCCTCGGCGCGCGAACGCAATCCGGTCCAAGCCGAGATCGCGGCGTCCAGCTCGTCCCGGCGACGCCACCGGCCGGCGTTGGTCGCCAGGTCCGGATCGGCTCCCAGATCGGGACGGTCGATGGTCTCCATGTAGCGCTGGAAGATGGCGTCGCCGTTACCGGCGATGATGATCGAGTGACCGTCGTTGCACGGGTACGCATTCGAGGGCGCGATGCCCTCCATTCGGCCGCCCGTCCGTTCGCGTTCGACGCCGTACGCCAGATAATCCGGAATCAGCGACTCCATCATCGACAGAATGGATTCGTTCAAGGCCACGTCGATGGAACGCTGTTCGAGCGACAACGGGTCCGATTTCTCTGCTGCACGCTGCGTCTGTCGTTGGAACAACGCCATGACACATCCGAACGCCGCATAGAGACCGGCGATCGAGTCGCCGATCGACACACCGACCCGCACGGGCGGCCTGTCCGGATCACCGACGAGGTTGCGGAAGCCGCCGTACGCCTCTGCCACAGCGGCAAATCCGGGTCGCTGCGACATCGGACCGGTTTGCCCGAATGCCGAGATACGCGTGATGATGAGCTCCGGGTTGGCGGCACTGAGAACCTCGGGCGAGATCCCCCACTTCTCGAGTGTGCCGGGTCTGAAGTTCTCGAGCACGATGTCGCAGTGCGCGGCGAGGTCGACCACATCTTTGCGTCCCTGCTCGGTGCGCAGGTCCAGCACGATCGATTTCTTGTTCCGGTTGATCGTGCGGTACAGCATCGACGTCGTACCGGAATACAGCCGCCAATTGCGCAATTCGTCACCGGTACCCGGCCTTTCGACCTTGATCACCTCGGCACCGAAATCGGCGAGCATCCTGGCCGCCGTGGGTGCGGCGATGTAGTTGCCGAGTTCGAGAACTCGAACTCCACTGAGCGGCAATGCCATCGTGTTCCTTTCTGTATTCGCGGAAGAGGTCACAGGATCCAGCTCATCGGCACGATCAAGGCGATGGCGATGACCGATGCCACCGACACGCCCACCGAGCACGTCTTGAGTGTGCCCCTCGTCGACTGGCCCATCAAGGACTGCAGCAGCCAGAACGTGTTACTGGTGACGTGCACGGCGAACAATGATCCGGCACCGGCGGCGAGCGCGATGAACACCGGGTCGAGACCGATCAGGGGCGCGACAGGCGCGAGGATGCCGGCCGAGGTGATGGCGGAGATCGTCACCGATCCGACCGCGATATGCAACGCGGCCGCAATGACCCACACCATCAACAGTGGAGCCGCGGTACTGGCCGTGAAGTACTGGCCCAGTATGTCGCCGAGACCCGCCTCGTTGATGACGGCTGCGAGCGATCCACCGACACCGGTGAGAATGAGGATCTGACCGCTCTCCGCGAAACCACGAGCGAGAGCTTTCTCCACCCGCTGCTGGCCGACGTGGTAACGGCCGATGAGGCACGTCCCGACCAGTCCGAGGAGCAGCGCGATGACCGGGCTGGCGATGAATTCGACTACCGGAACCGATATCTCGGCGACTTCGAGAACGGCACCGATCGCGATCAGGACGAGCGCGAGCAGCAACGGCGAGAGCAACACCAGCAGCGAGGTCTGCTTCTCGGTGCGCACCTTCTGGGCCACGCCGCCGCCGGCACCGAGGGGCTCGTCGTCGGACTCGACGGGCTCCGAGACCACCGGCTCCGACACCGCGACGATCTGTTGCTCGTCCTTCTCCTCGTTCCACCAACCGTGGCGGAAGACGAACGACATGATGGCCACCGACAGCACGACGACAGGAACGATGAGGATCAGTCCGTAGATCATCATCTTGCCCAACGGCACGCCGAGCAATCCGGCCAGCGCCAGCGTCGCGACTCCGGGAACCATGAACACGATGCCGCACTCCAGGGCGATGGCCAGCGCCGTGGCCATCCTCGCCGTGCCGTATTTGCCGATCTTAGGGGCGAGGTTGCGTGCGAGCGGTGCGGAGATCACGAGCAACACGTCGAGGAAGATGGACTGCAACAGAGTCGCGATGGTCAGCGACAGCGCGTACGGGAGCCGCTTGGGGCCGAAGGCTCTCAGCAAGGTGCCGACGAGACGCTGGATGGCGCTCATCTCCTGCAGCACCGAACCCATCAGGACGCCGAACGCGATGAGCAATCCGACCTCGGCCATGATCTCGCCGAATCCGCCAGTGATCGTGTCGACAGTGGTCGACACTCCCAGCTTGGTCGCCAGGCCCAGGTACGCAGCCCCGAGCACCAGCGAAATCACCGGGTTGAAATGGAAACGAACGATGAAGACCACCACCGCCAGTACTGCGACGACGGTGTTGATCACGATCCACAAATCGGACATCGGTAGGTCTTTCCACCAGAGAGTGACCGCCGCCATGCATGACGGGCCGGTGTGATGCGTCGCACCATTGCTCACATTATGGGCACAGATTTACTTCGTGAGCAAGAGCGACCCCTGGCTTCGCGTCAGATGGGCTGCGCGCGCCGAATCGACAGCGCAGCTCGCGAGGCATCCAGTTCGACCGGGGAACGCACCGACAGCGGCCCGACTCGCAGGATTCCGTCCGAGAGCGGCTCGACCCGCAATCCACCGCGACCGATCAGTGCCTTGCGAGCGCCGTCGACCACCATGCGGTCCATCCACGCGCACGGATGGGCAGGTCGGCCGCCCCGGAAGCGAATCCAGCCGTCACCGGAATCGAGCTCGAATTCCAGTCCGCGCAGTGGGTCGAGTTCCAACCCGCGGACCACAACGTTTCGTCTGGCCACGGCCGGGTCGGGAACGTCGACGCCCAGTACCTCGCCGACGGCGTCCCAGGCTTCGAGTGCCAGAAAGCTCACCGCTGCCTCGGTATGAGCCTTGACCCCGAAGAACCGATCGCCGCGGATGCCCTTGTGGGCGACGATCTCGACGCTGTCCGGCAATTCGGTCGGCACCTCGGCTGGGCCGTCCTTGGATCTCCCGAAGTACGCGTGCGAGGGCGCTCGCAGCAGCTCCACTATCTCGGCTCGATACTCGAAAGGCATGCTTTCGAGTCTGCCCGGTACCCGACCCTGCCGGTTCTTACCACCGGGTAAGAAGCGCCCGGTAGTATCGCGAAATGGCTGTGAAAACACGCGTGACCACTACGGACGGCATGATCGAGGGAAAGCCGGTCGGCAATCTCACCACCTGGCGGGGCATTCCCTACGCCGCCCCTCCCGTCGGTCCGCTCCGGTTCCGCGCACCTCAACCCACCCAGCCGTGGCAGGGCGTGCGCGACGCGACCGAGTGGGGCAACGCATCCGTTCAGCACAAGCGGGGCACGATGCTCGCAATCGGCAAGTACCAACCGTCGAGCGAGGACTGCCTGACACTCAACGTCCTGGCACCGAGCACGCCGAGCACGACACCCAGACCGGTCATGGTGTTCATCCACGGCGGTGCGTACACCCTCGGCACGTCGGCCACCCCGCTGTACGGCGGAGGTTCGCTGGTCCGGCGCTCGCTGCAGGACGGCGACGGCATCATCTACGTGTCGGTCAACTACCGACTCGGCGCTTTGGGCTACCTCGACATGTCGCGATTCTCGACCCCCGAGCGGCCGTTCGATTCCAACCTGGGACTACGCGACCAGGTGGCGGCATTGGAGTGGGTAAAGCGCAACATCGCCGAGTTCGGCGGAGATCCCGACAACGTCACCGTCTTCGGCGAGTCCGCAGGCGGCAATGCCGTCACCACCCTGATGACAGTGCCCGCCGCGAACGGCCTTTTCGCCCAGGCAATTGCCGAAAGCTCGGCACCGGGCATGACGACCGCCAAGCACCGGGCGGACCAGTGGGCGAGCGAGTACGTCGGGTACCTCGGAGGCACCGCCGAGACCGCGGTGGAAACCCTGGAGAACGCCGAGGTACTGGCACTCGGCCGAGCAGGCACCAAGCTCGGACTCACCACGCTGCACCGCACTCCCGGCCTGCTCCCCTTCGGCCCGGTGATCGACGGTGATTTCCTTCCTGTCGATCCGGTCGAGGCGTACGCGAACGGCACCGCACACGACGTGCCGCTGATCATCGGCACCAATGCCCGTGAGGGAACACTGTTTCCGAAGTTTCTGGACGCGTTGCCCACCAACCCCGAACGCATTTCCAAACTCTTCTCCCTCACCGATCCCTCGGCGGAACCGGTTGTCACCGGCGGATACCGTGGATACCCAAGCGAGCGGGCCGCCATCGACTTCGGCGGGGATTTCACGTTCTGGAAGCCGTCTCTCGAAGTGGCCGAAGGACATTCGCGTCACGCACCGACGTACTTCTATCGCTTCGACTTCGCCCCTCGGTCGATGAAGTTGCTGGGCCTCGACGCTACTCACGGGTTCGAGTTGTTCGCAGTCTTCGGCATCAACGAGACGTTGTTCGGCAAGGCCCTGACCGCGACAGGGGGACGAAAGTCGTTCGCGGAGGTCACCGAGCAGGTGCAGTCACACTGGATTGCGTTCGCCACCAACGGAAAGCCGTTGGAATCGTGGCCGGCCTACGACGAAACCGAGCGCAAGACATTGATCTTCGACACGCGAACTCGGGTGCAGAAAGATCCGCGCAGCGATCGCCGCAAAGCGTGGGAAGGCTATCGCGGCTACGCCAGCCAGACGCTCGAACCGGCTACTTGAGCAACCGCGACATTCGGCGGTCGGCAAGAATCTTGCCGGCCGTCTGGCACGTCGCGCAGTACTGAAAAGAGCGGTCCACGTAGGCGACCTCGCGCACCGGATCTCCGCAGACCGGGCACGGTAGCCCGGTTCTGGCGTGCACCCGCATGCCGGATCGCTTCTCCCCCTTCAGACGCGCCGCATCCTGCCCGGCCGAGCGGTCCACCGCGTCGGACAGGACCGAGCGCATCGCGGCATAGAGAACCGCGACGGATTCCGCGTCGAGCTTGCTCGACGACGCGAACGGCGAGAGCTTGGCGACGTGCAGGATCTCGTCCGAGTAGGCGTTGCCGATTCCGGCGAGCAACGATTGGTCCACCAACGAGGTCTTCAGACGAGCTGTGGTGCTGCCCAGAATCTCGGCGAATTCGAGCTCGGTGACCGTCATCGCGTCCGGCCCGAGCCGGGCGATGCTCGCAACCTCCTGAGGATCACGGACCACCCAGACCGCCAATCGCTTTTTGGTACCGGCTTCGGTCAGGTCGATGGCGGGCGTCGCGCCCTCGGGAGTGAAGAAGTGGATCCGCAGCGCCAACGGCCCCTTACCCGGTTTCGGCGGAGCAACACTGGGGTTGTCCACCCATCGCAGCCAACCCCCTCGCGACAGGTGGGTGATCAGCCACAGGTCACCCGCCTGCAGCGCCAGATGCTTTCCGAACCGCGCGGCATCGGTGACGTCGCGACCCTGCAGATCGGTGATCGGCGGATCGAAGGTCTTGAGAACGCTGAGCGCCGCGATGTCGATGCGGCCGATCACGGCACCGACGGCATGCTCGCGCAAGAAGCCGGCAAGGGCCTCCACCTCGGGTAATTCCGGCATGCGTCCAGTATGCAGCTACGATGGCCGTCGTGATGGTTCCGACTCCGTACGAAGATCTGCTGCGCCGCATCCTCGACACCGGTACAGCCAAATCCGACCGGACGGGAACCGGGACGACCAGCGTGTTCGGGCATCAGATGCGCTTCGATCTGGCCGCGGGCTTCCCGTTGATCACCACCAAGAAGGTCCATCTCAAGTCGATCGTCTACGAACTGCTGTGGTTTCTGCGCGGAGACTCCAATGTCACGTGGCTGCAGGAACACGGCGTCAGCATCTGGGACGAGTGGGCAGCTCCGGACGGCGAACTCGGCCCCGTCTACGGAGTGCAGTGGCGTTCGTGGCCGACCCCGTCGGGCGAGCACATCGACCAGATCAGCCAGGTCATCGAGACTCTGAAGACCGATCCGGATTCGCGGCGAATGATCGTCTCGGCGTGGAACGTCGGCGAAATCCCACAGATGGCCCTGCCGCCGTGCCATGCGTTCTTCCAGTTCTATGTCGCCGACGGCAAGCTCTCGTGCCAGCTGTATCAACGCAGCGCAGACATGTTCCTCGGCGTCCCCTTCAACATCGCCAGCTACGCACTCCTGACCCACATGGTCGCCGCACAGACCGGCCTCGACGTCGGCGAGTTCGTGTGGACCGGCGGCGACTGCCACATCTACGACAACCACCGCGACCAGGTTGCCGAGCAGCTCTCCCGCGAGGCGTACCCCTACCCGACTCTGAAACTGGCACAAAGGGATTCGATCTTCGACTACACTTTCGACGACGTCGAGATCGTCGACTATCAGCACCACCCTGCAATCAAGGCCCCGGTAGCGGTGTGAGTGCATCGAGAGAAGTCGGCCTGATCTGGGCGCAGAGTTCCAACCTCAAAATCGGCGAAGCCGGCAGGATTCCGTGGGAAGTACCGGAGGACATGGCCCGGTTCAAAGCCGTGACGATGAATCATCCGGTCATCATGGGGCGCAAAACGTGGGAATCTCTGCCCGAAAGGTTTCGACCGCTTCCGGGCCGTCGCAACATAGTGGTCACTCGAAACCGCTCGCTCGAGGCACCCGGTGCCGAGACCTGTGGCGGGGTGGACGATGCCCTGGCCCTGGTCGGAGACGAGACCGTGTGGATAATCGGCGGTGGTGAAATCTACCGATCGGCAATGCCATTCGCCACAACCCTGCATGTGACCGAAATCGATGTCGAGGTACCGGGCGATACGGATGCGCCAACGGTGGAAGGCGATTGGATCAAGAAGACGGGTGACTGGCTCACCAGCAGAGTGGACGGTAGACAGTTCAGATATGTGGAGTACGGGAAGCCTACCCAAACTGTTTGAGCGCGTTCATGATTCCCCCATCGCGGCTGCGGGTGGTGCGTCATACTGGCGGCTATGGACAAGAAGTCACTCACCGCACTTGCCCGTCAGCAACTCAAGCTCGCAGTCGGCGCGTCGAGTGGCCGCAGTTCGCAGACGGTGTACGGCGGCCACAGCCGCAAATTGAGGCAGACCGTCGTGGCGCTGGCCGCGGGTAACAAGCTGGCCGAACACGATCTCAGCGGTGAGTCGACCGTCCTCGTCCTCAGCGGCAAGTTGGAACTGATCAGCGGTGAGAAGACCTGGAAGGGCTCAACCGGCGATCTCCTCGTCATCCCCGACGCACGGCACAGCGTCGAAGCTCTCGAAGACGTCAGCTTCTTGCTGACCGTCGCTATGTGACCGCTTTCCTGACGACCAACACCGGGCAATCTGCGGTGTTGACCAGAGCGAAGCTCGTCGACCCGAGAAGCATTCCCCCGAATCCGCCGCGCCCCCGGTTACCCACCACGATCACCGCTGCCGTTTCGGACAGTCCGCTGAGCACTCGAACGGGGCGATCCTGGGCGACGACGCGTTGGACGTCGACCTCCGGGAACCGCTCTTGCCACCCGGCGAGACTTTCCGCCAGCACCGCTTCCTCGGTGTCGGCGATGGCCTGCCAATCCGCGGGCGCGCGACCGAACGAGCGCGTCAGATCCACGTCGGACCACACGTGTACCGCGATCAACGGAGCATCACGCGCCGAGGCCTCGGCGAACGCCCACTCGACCGCTGCCTGATTGACGTCGGATCCGTCCACGCCGACGACGACCGGGCCCTCGGCGACGGGACGGCCGTCGATGTCCCGGCCGCGTACGACGGCGACGGGTGACACGCTGTGGGCGGCCAGAGAGAGTGTGACAGCGCCCGTTTCGCTCGCTCCGATCACCAGGAGCTCGGCTTGGGCCGATACGCCGATGAGTACGTCCATCACGCCGCCTTCGACGGCACTCGAGGTCACCTCGAACGTCGGGTCGTCGACGACCGACACGGCCAGCGTTTCCGCGGCTGCGAGCCGGGATTTAGCCGTGGCGACGAATTCGGTTGCCTCGCCTGCGAATTCGCTCAGATCGACAACGCCTGGCATGTCGACGGCCGTCACGATGTGCAATCGCCGATCCCGTCGCCGAGCGCACAGGGCCGCCCAGATCACAGCCTTGTCGGCCGCAGCGGAACCGTCGATGCCGACGATGATCGGTCGATGCCCTGTCACGTGTCGGCCTCCGGTAGTAGCCCCGAGCCCGGTGGCTCGGTGAATGACGAACAGGGGTTCAGGCTAGTCGATGAATGGTCGCCGAAGGCGTGATGCACTCACCTCAGCTGGCGCGCAGCGCGTCTGCGTACCCCGGAGTTCGGGTGCGGTTCGCCTCGGCTGCCGCGGCCCGGGTGTCGAGATGGACCAGGTAGTCGGCCAATTGGTCGCGGCTGCGGACACCGACGCCCAGGTCGGTCCGCTCGAAGACGCGCCACCGAGCGAGCGTCGGCAGCAGCACCTCGTCGAGATGACGTCGAAGATCGAAGATCTCGTCCCGCTCGATGAGCATGGCGCTCCGACCGAAGCCGGGCAGGTTGGTACCCGGCAACTGCGCGTTCATGACTACTTCGGTGATCGCCGTGACGGTCGGAGCGGGGGCGACGTCGAGCGCTGCCGACACCAGATTCGCAAAGAAGGTGACGTGCAGTTTCTGGTCGTCGACTATCCGGCCGAGCAAGCGATCGGCAACCGGATCGTGGCACTGGTGCGCGGTATTCGTATGGCAGACGCTACTGATCGTTTCGTCGAGGGTCACCTGCGCCAGAGAACGAAGGAGGTGAGCGCCGTTCATCGGGGAGTCGAATCCCACCGTCTTGCACTGTGCGCGAGCTCGACCGAGTGCCGTCGGATCGACGCTGCGCGTGGCGACCAGATAGTCGGTGACGGCTGCAGCATGCCGGGTGCGCTCGGCGCTCCACTCGGCGAGCCAGGCAGGCCATGAGCCGGTACCCGACGCCGCGACCTCGCACCGATACAGCGGAATGTTCTGCTCGGTGAGGAGATCGGTGACCAGTGCCGCCTTGGCGGCTTCGGTCAGCGGTGACGTACGCGTTCCCCAGTACATCTCGGTCCGGACGAAATCCGTGGGCTGCCAGGAGACAGCTGTCGAGCGGTGGCGCGCGAGGTTGTCGTCGATCGTCGGCTGCAGTTCCCGTAGAACCGTGAACTGCCCGATGTCGCTGCGCATACTCGTCCTCTCACCCCGCTCGTCCGGACCGATCCGAGATCAAGGTAGGCGCGTAGCGCAGGCGATGGGACCGCCTTCTGCATTGTTTAGGGCAAGTCGCAAGGCCTCTCGTGGCCCGCTCGAGATAAATCACAACGAGTTTTGCCGAAACCATGGATCACACGTAGATAACAACCTATGATCGATCCTGTTAGAGGCCAGGAAACAAACTTGAAGTTTGAAAAACCTGCCATTTTGGCTGAAGTTGCATAGATTCACGACAGGAAGCGCGTTTCTACGCGTGAGTACGGTAGCTCTCTCAAAACCTGAAGAATCCAACACGAAGGGTTGATCTGTGACCGTTCACAACTCGACTGGCCTCGGAATCATGGTCGCAGGGCAGCCTGCTTCGGCTCCCCTTCGCGATTTTCGCGCAGTGGCGCGCCTCCTGGTAGGCCACTTCGCCGCCAATACTCCCTGCGGTTCACTTCCCGGTGAACAACTCCACGGAGACGTCACCGAATTCACCGTCAAATGCATCAGCATCGCCGTGCAGATGCTCGACGAGCGGCGCGCACCTGCCGAGTCCGACTTGGCCGAACTGCGCGCCAAGGCCAGTCAATGGGCTCGTGAGGGTGTCCCGCTCGAGTCCGTCCTCAGCGTCTACCACGAGGGCATTCAGATCGGTTGGAATCTGGTGTCCAAGCGGGCAGGAGAAGGCGACGCCGCCCAGTTGATCGAGGCTGCGCGCATGTTCGTGCTGCTGTCGGAGAAGGTCTCGATCGCGGCCAGCAAGAGCTACGTCGAAGAGCTTCAGGCGGTGGCGAGCGAGCATCACACAGCCGCGCACACGCTGGTCACCTCGTTGCTGAGCGGACACAACGCCGTCTCGATGGCCCGCCAGTCGGGCATCGAACTCGCCGACAGTTACCTCGTGCTCGCACTGTCGGTACCGCCGCACCCCGACGAGAACGACCCCAACATCCAGAAGACGGTGGCTGCACGGCGCAAGCTGCGTCGCGTGCAGGCCGAACTGGCCACCGTGTGCGGACGCACTCCCCTGTCGCTGCTCAGCACCGAGGGCGGAACCGTCCTGATCCCCGGCGTCCACGACGACGAGTGGGTCGAGGCGCTGGTGCACCGCATCGGTACCGCCGCAGAGGTCCCCGTCACCGCCACCGCCGAGCAGGCTGCGACAGCCGACATTCCCACCGCAGCAGACCAGGTCCACGAACTGCTGTCCCTGGCTCATCAGCTGCACCGCCCGTCCGGGTTGTACCGGATGGACGACCTGGTGCTCGAGTACCAGCTCACTCGTCCCGGACCGGGTCGACGCCACCTCACCCAGATCCTCGAGCCACTCGATTCGTCACCCGAATTGCTCGAGACCCTCGAGATCCACATTTCGCACGACCTCAACCGTCAGCGCTCCGCCCGGCAACTCCATCTGCACACCAACACCGTCGACTACCGCCTCAAGCGAATCGCACAACTGACCGGGTTCGACCCGACTCGTCCGTCCGGTATCCGCCACCTCCAGGCGGCACTGGTGGCCAGGCGGCTCGAATCCTCGCGCGGCGCAGCGTGATCTGAGAACTCCGACCGGTTTCTCGACCCGACGGCAGGTAGCGTCGGAAGTATTCGAGAAGCAGGGGATCATGCATGACGAAGTTGAAGCTCCAGTTGTCCGGCGTGGTCAAGGAGTACCCCACCGGCGAACAACCGGTCCGCGCGTTGGACGGCATCGATCTCACGATCGACGGTGGTCAGTTCGTGTCGCTGGTCGCGCCGTCCGGAGCAGGTAAGTCGACACTGCTGCACATGCTCGGCGCGCTGGACACTCCGACGGCCGGGTCCATTCGATTCAACGACGTCGAGGTCACCACCCTCGACGACAACGCACAGTCCGATTTCCGACGCCATCAGGTGGGCTTCGTCTTCCAGTTCTTCAACCTGCTGCCGACCATGTCGGCGTGGGAGAACGTCGCCGTTCCGAAGCTGCTCGACGGCACCCCCATCAAGAAGGCGAAAGCCGACGCGATGCGGCTGTTGGACATGGTGGGGCTGGCGCAGCGGTCCGAACACCGCCCGGCACAACTGTCGGGCGGCCAGATTCAACGCATCGCCATCGCGCGAGCCCTGATGATGGACCCGGCGCTGCTGATCGCCGACGAACCGACGGGCAACCTCGATTCCAAGACCTCCCACAACGTCCTCGAGATTCTTGCCGACGTAGCCCACGGCAGCGAGGGGCGTCGGGCAGTGGTGATGGCAACCCATGACCTCGAGGCGGCTCGGTCGACCGATCGCGTCGTCAGCATGATCGACGGCCGCGTCGACACCGACACCGCTGGTACACCTCGGTGATCGGTACCGCGCTCAGCAGATTTCGCGTCATCAGCCTCCGAGACCTCCGAATGCACTGGGTGCGTTCGCTGGTCTCGGCGGGAGTCGTGGCCGTCGCCGCGGGTTTGCTCATCGCCGTCCTCGGCACCTACGGATCGCTGACCGGATCCGTCGAACGTCTGGCGGTCTCGATCGCAGGCAATGCGCAGTACGAAGTGGTCGGCGTGACCGATTCGGGATTCGACCAGAACGAACTCGACGTCGTACGCGGTGTTGCGGGCGTCGATGCGGCGGTACCCCTGCTCCGCAGCATCGTGCGATCCGATGTCGGCGAGCTGACGGTACTGGGTGTCGATTCATCGATCACGGCACTGCAGTCCGATCTGCAGGGTGCGGTCGGCAACGCGGCGGGTCTGCTGTCCGACCCGTCGGGCGTATTGGTCGGAGCAGCAACGGGATTGACGCAGGGTGACACGGTCACGATCGCCGACAGACCCACTGCGGTAGTGGGCGTGATCGACGGCCCTGGCACGCAGCGTATCGGTGGAGGCATGTTCGCCGTCACGTTGCTGCCCACCGCGCAGGCGTTGACCGACCGGCCGGGCCAGCTCGATTCGATCTTCGTTCTCGGTGGCGGGGATTCGCTGCGGTCCGACCTGGACGCAGCGTTGGCCGGCCGAGTCTCGGTGATGAATCCGGAATTCCGGGCCGACAGAGCCGATCAGGCCATGAGTCTGACGCGCAATGCGACGCTGATGGTCTCCCTCATTGCGTTCGTCGTCGCGGCGTTCCTGGTGTTCAACGTCATGAACATGGCCATCGCCAAGCGTCGCCCCACCATTTCCCTGCTCCGAGCGGTCGGCGGTCGGCGCGCGGACATCGTCCGCGACCTGTTGTTCGAGTCGGTGCTGGTGGGTCTCGTCGGCGGTGCCGTCGGGGTACCTCTCGGAATCATCATGGGCCGCATCGCCATCGAGAGCCTGCCGCCGTTCCTGTCGCAAGCATTCGATGCGCGAATCGAATACGTGTTGCCGAGCTTCGCCATTCCCGTCGCGATCGTGGCTTGCGTGCTGGCCTGCGTCGGCGCGTCCGCTCTGGCTGCCGTTCAGGTGTATCGCATCTCGCCGATCGAAGCATTGGCGGTCGGCGGCGGAGAAACATCCGGCGGCCCAAAGCTGTCGTTCACGTTGGCCGCCGGCGTGTTCGGTCTGCTCGCCATCGCCGGATCGTTCGTGTTCGCCGTCAACGTCGACGGGCAACTGACCCTCGGTGCCGGTGCCCTGTTCATGTTCGGCGTCGTCGCACTGTGCGTCGGCGGAACCGGGCCGATCGTCTGGGCCACCGGCGCTGTGCCCCGCCGATGGGGTGGTGCCGGACGGCTCGCCACCGCGACGATCGAACGCGCCCCGCGGCGCATCTGGGCGACGGTGATGACCATCGTCATCGCCGTGGGAGTCAGTGTGGGAGTGTCCGGTTCGTTGACGAACATGACCGACTCCGCCGCCGAATCACTGTCGTCGCTCGCCGACACGGACCTGTACGTATCGATGAGCTCACCCGACGCCATACCGTCGGGCCCGATCGTTCCCACCGCCGTAGACGAGGCCGTGCGGGCGACGGCCGGCGTCTCCCGCGTCGTCGAAGGGCAGTGGGCCTACGCGACCATCGACGACGAGCTGGTCTCCATCCAAGGCGTCGCCGACGGAAGCAACGCGGTGACGCTGGCCTCGCTCCCCGCAGACGTACGCGCGGGATTGCTCGCGGGCGACGGGGTGGTGCTCTCGAAGGCGCTCGGTACGACGCTGGGCGTGACGGCGGGAGACTCCATCGATCTACCGACGCCGACCGGGGTGCAGGACGTACGCGTGCTCGATCTCGTGGACTATATCAACGCCGCCGGCGGCACGATGGCGATCTCGCTGGAGTCGATGCAGCGCTTCTACGACCGCCCGGGTGCGACGTACCTCGAGATCACCGTCGACGGAGACGTTGCAGCCGTGCAGAATTCGCTGCGGTCGACGCTGCCGCCCGAAGCATTCGTGTACACGGGCGCCGCGGCACTCGAGGGCACCAGCGCGGCCATCCGCCAATCCGGTGCGCTGGCCATCGCACTGCAGTGGATCGTCGCACTGGTCGCTGCCGTCGCATTGCTGAACACATTGACGCTGTCGGTACTCGAACGTCGACGTGAACTCGGAGTACTGCGCGCCATGGGCGGCGGCCGAGGAACCCTGGCACGCATGGTGCTCGCAGAGGCACTGTCTGTGGGCATCGTCGGCGGTGTGCTCGGCCTCATCATCGGTGCCGGCCTGCAATACCTGAGCACGCTGATCCTCGGTGCCAGCATCGGAATTCCAGTGCAGTACAACGCCAGTTGGACGGTGCTGTTGTACGGACTCGTCGCGTTGGGCCTCTCGCTACTGGGATCGGCTCCGCCTGCGGTACACGCATCACGCCTGAACATCGTGGATGCTATTGCCGCGGATTGAGTGGTGGGGATCGGGCTCGTTCTGGGGTGCTGGGGCCTAGGGATCCGCAAACGCGCGCGCGTTCGTCAGGTGCGAGCGAAATAGACAGCCAGCGGCTGACGACTCTGCGCGCGTCTGGCACATGCGCGCGCGTTTGTACGAGGATGACCGACGTGGCCACATTCAGCGTCGAAGTAGAGAAGTACGCGGTCGAGACTCTGCGCGACTGTGTGGGTGGTCCCGAGTGGGAGTTGCGGCCCGAGCGCGCGGCACTTCTGGTCCACGACATGCAGCCGTACTACCTGAACGTGCTGCACTCCTCGGTTCGTGCGCGGGTGGCTGAGGAAGCGTCGGCGGTGGTCGCGCGCGCCAGGTCTGCCGGAGTGCCGATTCTGGCGAGCGGTCCACGGGCGGCTGAGGCGATCGAACAGCGTGGACTGCTGGGGCCGATGTGGGGGTTGGGCCCGTCTGCCGACGACGTGGCGGTCACCGAATCGGACTTCGTTCCGATCGCGAAGCGCAGCTACAGCGCGTTCTACGCGTCCGATCTCGAGGTCGAACTACGCCGACGAGGCCGTGACCAGCTGGTCATTGTGGGTGTCTTCGCCTCGGCGGGAATTCTCGCGACGACGTTCGACGCTTTTGCCCGCGACATTCAGTGCTTCGTCGGCATCGAATCGGTCGCCGATTACACCGCCCACCAGCACCGCACCGCCCTGAATCTGATCACATCACTGACCGGTGTGGTGACCAGCAGCGCGAACCTGCTTCACGATCTGCGGTGCGGACCGCTAGACTGACGACCGCGATGTGGGCCCGCTGTGCAGTACCACAGTGACCCACCCGCAACCCGATTGTTCGACTGATCGAAAGACCTTGCTGGCCAGGGACTTTGGCGCACTCGTTCGATCACCAGCCTTCGTAGCTCAGGGGATAGAGCAACCCTCTCCTAAAGGGTAGGTCGCAGGTTCGAATCCTGCCGAGGGCACCAGCCCCGCTTTTCGTCGCGCACTCTCAGATTTCACACCCCGCCCTATTGCACTACCTTCCGAACCGGCGTACATTCGAACATGCATTCGAGTACCGGGGAGGAACTCGTGGTCTCAGCTATACAAGAATCACCGCTCACATCCGCCGAGGTGTTGAGGTTCGTTGCGCGTCTTCAGGCGTCCGACATAGTCGTCGACGCAGCAGCAGGCGTCGATCTCATCTCTGCTCTCGAAACCGTCAAATGCGTCCGCGTGGCGGCCCAAGCCGTCGTGACCGATGCCGTTGCAACCGTGATCAGCACCGAACGTCGTGAACGTGGCAAACCGAAAGCGCAGTGGCGCACAGGAATTGCGTCGCAGATCGGCCTGGCTCGACGAGAGTCACCCAACCGCGGCGGCACTCATCTCGGGCTCGCTCGTGCGCTCGTTCATGAAATGCCACACACCCTGGCCCGCCTGAAAGCCGGCGAACTGAACGAGTGGCGCGTCATGATCCTCGCTCGCGAAACAGCGTGCCTCACCGTCGACGATCGCCGAACCATCGATGAACGCCTGTGCGCAGACCCCGCCACCCTCGCCGGCGCAGGAGATCGCACCATCGAGGGTCGCGCCCGCGCACTCGCCAACGAACTGGACGCCGCCTCCCAGGTCAAGCGACGCGCAAAGGCATACGCAGCACGCCGAGTCAGTACGCGCCCCGCACCCGAATCGATGGGGTTCTTCACCGCGCTCACCTCGATGGAGAAGACCGTCTGCATGTGGGCGACCCTGCGGCGCGACGCCGACACCGTCATCAACGCAGGTGGCGACACACGCAGCCGCGACCAGATCATGGCCGACCTGGTGTTCGAGAGAGTCACCGGCGCATCGGCCGCTCAAGGTCCACCGGTCACCGTCGACATCGTCATCTCGGATTCGACCCTGCTCGCCGGCGGCGACACGTCCGCATATCTGCACGGCTACGGCGACATCCCGTCGGACGTCGCACGCCAACTCGTGCGCGACGCACTCGACGGCGCACAGGGCAATGAGACGCGCGTCGCATTACGTCGCCTCTATGCCCACCCGAAAACCGGCGCACTGACAGCCGTCGAATCCACATCCCGCGCATTTCCCACCGCATTGGGACGCCTCATCGATCTCCGCGATCGCACGTGCCGCACCCCGTGGTGCGACGCGCCCATCCGGCACCACGACCACATCACCGCACACACCGCGGGCGGAGCGACAAGCGCCGAAAACGGCGCAGGTCTTTGTGCCGCATGCAATTACGCGAAAGAAGGCGAAGGCTGGACGGCCGAAGCACTACGAGACAAACGGAACGCGCGACATCGGTACAGGCTCATCTCACCCACCGGGCACACGTACGATTCGAGCGCGCCGCCGATGCCGGTGGTCGAGCTCTACAGCTCGCCGGCGGAGAACGTCTACATCGACGGACTGTTCGGCTCCGACGCCGCGTGACCGTCGACCGCGGGAAGAGATCGGGTCCGCACTCGGTTACACTCGGTATCGACGCGCGTAACTGCACGTCAGACGTCGTGGAATGCTCCCGAATCACCATGTGCACCCCGCACAGGCTTCTCTTACGGCGATCGAAACTGCCCACCGGCAGTCTCGCCACCTTGCATCTCGGCCCGAAGGCCCGCAGGTGCAACACCCTGCCCGAAAGGCACTTTTCATCACAATGACGACCCCACAGACTTTTGCTGCACTCGGAGTACCCCAGGCCATCGCAGACGTACTCGCGAGCCAGGGCAAGACCGAGGCCTTCCCCATCCAGGCCGACACGCTCCCCGACACACTGCAGGGACGCGACGTACTCGGACGCGGAAAGACCGGCAGCGGAAAGACACTCGCATTCTCCATCCCCATGGTCGCGCGCCTCGCCGGCCAACTCCCCGGCAACCGCAAGCCCGGCCGCCCGCGCGGACTGATCCTTGCGCCGACGCGTGAGCTTGCCACCCAGATCGCCGTCGCGATCGAACCCCTCGCCGCCGCATACTCGTTGAAGGTCACGACGATCTTCGGTGGTGTCTCTCAGGTTCGCCAGGTCTCCGCACTCAAGTCGGGTGTCGACATCGTCGTCGCCTGCCCCGGACGCCTCGAAGACCTCATGAAGCAGCGCCACCTGACCCTCGACGGCGTACAGATCACCGTCCTCGACGAGGCAGACCACATGGCCGACCTCGGGTTCCTGCCCGTCGTCACCCGGATCCTCGCCGCCACCCCCGACAAGGGTCAGCGCATGCTGTTCTCGGCGACCCTGGACAACGGTGTCGACAAACTGGTCAAGCGCTTCCTGCACAACCAGATCACGCACTCCGTCGACGAGGCCACTTCACACGTCGAGGCCATGACTCACAGCGTGTTCGAGGTCGACGGCGTCGAAGCCAAGAAGAAGCTGGTTCACCAGCTCGCCTCCGGCACCGGACGTCGCATCCTGTTCATGCGCACCAAGCACCAGGCCCGCAAGCTCGCCAAGCAGCTCACCGACGCCGGAATCCCGTCCGTCGACCTGCACGGCAACCTCTCGCAGGCCGCACGTGACCGCAACCTCGCGGCCTTCTCCTCCGGCCAGGCCCGCGTGCTCGTCGCCACCGACGTCGCAGCCCGCGGCGTTCACGTCGACGACGTTCAGCTCGTCGTCCACGTCGATCCCCCGGCCGAGCACAAGGCTTACCTGCACCGCTCCGGCCGCACCGCGCGCGCCGGAAGCGCAGGCGACGTCGTGACCGTGGTTCTGCCCGAGCAGCGCAAGGACACCGCCGTGCTGCTGCGCAAGGCCGACATCAAGGTCACCCCGATCCGCGTCACCGCCGACTCGCCTGCAGTGGCGAACCTCGTCGGCGAGCAGGCCCGCTACGTCGAGCCTGCACCGAAGGCAGAGCCGGCACCGGCACGCACCGGAGCCCCGCGCAACAACAACGCGCGACGCGGCGGCCCGGCCCGCTCGGGTGGTCAGCCGCGCAGTGGTGGACAGCCGCGTTCCGGTGGCGGCGGCCACAGCCGTCGCGCAGCAGGCCCGGCCACGAGCCAGCGCAGCCGCTGACCCGAACCTCGGAAACAGGGAAGCCCTCGCTACGAGGGCTTTCCTGTTCTGATGCTCACGACGGCAGCAACCGCGCACAAGCCGGCCGCGCCGAACCACGCCATCGTGTATGCGCCGGTGGCGTCACGCACAATGCCCGCGACGACGGACGCGATGCCCGCTCCGATCTGGTGTGAGGCGAACACCCATCCGAACACCAGAGAACCCTTGTCGCCGAACACCTCTCGGCACAGAGCAATCGTGGGCGGAACCGTTGCCACCCAATCCAATCCGTAGATCACTACGAAGATGACGATCGACGGTTGAATGGTTGCCGACAGCAACCACGGCAGAAACAGCAGCGAGATTCCGCGAAAGCCGTAATAGGCCGCCAACAGATACCGCGGATTCACTCGATCGGTCAGCCAACCCGATGCGATCGTCCCGACGATGTCGAAGATTCCCACCACCGCCAGCAGACCCGCTGCGGTGGTTTCGTGCATTCCGTGGTCGTGCGCCGACGGTATGAAGTGAGTTCCGATGAGCCCGTTGGTCGTTGCGCCACAGATCGCGAATCCGAGCACCAACGCCCAGAAGGTTCGTACTCGGCTCGCGTCGCGTAGAGCCTGCACCGCTGCGCGCGCGGGGTTCACGGTCGACACCGCCGCCGGCGGGACGTAGTCGGCGGGTGCGCCGTACGGAGTCACGCCGACATCGGCCGGCATGTTGCGCAGCCACCGCAACACGAACGGCACCACGATCAGCGAGCCCCCGGCGATGAGGAACGACGCTGCGCGCCAACCGGATCGGTCGACCAGCTGAGCGATCAACGGCAGAAAGATCAACTGCCCCGTCGCGCTGCCCGCGGTCAACACGCCCGAGACGAGCCCTCGACGCTGTACGAACCATCGATTCGTCACCACCGCCGCGAACACCAGAGCCATCGACCCCGTGCCCAACCCGATCATGACGCCCCACGTCAACACCAACTGCCATGCCTGGGTCACGAACACGCTCAGAGCGCTGCCCGCTGCCACGACGACCAACGCCGTCGACGTCACAGCTCGGATCCCGAAACGCTCCATCAACGCCGCGGCGAACGGTGCCGTCAGACCGAACAGCACCAGGTTGACGCCCACCGCGAGCGACAGCATCGACCGCGGCCAGCCGAACTCTTCCTGCAGCGGCACCATCAACACACTCGGTGCCGCGCGGAATCCGGCTGCGCCGACCAGGGCAAGGAACGCCACGGCCGCGACGATCCATGCCGGATGAAGTCGCCTGCGGGTCGCGATCTCGGAAGTCACGCAGACAGTGTGCCTCAGTCGAGCTGGCACACTGGAGCGGTGACCGTCAGCGCTGCCCACCGTCCCGAGTCCGGGCCCCTCGGTCCGCAAGAATTGGCGACCGCTGCGGTGATGAGCAGCTTCACCGTCGCGCTGACGGTGATCGGCGTGCTGGTGCCGATGGCAGCGATTCTGCAGGTAGTCGCCGCTATTCCCATGTCGGTGGTGGCCCTGCGCTATCGCACGCGAGCATTGGTCACCTCAGCGGTGGCGGGCATACTCGTAGGATTCGTCGCGGCCGGCACTCAGACGGCGCTCACCGTGGCCAGTGCGGCATTGCTGGGCGGTCTGGTCGGCCGGGCGAAGCGCCGGAAACAAGGCCTGTTCGGCGTGCTCGTCACGTCGGCAATCGTCGGACCGGCACTCGGAGCCCTCGCGGTGCTGTTGCTGCTGATCCTCGTCCCGCTACGGCAGCTGTTTCTCGAGACGCTCCGCAACACCATCGAAGGCATCTCCCGACTGTTCGAGCGGGTATCCGCCCCGCAGGCCATCCCCGATGTCATTCGCAGCAGCAGCACAGCGGTACTCGACAACTGGTGGTGGTGGGTCGGCGGGTCCATCGCATTCGGCATCGTCACCGGAACTCTGTTCGCGTGGCTGATCCTCACCGCCATCCTCGACCGCCTCTCGGCCATCCCCACACCGGAGCCGTTCGTCTCGGGCATCGACGACGAGATCGCGCCACTGCCCGTCACCCTGACCGCCGTGGGCTACCGATATCCCGGCAGCAGATCGGCAGCGTTGAGCGGCATCGACCTGCACATCGAACCGGGAGAATTCGTCGCGATCGTCGGCCACAACGGATCCGGCAAATCCACGCTGACGCGCATCCTCGCAGGCCGTGAACCCTCCGAGGGCTCGGTGACTCGTCCCGGCTCCACCGGACTCGGCCGGTACGGCGGCACCGCAGTGGTGTTGCAGCGACCCGAAAGTCAGATCCTCGGTACCCGCGTCGCCGACGACGTCGTATGGGGACTGCCACCCGGCGACTCTCGCCCCGACGTCGACGCCCTGCTCGACGAGGTGGGGTTGAGCGGCATGGGTGCTCGCGACACGGCCTCGCTTTCCGGCGGCGAGATGCAGCGACTCGCTGTCGCCGCGGCCCTGGCTCGGCGTCCCGCTCTACTGATTGCCGACGAGGCAACCGCCATGATCGACGCCTCGGGCCGGGAACATCTGGTCTCGCTACTCGCGGCACTGCCCCGTCGGCACGGGATGTCGGTCGTACTCGTCACCCATCATGTCTCGGAAACTGTTGCCGCTGATCGCGTCGTACATCTACACGAGGGCATGCAGGTGGAGCACGACACTCTGTGGATGCAGACCAGGACCGGCAACGCTGCTGTTCTGCACGACAATTCGAGCCCGCGCCTGCTCGAACTACGCGACGTGCGGCACGTCTACAACAGGCGCACCCCGTGGGCACAATCGGCGTTGAACGGCGTCGACATCACCGTCAAGCGAGGCGAGGGAGTTCTCGTTCTCGGCGGAAACGGTTCGGGCAAGTCGACTTCGGCGTGGATCATGGCCGGACTGACCGGGCCCACCACCGGCGTCGCGCAGCTCGACGGCAAGGCGATGACGTCGCGAGTCGGCGACGTCGGGCTGGCCTTTCAGCATTCGCGCCTGCAGTTGCAGCGGCGCACCGTCTCCGAGGACATCGCCGCGGCCGCGGGGCCCGAAACCGGTTCTGCCACAGTGTCGGCCGCGATGGATGCCGTCGGCCTCGACCGGTCACTGGCCGCACGCGACGTCGACTCGCTCAGCGGCGGGCAGATGCGACGCGTGGTGCTGGCCGGTCTGATCGCTCGTCGACCCCGCATCTTGGTGCTCGACGAGCCGCTGGCCGGACTCGACCCGCCCGGACGCGACGACATCATCGGCGTCCTCGCCGGCCTGCGTGAGCGCGGCGTATCGATCGTGGTCATCTCGCACGACGTGGACGGTATGGACGCCGTCTGCAGTCGAACCATCACGATGGCCGACGGCCACATCGTCTCCGATTCGATTCATGGGAGCGTGCATTCGTGACGACCGTCGTACTGCGCCAGGTTCCGCGGTTCTCACCCATTCATCGACTGTGGGCGGGCACCAAGCTCATCGTGGTGTTGCTGCTCAGCATCACGCTCGTCGTGGCTCCGACGTGGCCTGCCCTCGGCATCGTGTTCGCACTGCTGGTCATCGCCGCTGCCATTGCCCATATTCCGATCACAGCACTACCGCGCCCGCCGTGGTGGATCTGGGCACTCTTCGGCGTCGGAGCATTGATCAATCTGCCCATCGGCGGCGCAGCGGTTCTGCTGTACTTCCGTGCGACGCTGTTCGTGTTCGTTCTGCTCGGTGCATCGATGATGATCGGGTGGACGACGTCGATGAGTGATATCGCTCCGGCGGTGTCGAAACTCGGTGCACCGCTGAAGAAGCTGAAGCTGCCGGTCGACGAGTGGGCGATCGCCGTAGCGCTCAGCCTGCGGTCGCTTCCACTGCTCATCGAGGAGATGCGCACCCTCAACGCCGCCCGACGGCTGCGCCCGAAACCCGTGGTCAACAGTGCGTCGGACAACTCGCTGGTCGACATCGTGACCACGGTGATGTCGGTGGCCATCAGACGCGCGGACGAGATGGGTGAAGCCATCACCGCACGCGGGGGCACCGGCATGATCACCGCCACCGAGGCACGTTTCAAGGCCTCGGACGCGGCGACTCTGGTGGTGGTGACGCTGGCCTGCGCGGCCGCGATCGCGATCAGCTTCCTGCTGCGGTGAGCTACTCCCCCGCGAGACGCTCGGTGCGTGAGTTCAACGCCTTGACGAACACGTCCGGGATATCGCGGGGATCCTCCGCGACATAGCTCGTACCACCGGTGGCCGCGGAGATCTGCTGCAGCGCAACCGGATCGGCATCACTGGTGACGCCGACCGTGATGATCACGATGGGACGCACCGGATCCTGCTCCTTCTGCAGGGCGGCGAGAAGCTGGTCCAGGGAAATACTGCCGTTGTCCTCGTTCGCGCCGTCGGTGAGAATGATGACGCTGTTGACGTAGTCCGGGTCGTAGCCCTCCTTGACACGTCGGAACGCCGCAAGAGTGGTGTCGTAGAGCCCGGTTCCGCCTCCGACCAGAGCCGGTAGCCCACGGACCGCATCGAGAATGGCCTGACGCTGCGGCTTACCGTCGAACGTGTTGCTGACCGGGCCGAGCGGCACCAGTTCTCGATAGTCCTGCTTTCCACCACCGAGTCCGATGGAGAAGGCCCACAGCCCCATCTGCGTCTGATCGCTGAACAGATCGTTGGCACCGAGCGAGGCATCGACGGTCAACGCGATGCGGGTGGAGTCGCCGGATTTCGCCGCCATCGAACCCGATACGTCCTCGACGACGAGGGTCCGGAGCGGCAACGCGAGCACCGCCCAGTCGCGCAGCGTCGTCTCGATCGACAGCGGATTCTTGATTTCCAACGCGGCGACCGAGCCGACGCCTCTGCCGTCGGCCAAGGGGGTTCCACTCGACGTTCGGAAGCCGGCTGCAACGAGTGTGTCCGTCGCCGACTGCGAGGCCAGCACCGACGCCAACGCGGCCCCGGCGGCCTTGACGCGGTCGTACTCCGGCCCGGCCGGAGCCGTGACGGCGAGGGGGTAGTTGAGGAAGTAGCTGCCCGTCGGCGGCACCGACTCGGCGAGCGACGATCCGGGGTTCGCTGCCTCGTAGGCCAGCACGGCCTGTTCGGTGGCGACGCTGGTTCCGCCCTCGGTCGCCACCTGGGCGACGAGGTCCGGGGTGTCGTGGGGCGTGTCGGCTATCCGGCCGAAGTCCTGTGCCATGGGCACCAGAGCGGCAGACACGGCTTTGGCGTCGGAGATCGCGACCTCGGACTCGGCCAGCGCACCGAGGATCGCAGCGTTGGACGCACTACTGGTGAGCGGATCGCCGATGCGTTGGCCCGGCATCTGCAGCACGCTGAGCCAGGTGTCGGTCACCGGGGCGCCGTCGGACGCCGACACCAGCACGGGCAGTGTGTTCGCCACCGACGTCTTGGCGAGTTCGGGCAGGGCTCCGGTCGAACGCAAAGTCTTGAGCAGCCACAACGTCGAGTCCGGGATCCACAGGTCGGGGCGGTTCTCGTCGGTACCTGCGATCTCGGTCGCCGTGTCGGTGGGGCGCTCGGCCCGCACCTCGAAGTCGACGCAGCCGCGGTCCACCTCGCCCGCCTGGGCCAGGATCTGCTGCACCGGTTCGGCGATCGAGGTGTCCACCGCGAGCGAGACCGTGTCCAGCGATTCGCACGAGTCCGAACCCGCTGCGCGTACGGCCTGGACGCCGAACCAGCCACCGGCCGCGACCACGACTACTGCCAGCGCGGCCGCGCCCCAGGTCACGACAGGACTGAACCTGCGACTACTGCCGCTGTGACGTCCTGACATCGCTGACTCCCCTACTTATACCCCCGACACGACTGTGTTGCGGGACTTCTCCGCACTACCCCACGTGACGGAGAGCACGCGGCGCACAGCATAGCCGCTCCCGTCAGCGACCGGAACGGCTTCTCAGTGCATTGACGAAGACGTTCGGTATTTCGGCGGGGTTTCGCGCTACGAAGCTGGTGCCCCCGGTGGCAGCAGAAATTTGTTGCAGCACACCCGCATCGGCGTCGTCGGTGATACCGATGGTGACGATGACGACCGGACGAGACGGGTCCTGTTCGGTACGCAGTGTGGCCAGCAGTTCGTCGAGCGAGATGCTGTTCGGATCCTCGTTGGCACCGTCGGTGAGGATGATGACGCTGTTCACCGCATCGGGGTCGTAGCCCTGCTGCACGGTGCGGAACGCGGCCAACGTGGTGTCGTACAGTCCGGTTCCACCACCGACCAGGGACGGAAGGGTGCGGGTCTGCTGCAGCAGCACTTCACGCTGGGTCGTGTCGCCGACCTTCTCGTCCATGCGCCGGATCGGTGCCAGCTCACGGTAATCCTGATCGCCGCCGCCGAGCCCGATGGAGAAGGCCCACAATCCCATCGACGCATTGTCGGGAAACAGTCGATTCCCGGTCTCGCTGGCCTGCACCGTCATCGCGATCCGGGTGTTCGCCCCGGCGCTGTAGTTCATCGAGCCGGACACGTCTTCCATCACGAGCGCTCGCGACGGGAGCGCGAGCACCTGATATTGACGCAGCACCGATTCGGCAGCCTGCTGGTCGCCGATCGCCAGACTCTCGACGGCACCGATACCACGATCGGACTCGAGGGGCGCGTTGTCTTCCGACCGAAAACCGGCCTCGGACAACATCTCCCGACCTCGATCGGATTCGATGACCGCGGCCAGCGCGCTGCCGACCGACTTCGCGCTGTCGTGCCGCTCGCCTGCAGGCTCGGTGACGGCCAGCGGGAAGTTCAGAAAGATGCTGCCCGTCGGCGGCACCGTCGCACCGAGTTCGGCACCGGTGTCGTTTCGGTACTCCAACATGGTCTGCTCGGACACCACGGCCACGCCGCCGTCGGCCACCAGATCGTCCAACCGGGTGGTGGGATCGGCTTCGCCGCGGGTGGCGGCCTGAGCCTGAGCGATCGGCACGAGCGCCGTCGACACCGCATCGAGGGCCTTCTCGTCTCCACCCGCCTCGGCTACCGCCCCGAGGATCGCCGCGTCGGAGATGGTGTTGGCCAACGGATTACCGATGCGCAAACCTTCGAGCTTCAGTGCGGTGAGCCACGTGTCGAAGAACGGAACCTCGTCCTTGCGGGTTGCGAGGACGGCCGGGGTGCTTGCCACCGACTGGCTCGCCAGGTCGATCAGCGACGCGGTCGATCGCACGGTCTTGCCGACCCACAGCGACGAATCGGGAATCCAGAGCGAGGGAACGTCGTCGCCTTTGGCCACTGCGGCCGACACCTGACCCGACTCCATCGCCGTCACCGCCACCTCGGCACAACCGAGATCCTCGGGCGCGGAGTCGTCGACGATCTTCTGCAGTACCGGCGCGATCGCGGGGTCGGCAGCCAACGTGTAGTTCGACGGGTCACCGCAGTCGCTGCCGAAGACCTTCTGCGCCAAGAACACTCCGCCTGCGACGATCAGAAGCAGGACGACGGCAACGACGACGTACTTGGCGAACCCTCTGTTGCCCGTCGCGGACGACGGCGCACTGTGCCTACCGGGCATGCATCTCCACTCCTACACCGTCAGGCGTAGATCTTGACGAACGTCTTCAGCGAGTTCTCGATGTCGCCCTTGAGTGCGCGAGCGACACCGGACCCGATGGGTCCGAACAACGGGGCACCGCCCAGATTGACGTCGATCGTGATCTCGGACCCGTCACCCTTGGACTTCACCGACAGGTCGAGACCGATCTTCACTCCGCCCTTACCGTTGCCCTTGAGCTCGAGCTTCCGGGGCGGATCATAGGACTCGATCTTCCACGAGACGCGGTTGCGCATGCCCTTCACGCTGGCGATGGAGTCCAGGGTGGTGCCGACGGCCAGCTGCTCGGGCAGCTCACCGCGCCACGCTTCGTGGATGGAGAGCCACTGCT
This sequence comes from Rhodococcus sp. NPDC080181, assembly GCF_040702225.1. NCBI lineage: Bacteria > Bacillati > Actinomycetota > Actinomycetes > Mycobacteriales > Nocardiaceae > Rhodococcus > Rhodococcus sp. NPDC080181. Next base: position 250,329 of record NZ_JBFBKN010000006.1, read on the forward strand.
CGTAGCCGGACAGATCGGACGCATGCGCCCACGTCTGCTCGGGGGTCAGCGGGACGTCGAGGGAAACCTTCAGCTTGGCCACAGCAGGGATGGTAACCGCTGGACGAAAAATGCCCGTGTGAGGCCTTGCTCACACGGGCACTTCGCGAACAGTCCTACAGGTGGATCAGTGGGCGCTGGCCTTCTCCGCACCGATGCCGGTGAGAGAGCGAACCTCCATCTCGGCCTGCTTGTCGGTGTTCTCGGTGTCCTTCGAGATCAGCGTTCCGACGATACCGAGGATGAATGCCAACGGAATCGACACGATGCCGGGGTTGGACAGCGGGAACCACGCGAAGTCCGAGCCGGGGATCATCGACGTCTTCGATCCCGACACGGCCGGGGAGAAGATGATCAGCACGATCGTCGAGATCAGGCCGCCGTACATGCTGAACAGTGCGCCCGTGGTGGTGAAGCGACGCCAGAACAGCGAGTACAGGATGGTCGGCAGGTTCGCTGCTGCCGCGACGGCGAACGCCAGCGCCACCAGGAAGGCGATGTTCTGCCCGTTCGCGAGGATGCCGAGGCCGATGGCCAGAATGCCGATGACGACGGCCGTGATCCGCGAGACCTTGACCTGCTTCTTGTCGTCGACCTTGCCCTTCTTGATGACGCTCGCATAGATGTCGTGAGCGAACGACGCCGACGCGGTGATCGTCAATCCGGCGACGACGGCGAGGATGGTCGCGAAGGCGACCGCAGAGATGACGCCGAGCAGAATGACGCCGCCGAGCTCGAAGGCCAGCAGCGGAGCCGCGGAGTTCTGACCACCGGCGGAGGCCAGGATGCGGTCGGGTCCGACGATCGCTGCGGCACCGTAGCCGAGCACGAGGGTGAAGAGGTAGAACGCACCGATGAGCGCGATGGCCCACACGACACTGCGACGAGCTTCCTTGGCGGTGGGCACCGTGTAGAAGCGCATCAGCACGTGCGGCAGACCTGCCGTACCGAGGACGAGTGCGATGCCGAGCGACAGGAAGTTGATCTTCGAGGTGGCGCTGCCGCCGTACTGGGCACCGGGCTCGATGACGTCACGAGCACCGACGATCGGGTCGGCCGAGCTCGACACCATCGCCTGCGCGCTGCCGAGAAGCTCGGAGAAGTTCAGGCCGAACTTGGCGAGCACGAGCACGGTCATGAATGCGGCACCGGCGATGAGCAGAACGGCCTTGATGATCTGCACCCACGTGGTGCCCTTCATACCGCCGATGAGCACGTACGCGATCATCAGCACACCGACGATGGCGATCACGATGGACTGTCCGGTGCGGTCGGAGATGTCGAGCAGCAGTGCGACGAGTCCGCCTGCGCCTGCCATCTGAGCCAACAGGTAGAACAGCGACACCGTCAGCGTCGACAGTGCGGCCGCGGTACGAACCGGGCCTTGCTTGAGCCGGAAGCTCAGCACGTCCGCCATCGTGAATTTCCCGGTGTTCCTGAGCAATTCGGCGACGAGCAGGAGCGCGACGAGCCAGGCGACGAGGAACCCGATGGAGTACAGGAAGCCGTCGTAGCCGTAGACGGCGATGGCACCGGCGATACCGAGAAAGCTTGCGGCCGAGAGGTAGTCACCGGCAATGGCGACGCCGTTCTGCGGTCCGGAGAATCCGCCGCCCGCGGTGAAGAACTCCGCAGACGTCGCGTTCTTCTTGGAGGCGCGAATGACGACGGCCATCGTGATGAGGACGAACGCGCCGAAGATCGCGATGTTGACGAGCGGTTCACCGACCGTGGTGTCGGCGGCCTGGGCAAGTACATTCACGGCTTCTACATTCACGGCTTCGCTCCCTGGGAGGCTTCCATCTCGGCGCGCAGGGCTGCGGCGCGAGGATCGAGTTCACGGTTGGCGAACCGCACGTAGATGCCGGTGATGGCGAACGTGGTGACGAACTGGCCGAGGCCGAGCAGCAGACCGACGTTGATGTTGCCCCACACCTTGGTCGACATGAAGTCGACGGCGTAGGTGCTGAGCAGCACGTAGATGACGTACCAGACCAGGAAGAACCCGGCCATCGGGAACACGAAGCTACGCAGGCGGTGCCGGAGTTCCTGGAACTCGGGACTGGCCTGCATGTCGACGAACGCTTGCGCGTCCGGTGGCGAATTGGTTTCCGGTGCGGTCACCTTGGACTCCTGAAGTTGATGTGAGCTGTAGCTGACTCGGAACAGTAGTGAGAGTCAGGTCACAACATCAGGGGGTGGCGTCGATCACACGACGGGCTGCGGGAGTGTGCGACGAGCGGTAGCGCAGACCCGACGAACGGCCTTCTCTCACTACAGCTCGCGCTCTCGGTCTTTGCCCATGTCGAGGCCTTCGGGCAGGTGCAGTCGGGCGAAGATTCGGGAGATGTCCGACGGCACTGTTCGCCGGGTGGCGAGGCTGACGACGATCATCGCGGCGAAGGCCACGGGAACGCTGACCGCGGCCGGGTAGCCGAGTATCGCTGCCGCCCAGCCCCCGAGGACGCCGTCGGAGATGGGGGTGACGACGGAGATCGACGCGGCGACGAGGGAGAGTCCGCCGCCGAGGAACAGCCCGGCCGCGGCTCCTGCTGCGGTGAGTCCGCGCCACCAGATGCCGAGCACGAGCAGCGGACACAGCGTGGACGCGGCGACGGCGAACACGAGCCCGACGGTACGCGAGAGATCCAGTGACACAACGCCGATCGACAGTGCGAGTGGCACTGCGCCGGCAAGGACGGCCGCGACACGGAAGTCTCGGACCTTGCCGGAGAGTACGTCGGTGCTCAGGACGCCCGCGATGCTGACCAGCAGGCCGGACGACGTGGACAGGAAGGCGGCGATGGCTCCGGCCGCGACGAGTGCGGCCAGCAACTGGCCGGGTACCCCCGACAGCACGGAGCCGGGCAGCAGCAACACTGCGGCGTCTGAGGCACCGGTGATCAGCAGCTGCGGCACGTAGAGCCGGGCGAACACTCCGAGGACCGTCGGGAACAGATAGAAGGTGCCGAGCAGCGCCAGCACGGTCAGCGAGGTCAATCGCGCGGCTCGGCCGTCGGGGTTGGTGTAGAACCGCACCAGCACGTGCGGCAGCCCGAGGGTGCCGAGGAACGTGGCCAGGATCAGCGAATACACCTGGTAGAGCGGGTGCTGACCGCCCAGTCCCCCGCCGGGCATCGCCCAGGCGCGGTCGGTTGTCGGTGCGCCGGCGACCACCGGAACCGGCGAGCCCGCGTCGAGGGTGAGCAGTGTCCCGGACCCGAGCCGGTGTTCGCCTGCATCGAGATTCACACGTCCATCGACGCTCTGCTCGTCCAGGGTTCCTGTCACGGACACCACGACCGGCGAGTCGACCTGCACGAGCACGTCGGTGGTGATGTCGACCCGGGTCTGCTCGGCGACGGTCGGCGGGGCCGCGCTACCGACGCTGCGGTCGTCGGCGACGAAGTGGACGGTCAGCACCAGTGCGGGGATGGCGATCGCGGTGAGCTTGAGCCAGTACTGGAACGCCTGCACGAAGGTGATCGAGCGCATTCCGCCGCCGACGACGTTCGCGATGACGATCAGACCGACCGCGAGTGCTCCCACCCAGCCCGGCACTCCGAGAAGGATGTTCAGCGTCAGGCCCGCGCCCTGGAACTGCGGCACCAGATACAGCGCGCAGATCACCACCACCACGAGCATGGCCACGGTACGCAACCATGGTGCGCCGAGCCGGAATTCGACGAAGTCGGGCACCGTGTACGCACCGCTCCTGCGCAGTGGAGCGGCGACGAACAGCAGCAGACCGAGATAGCCTGCAGTGAAGCCGACGGGATACCACAGCGCATCGGCACCGTACTTGGCGATGAGACCAGCGACACCGAGAAAGGATGCGGCAGAAAGGTATTCACCCGAGATGGCCGCGGCGTTCCACCGCGGTCCGACGGTCCGCGAGGCCACCAGGAAGTCGGACGTGGTGCGGGCCAATCGAACTCCGTAGACACCGATGCCGACGGTTGCCACCGCGGCCACGATCAACGCAATCAGTGTCGCGACGGGTATCGATCCGTTCACCGGCGCCTAGTCCTCGACCAGGCCGACGAACTCGGCCTCGTTACGCTCGGCGCGGCGCACGTACGCGCGGCCGACGCCGAACAGCAACGGATAGATGGCCACCCCCAGCAGCAACCACGGCAACCCGAAACCGAACGGCGCGACATCGGTGAAACGGGTGAGCAGCATGCCCAACAGGGGAATCGCGAACAGGATCGACAACGTCATCACTGCCAGGCGCAGCGACAGCAGGAGTTGCGCACGCACCAGGCTTCGCACCAGCGCGTCGCCCACCTCGGTTTGCTCCTGCACCTCGACGCGGGTGCGCACCAGGCGCGCGCCGCGGCGCTGCGAGAGCACCACCCGCTCCCGGTGCGGCTGACTCACCGCGCACCTCTCGTCACCGTGACGACCACGACTGCAGCGGACCGCGCACGAGCCGGTCCTTCAGTTCTCTGGTGTGCCGCCGGCTCACCGGGAGTTCACAGGCCGGCAGCGCGCCGGTGGCGCGCAGACACACCACCAAGCCCGAACCGACGCTTCTGATTCCGGTGACCAAGGAAAGCGAAACCAGATACGAACGATGCACTCGCAGGAAACCGGCATCGGCCCAACGACTTTCGAGAGCCGAGATGGGAATTCGCACCAGGTGCGAACCGGTGGCGGTGTGCAGCCGCGCGTAGTCACCGTCGGCCTCCACCCACGCCACCGACGACCGGTGTACCAGCGTGGTGGTTCCACCGAGCTCGACCGGGATGACCTCGTCGGCAGCCGATTCGGCCGACTCGGCGGGCCGACGACGGGCGAGCAGAACCCGTCGGACGGCCTCGGCCAAGCGGTCGTCGCGCAACGGCTTGAGGAGGTAGTCCACCGCGCCCAGATCGAAGGCAGCCAATGCCCGATCGTCGTGCGCGGTGACGAACACGACCGCAGGTGGCCGAGCGAACGCCGACAGGATTCCGGCGAGCTCGAGGCCGTCGAGGCCGGGCATGTTGATGTCGAGAAACACTGCATCGACCACGGATTGACCGGAGGTCTGCTTGAGTTGGCGCAGGGCGGTGGTCGCGTCCTGCGCGGTGTACACCTCGGCCACGGCCTCCTGCTCGCGCAGCAGGAAAGCCAGCTCGTCCAGGGCAGGCCGCTCGTCGTCGACCGCCAGCACGACCAGCCCGCGCGCCGAACCGGAGTTCGCTGGATGCGTCATGCCCGCACCCCCGGCCTGAACTTGGGCACCCGCATGCTCACTTTCGTGCCTGCTCCCGGTGCGGTGTCCACGACGAGACCGTAGTCGTTTCCGAAGGCCGCCCGCAGCCGATCGTCCACGTTCGCCAGTCCGACGTGGGCCGCATCCTCGGTGTGCAGGCTGCCCGATCGCAGTACCTCGGGGTCCATTCCCACTCCGTCGTCCTCGATGCTGATCACGGCGTCGGTGCCCTCGTCGGCGGCGATGATCGTGACGCGACCGCCGTCGGCCTTGCCCGACAAACCGTGCCGGACGGCATTCTCCACCAGTGGCTGCAGCGCCAGAAACGGCAGGGCCACCCCGAGCACCTCGGGAGCAACCTGCAGGGTGACCTGCAGCGAATCGCCGAACCGGGCCCGTTCGAGCGTCAGGTACCGATCGATATTGCGTAGTTCGTCGGCGAGCACGGTGAATTCCCCGGCGTTGCGGAATGAGTACCGGGTGAAGTCGGCGAATTCGAGCACCAGTTCCCGTGCCCGATCCGGATCGGTACGGACGAACGACGCGATGGTGCCCAGCGCGTTGTAGATGAAATGCGGGCTGATCTGGGCCCGGAGTGCACGCACCTCGGCTCGGTCCAACCGCGCCCGCGATGCGTCCAGTTCGGCGAGTTCGATCTGACCGAACGCGTAGCGCGCGACCTCGGCGATGGCCCCGAGCATGCCCGGGCCTGGTTCGGCCACCACCGCGGCACCGAGCACCCCCACCACCGGCGAATCCTCGTCGATCAACGGCTGCACCACCAGGGCTTTGACCTCGTGGATCGAGCCGAGCGGAAGCCGCACGAGCACGCGCCGCTGCCCGTCGACGGCGCGTCTGGCCGCCTCCACGAACGCCGGAGTCAACTCCGGCCACGGCCCGTCCCAGGCCAGCAGCGACGCACTCGGATCGCAGATACCCAGTGCATCCGCCCCGGTCAGGACTCGAAGATGGGGAGCAGCGGCGGCAGCCGAGCGGGCATCGAGACCGTTCCGCAGCGGCTTCGCCGCCAACGACGCGGTATGCAGGGTGGCATGAACCGCACGCTCCTCGGGGGTGGTCAGATCGCGTCGCCCGCGCAGGCTGATCAGCGCGATGGCGGTGACGATCGCCGCCACGATCACCGCCATCCACGCCAGTGCCGCGGTCATCGTGCGCAGGTGGTCGAGTTGGGCACGTTCAGGAAACGCTCGACGAGCCAGTCGACGCCGATACCGTTGGCGGCCAGATCCGCGTGCCCCTGCTCGGGTTCCGAACGCAGTTCCACGTCGTCGCCGAGTCCGCAGGCTTTCGCCACGGCGTCGCGAGTCCACTGCGGATCGATCAGGTCGTCGCGCTCGCCGACCAGAACGAACAGCGGAACATCGGTGCGGGACGTCGGCAGCGCCACCGATCGGAGCCAGTCCGTCATTCGATTCGCGGCCCGGTCATCGGCCGGGACGGCATCGGCCGGATCGATGACGGCTCCGGCGTCGGCCTTGGAGAAACCGAGCAGATCGCTGCACGCCGTCAGCGCGGTCACGTTGTCGGCGAAGGTGCCGCGGATGTAGTCGGAGCGCTCGACGCTCGGATCCGTGACGTGCAGACCCTCGTAGAGAAACGGCACCAGCAACTGACGGGACAGGGTCTGTTCGGTGTCGGCTGCGAAGTACCGCGTGAGATCGGCTGCAGGCGACAGCGCGGCGACTCCGACCAGTTCCAAACCGTCGCCGTACTCCGCATTGCGCTCGGCAGCGGCCCAGACCGCTTGTCCCCCTTGAGAAGTGCCGATGGCGCCCCATCGGGTTCCGACGTCGGGCACCACTGTACGCGCGGCGCGCACGGCATCGATGACGTCGTAGGCCGCAGCATCGATATTCAGATACGCCGGATCCCCCGGAGTCCCCAGACCCTGGTAATCCGTCACCACCACGACGGTGCCGCGCTCGAGGAAAGGCGTCACCAGGCCGATGGTGCCCAACAGGTTCGGATACAGCGAGGGCGCACACTCGTCGGTGACACCGGTGGTGCCGTGCCCGACCGAGACGATCGGCCAGCCACCGGCAGGCGCAGAACCCTTGGGTACGAACACCGTTGCCGATGTCTCGGTTCCGCCTCCGGTGACGCCGTCGGTGGTGCGGTAGACGATCTTCGTGGCGGATCCGCCCAGAAATGCAACACCGATGTCGACCTGACCGAGCGGCATCGACGAGACGATCGAACCGCGGTCGGAGCCCTCGGGTGCCGGATTCGACGTGGGTGCCGGAGCCACGGGAGGCACGGCAGGCGAACTGCACGCGGCGAGGGCGAACACGAGTGCCGCGGCGGCCACCAGTCCGGTCGACCTCACTGTCTCAGCGCTCCCACTGTGTTCGTCGTCTACGTCGTGCGTCGTTCGATGCGTGCCTCGGCCGCGATCTCTTCCACGTCCAGACCATTCAACACTGCGCGTAGGGCTTCGTCGTCCAACTCCCCCGAGTCGCGGGCGGCGATCAGTGCGGCCCGCTGCGCGACCAGGACATTGTGCCGCAGGGTGTCGAACAGCGCGCCGGCCGCCGCGATTCGCTTCTCGCGGTCCTCGGTCTCGTCCGCGTCCATCCGGGCCCGCACCGACCGTCGCACGCGGGCGATCACCTCGGCTACCCGGTCACTGTCGACGCCGGAGATGCCGTCCTTCGCGGCCCGCTCGAGGTACGTCTCGGCAGCCGTGCGGGCGATGGCCTGCGAGAGCAGTCGTTGATTGTCGTTGCGTTGCTGCTCGAGTGGATCGGCGACGTCCAACCGCCGAATGAGGAGCGGAAGCGTCAGGCCCTGCAGCAGCAACGTTCCGACTGCGACGACGAACGCGACCGCTTGAATCACCGCCCGCCCGGGAAATTCCTCGCCGAGCACGGTGGTGAACGGAACACCCGCGGCTGCGGCGAGAGTCACCACTCCGCGCATCCCGGCCCACGACAGCACCAGGTTCTGCTGCCACGTCAGGCCGTCGGCCACCCCCTCGCGCCGAAACACCGTGCGAAAGAGCAGGTTTCTCCCCGAGTTGAAGAAGATCCAGGCCGGACGAACGACGATGACCACGAGCAGCACCAGCAGCGCGTACCCGAAAATGTGATGCACCGGAAGACCCTCGCGCTGCACCTCGGAAATGACGAACTTCAGCTGTAAACCCATGTACGCGAACACGAATGCTTCCAGCAGCAGGTCCACCGTCGGCCACACCTGGCGCTCCTGCACCCGGGTCGAGACCGACACGTCGGCCGTGACACGGCCCAGTACGAAACCTGCGGTGACGACGGCCAACACGCCGGACGCGTGAATCTCTTCCGCTGCCAGATACGCCGCGAACGGCAGGACGAGTCCGAGCACCGTCTCGAGCGCCGAATCGGCGATCCGGTTTCGCACGAAACGAACGATGCGCGAGAGGACGAATCCGACCAGCACGCCGCCGACGATCTCGTACAGAAAGAACAGAACCGGTGAGCCGAGTTCGATACGACTGCCCGTCACCGACGCAACGGTCAAGGTGAACAAGGTCAACGCAGCCGCGTCATTCACCAGGCTCTCCCCGGTGAGGATGGCCATCATTCTCGCGGGCAGGCCGAGCTTGCGGCCGACGGCGATCGCAGAGACCGCGTCGGGTGGGGCCACGACGGCACCGAGCACGAGGGCCGCACCCAGAGTCAGCTCGGGAACGAGCAGGTTGGCGAAGTACCCGACGGCCACGGTCGTCACGATCACCATCACCAGACCGAGGCGCAGGATCTGGCCGATGTTGCGGCGAAAACTGACGAAGGAGTAGTTCAGCGCCGCGGAGTACAGCAACGGCGGCAGCACGACACCGAGGATGAGCTGGGGCGAGAGACTGATGTGCGGTACGCCGGGCACGAACGACGCGATGGATCCGACGGTCACCAGAACGAGCGGGACCTGCAGGTCCAGACGCTTGGCGAATCCCGCGACTGCGATCGCGAAGATGACTACGAGAAGAAGTACCGGTCCGTCCACCCGCCCGATTCTGCCGCCCGCAGCGCCCTACGGCACCACCGACGACCCGAACACCGGGTGGACGGCCCGAATCGACCTACTTGTCCGGAATTGCCTTCTTGGCGGCTTCCTGCGCCTTGTCGATCTTGTCCGCGTACTTGCCGCCGGTCTTGTTGTCGATGAAGTCCCCGGCCTTCTCCACGACGTCGTCGATCTTGTCCGCGTTCTCTGCCGCAAGGTTCTTGCCCTTGTCGACCATGCCCTTCAAATTGTCTGCGAAGCCCATGAAACTCTCCTGCCAGTCGGGTGAAACGGAACGCCCCCAGTCTACGTTTCGCTCTGTCCGTTACGCAGAGTCGTTCGATTACGCAGTACCGATCCGAATCGGTGGGCAATCTCGACGAGTGCGATACCGACAGCACCGATGATCAAGGCGCTCGTGGTGGCACCGACGTTCGAGGGATCGAGCTTGAAGAAGGTGCGGCAGAACGGGATTGCGAACAACAGCAGGTATCCGCCGACGGATCCCGCGAGCAGCACCACCTTCCACCAGGTGTACGGCCGCGCGACGACGGCCAGTACCCACAGCGCGATCATGATCAACGTGATCAGTGCGGTGGTGCTCGCCTGGGTCACCTGAGTCTCGGTGGCGTTCGGACCCGCGTAGGCCAGCAGATACGACACGAACGTGCACGAGCCGACGATCAACCCGGACGGAACGGCCAACCGCATCACCCGCGAGACGAACCCGCTGCGTGCCCGTTCGTTGTTCGGGGCCAGCGAGAGCACGAACGCCGGAATGCCGATGGTGAACCACGCGGCGATGGTCACGTGCCTCGGCAGGAAGGGATACGGGATCGGCTCGAAATGGAAGACCTGCGACAGCACTCCCGAGAGCCCGATGAGAAACGCCAGCAACACCGAGTACACGGTCTTGGTCAGGAACAGGTTGGACACGCGCTCGATGTTGCCGATGACGCGTCGCCCCTCCCCCACCACATAGGGAAGCGTCGCGAACTTGTTGTCCAACAGCACGATCTGTGCGACGGCACGCGTGGCCGCACTACCCGAGCCCATCGACACCCCGATATCGGCGTCTTTCAGTGCGAGCACGTCGTTGACGCCGTCACCGGTCATCGCAACGGTATGACCACGAGACTGCAACGCGCCCACCATCGCCCGCTTCTGGTCCGGCCGAACGCGGCCGAACGTCGTCGAGTTCTGCACGGAGTCGGCCAGTAGCTCGGAATCCTCGGGCAGGTCACGAGCGTCGATCGGGGCGTCGCCACCTGGAAGTCCGAGCGAGCCGGCGACCGCGCCGACCGACACGGCGTTGTCCCCGGAAATGACCTTGACCTGAACCTGCTGACTTGCGAAGTACTCCAACGTGTCTCGGGCGTCCTCGCGCACCTTCTGCTCGAGAACCACCAGAGCCCGCGGGGTGACGACTCCCGGTGCCGCGGTGTCGTCGACGGCGAGGTCGCTGCTGGCAAGCAGCAGTACCCGCAGCCCCTTGGATCCGGCGTCTTCGGCCTGCCGAGCGGTCTCCGAGGTCGGGTCGAGCAACACGTCCGGGGCACCGAGCAGCCAGTTACCGTGCTCGCCGTACGACAGACCGCTCCACTTCTTGGCCGAGGAGAACGGGGCCACCGCGCTCTGCGTCCACCCCGGCGCGTCGGGATACGCCTCGGCAACGGCCTGCACACTGGCATTGGGACGCGGGTCGTCGTGTGCCAGAGACGCCAGTACTTTTGTCACCGAGTCGGAGTCGTGCTCGTCGATCAACACCAATTCCGATAGCCGCATGCCGTTCTCGGTGAGGGTGCCGGTCTTGTCGGCGCACACCACGTCGACTCGGGCGAGCCCTTCGATCGCAGGCAGCTCCTGCACCAGACATTGCCGCTGACCAAGCCTGATGACTCCCACGGCAAAAGCGATGGACGTCATCAGTACGAGACCCTCGGGGACCATCGGGACCAGGGCCGCGACCATGCCGTTCAAAGCAGGCTTCAAAGCCTGCCCGCTGGAGAACAATTGGTTGTATATGATGAGCGCCCCGGCCGGAATCATCAGGTAGGTGATGAATTTCAGGATCTTGTCGATACCGCTGCGCAGCTCGGACTTGACCAGGGTGAACTTGCTGGCCTCTTCGGCGAGCTTGGCCGCATAGGCGTCGCGTCCGACCTTCGTCGCCCGGTAGGCCCCGCTGCCCGAGACGACGAAGCTGCCCGAAAGTACCTGCGCTGCTTCGAGTTTGTGCACCGTATCGGCCTCGCCGGTGAGCAACGACTCGTCGATCTCCAGGCTTGCCGTCTCGATGACCTCGCCGTCGACGACGATCTGATCACCCGGTCCGAGTTCGACGATGTCACCGAGGACGACCTCGTCGGGCGGAATCTGTTGCGAGACACCGTCACGTCGCACCTGCGGCTTGTTCTGGCCGACGATGGCCAGCCGATCCAGCGTGCGCTTCGCGCGGATCTCCTGAATGATTCCGATGCCACTGTTCGCGACGATCAACAGCCCGAACATGCCGTCGATCACCGAACCGGTCGAGAGCACGATGATCAGCAGCACCCCGAGAATTGCGTTGATTCGGGTGAACACATTGCCCCGGACGATGTCGCGAACCGAACGTGAAGCACGAGCGGGAACGTCGTTCGATTTCCCCTCGGCCCGCAGTGCGGCGACCTCCGCCTCGGTCAGCCCGGTATCCCGCTGTGCATCGGCGTCGATAGACATGGGTGCAGCCTAGTGCTGCCTCAGCCCAGACGGGTCCACCAGCGATCGTCGTGCAGGGCCCTCGTACCGTCGACGCGTTGACCCGGCATCGGTACCGCAACCTGCACACCCACGTCCTGGGCGGCGGCGTGCAGTCGCACGATCGGTTCGGACCACGGATGGAACGCCAGGTTGAACGTCGCCCAGTGGATCGGCACGAAGATTCCCGACGGCGTCAGATCCACGTGCGCGGTGACAGCCTCCTCGGGATTCATGTGAATGTCCGGCCAGCGCACGTCGTAGGCCCCGACCGGAAGAAGCGTCAGGTCGAAGGGTCCGTACTTGCTGCCGATCTCCGCGAACTTCGGTGTGTAACCGGTGTCGCCGCCGAAGAAGACACGCCGCACCGGACCGGCGAACGCCCAGGACGCCCACTGCGTCGAATCGCGAGTCAGGCCGCGGCCGGAGAAGTGACGAGCCTCGGTACACGTGACGGTGAGGCCACCGATCGCCGTCTGCTCGTCCCAATCGAGTTCGATGATGCGTTCCTCGGGCACCCGCCACTTGCGCAGGTGCGCGCCGATGCCCAGAGGCACGACGAAGGGAGCCGACTGCGTGCTCGCCAGCTTCTGTACCGTCGCCTTGTCGAGATGGTCGTAATGATCGTGGGAGATCACGATGGCGTCGACCCGAGGTAGGTCCGTCAGGTCGACCGGCGTCGGATGCAGCCGTGCCGGGCCCACCACCGAGGACGGGGACACGCGATTGCTCCACACCGGATCGGCCAGAATGCGATACCCGTCGACCTCGACGAGCACACTCGAATGTCCGTACCAGGTGACCGCCAGCTCGCCCGCGTCCACCGGCGCGATCGGCGGTGCCAGTGGGATCGGCCGCTGCGGCCTGCCCTTACCTCGCTCGGTGAACAGCGAGACGAGCATGTTCTTCTGCCCCTTCTCGCCGCGACCCGGGACGTAACTCGAACTGGGGTCGGAGTTGTGGAACCGGCGATCGCTGTATCGCGGCGACCCGGCCGCGTAGGGAGTGATGTGCACTCTCCTGGCACCGATGGCCGACGGAAGCCCCCACAGCGCACGCGCCAACCATGCCCCGCCCAACGCTGCGGTTGCTCCTGCTGCCAACTTCGTCTTCGTCACGGGCACCACAGTAGGCGGCGCCGACGTCTTCGCAGCTCACCCGTAGCCTTGCCGTAGAATATTTGCGTCGGTTTTGCTGCTAGAAGGGGAGACATTGAGTACCGAACAGCTCGAATTCCAGGCGGAGACGCGTCAGCTCCTGGATCTGATGGTGCACTCCATCTACTCCAACAAGGACAGCTTTCTCCGTGAACTGATCTCGAACTCCTCGGACGCGCTGGACAAGCTGCGCCTGGAGTCGTACCGCAACAAGGATCTGGACGTCGACGTCTCGGATCTGCACATCGAGATCGACATCGACTCCTCCGCTCGTACCCTCACCATCCGGGACAACGGCATCGGCATGTCGCGCTCGGAGGTCATCGACCTCATCGGCACACTCGCCAAGTCCGGCACCGCAGAAGTTCGCAAGAAGCTCAAGGAAGCCAAGGACGCCGCCGCCTCCGAGGAACTGATCGGCCAGTTCGGCATCGGCTTCTACTCCACGTTCATGGTGGCCGAGAAGGTCACGCTGCTCACCCGCAAGGCAGGCGAGAGCACCGCCACCAAGTGGGAATCCACCGGCGAGGGCACCTACGAGATCACCGACGTCGACGACGCCCCGCAGGGTTCCTCGGTCACGCTCGCTCTCAAGCCCGCCGACGAGGAAGACCACCTCCACGACTACGCGTCCGAGCGCAAGATCAAGGAACTGGTCAAGAAGTACTCCAACTTCATCGCCTGGCCCATTCGCATCGACGTCGAGAAGCGCGTCAAGAGCGAAGAGGAAGGCGGCGAGGACACCGTCACGATCGAGACGGAAACGATCAACTCGCAGAAGGCGCTGTGGACCCGCTCCAAGGACGAGGTGTCCGAGGAGGAGTACAAGGAGTTCTACAAGCACGTCAGCCATGCCTGGGACGAGCCGCTCGAGGTCATCCCGTTCAAGGCCGAGGGCACGTTCGAATACCAAGCGCTGCTGTTCATTCCGTCGCAGGCGCCGTTCGACCTGTTCATGCGCGAGAGCAAGGCCGGCGTACACCTGTACGTCAAGCGCGTGTTCATCATGGACGACTCGCAGGAACTGCTGCCCGAGTACCTGCGCTTCGTCAAGGGTGTCGTCGACGCAGCGGACCTCTCGCTCAACGTTTCTCGCGAGATCCTGCAGCAGGACCGGCAGATCCGCGCGATCCGTCGTCGCCTGACCAAGAAGGTGCTCTCGACCGTCAAGGAGCTGCAGAGCGAGCAGCCCGACAAGTACAAGACGCTGTGGTCGCAGTTCGGCACGGTCCTCAAGGAAGGCCTGATCTCCGACTCCGACAACCGCGAAACCCTGTTGGGCATTTCGTCGTTCGCGTCCACCCACTCCGAAGAGGGTCTGACGACCCTCGCCGAGTACGTGGACCGGATGAAGGACGGCCAGCAGCAGATCTACTACATGACGGGCGAATCGCGTCAGCAGATCGAGAGCTCGCCGCACATGGAGGCGTTCAAGGCTCGCGGTCTCGAGGTGCTGCTGCTCACCGATTCGGTCGACGAGGTGTGGGTCGGCAACGTCACCGACTTCGACGGAAAGTCGTTCCAGTCCATCGCCAAGGGCGAGGTGGACCTCGACACCGAAGAGGAGAAGAAGGAGTCCGAGGCCAAGCGCGAGGAGCAGGACAAGGAATTCGCCGACCTGCTCACCTGGCTGACCGACACCCTCGGCGAGGACGTCAAGGAGGTACGTCTGTCGACGCGACTGACGACGTCACCGGCCTGCGTCGTCGGCGACGAGTTCAGCTTCTCCCCGCAGCTCGAGAAGATGTACAAGGCGTCGGGCCAGTTCGTGCCGACCTCCAAGCGCATCCTCGAACTCAACCCGAACCACGACCTGGTGACGGGATTGAAGAAGGCCCGCGAGGATCGCAGCGACGATCCGCACCTCGCCGAGACCGCCGAATTGCTCTATGCGACGGCACTTCTCGCCGAGGGAACCGAGCTGAAGGATCCGGCCAAGTTCTCCAAGTTGCTCGCCGATCGGTTGACGCGGACCATCTGAGCGGCTTCGCCCCATGTGAGTGGAACTTCGTAGCCTGCTACGAAGTTCCACTCACATGCTGAGTTCACTGAGGCGGGAGAATGTGCTCCCCCGTCTTGTCGGTGCTCAGTGACAGCGAACTGATGTACTGCTTCTCCCCTTTGGGTCCCGGCACGTTGGACGCGATCATGTCGGGTCGCTCGAATTCCATGCCGCTGACGTGGCACATCACGAGCTCGTCGGACGGGTTGCCGTGCTCGTCGAACATCGGCAGATCGATGCCGTCATCGGTGCGTCGCAGGTAGTACTTGCCCTTGGTCGCCACCGCCAGGATGGGCGGAAGCACCAGTGCGAGAACGAGAGCCACGATGGGCGAATACGGTTTGATCGCAGATCCGAATGCGCCGAAGAACACCAGAATCGACAGTATCGCCGACACCGCCATCGATCCGAAGCCGACCGGATTGATGTTGTAGAGCATGCCGCGTCGGAACTCGGGCACCTTGGGCGAGAGCTTCAGGATGTACTTGTTGAACACGATGTCCGAGCCCACCACCGCGATCCACGCGATACCGCAGTTGGCGTAGAAGCCGAGGATGCTGTTGAGGAAGTCGAACATGTTGGCTTCCATCAGGATCAGCGCGATGGCCAGGTTGAACAGCACGAACACCATGCGGCCCGGATACGTCTTGGTGAGGCGGGTGTAGGAGTTGGTCCACGCCAGCGATCCCGAATAGGCGTTGGTCACGTTGATCTTGATCTGGCTGATGACGACCAGGATCACCGCGAGGGTCATGGCGAGCCAGCCCGGCATGAAGTTCTCGTAGATCTCCAGGAACTGGTGCACCGGCTCGTTGGCGATGCTGGATCCGTCGACGACGTTGGCGATCAGGTACACGGCGAGGAAGAGGCCGACGACCTGCTTGAGGGCACCGAAGATGACCCAGCCGGGGCCGGCGAGAAGCACTGCGGCCCACCAGCGTCGGGAGTTCTCGGGAGTCTTGGGCGGCATGAAGCGCAGGTAGTCGATCTGTTCGGCGATCTGCGCGATGAGCGAGAGACAGACTCCGGCCGCGAGCATCACCGATCCGATGTTGACGCCCTTGCCGTCGGCCCCGTCCTGACCGCCGTAGGCGAAGAACTCCCCGACCGAGTCGGGATTGCTGATCACCAGGTACACGAACGGCAGTACCATCAGGACGAGCCACAGCGGGGTGGTCCAGACCTGAAGTTTGGCAAGGGCTTTCATGCCGTAGATGACCAGCGGGATGACCATGATGGTCGAGACCGCGTACCCGATGGGCAACGGGATGCTCAGCCCCAGTTCGAGTCCCTGCGCCATGATCGAACCTTCGAGCGCGAAGAAGATGAACGTGAACGTCGCGAAGATGACGTTGGTGACGACCGATCCGTAGTAGCCGAAACCGCTTCCACGCGTGATCAAGTCGAGGTCGATGTTGTAACGGGCCGCATAGTAGGCAAGCGGAAGGCCGGTCAGGAAGATGACGACAGCGAACACCAGAATGCCCCACAGTGCATTGCCGGTTCCGTACGAGATTCCGATATTGGCACCGATGGCGAAATCCGCGAGATACGCGATGCCGCCGAGCGCGGACGTCGCGACAACACCGGTCCCCCACTTACGGTAGCTACGCGGCGCGAAGCGCAGCGTGTAGTCCTCGAGCGTCTCTTTCAGCGCGGTGTCTGTCGGCGCTGGCTGTACGGCGGTCATGGCTCAGTAACCTAGAACCGCCACGTTGCCGACGTGTCTTGAGCCGATGTAGCTGGTGTTACTCAATCCGGCGATTCGGACATACGTCTCGGACACCCCTCCACCGGGCGGTGTCAGGCAGCTGTGCGGGCCGCCAGTAGCGAGAAGTTCGACAGTTCGGCGCGCAGCATGTTCATCGCCCGGTGCTGGGCGACCCGCACTGCACCGGCCGTCATTCCCAGAGCTTCGCCGGTCTGCGGTGCGGTCAGGCCCCACACCACTCGCATCAGGATGATCTTGCTGTACTTCGGGGGCAAGGTGTTCATCAGGGCCTGCGCATGGGAGCGGAGTTCGTCGCCGAGCGCGACCTGCTCGGGACCGTCTTCACCCGACACCTCCTCGGGCAGCTCGGCCGTCGAGAACGTCTGCCGCAGAGCCGATCGTCGGCCGGCATCGGCCAGTTTGTGAGCAGCGATTCCGTAGACGAATGCCATGAACGGTTTGCCCATGTCGCGGTACTTGGGAATCGCGGTGACCAGAGCGAGGCAGACGTCCTGCACCACGTCGTCGGCCGCGACATCGAGATTGCCGATCCGAGAGGCGCAGTAGCGGCGAATCGGAGGCTGGATCAACACCAGTACGCGTTCGAGTGCGGCGCGGTCACCCGCGACGGCCCGCGGTACGACGTCTTCGAGCGTGTCCATGGAAGTGCTCATGGCCGATCTCCTTCTTGGCAACGCGCGCCCTCACCTGAACGCTCACCAGTACTTCGAGGCAGCCGACCGTTCGGCTTGGTCGGATCGGCTACCACAATCGAGAAGAATGTGACTCAGGTAACACGGCGTGTCGTCCGAGCGACGTACCGGACAACATCCACGTCGCGTCACGTGACCCTGACACCGCGGAGCGCACATGAGTACCAGTGAGCAGAACCACCTGGTCGGTCGCCGGAGCACCGTCGCCGCAGGGGACGGCACCACGCTCGCAGTGCGCGAGTTCGGACGGTCCGATGCGGCTCTGACCGTGGTGTTCGCCCATGGGCACTGCCTGCGGATGCAGTCCTGGACCGAGCTGCGCACCCACGTCGAGGATGTCTGGGGCGAGAACACGCGAATCGTTCTGTACGACCACCGCGGCCACGGCGAATCCGGTGCCGCATCGCCCGACAGCTGCACCATCGATCAGCTCGGCGAGGACCTGGCCGACGTGATTCGCGCCGTCGTCCCGGTCGGTCCGTTCGTTCTGATCGGCCACTCGATGGGCGGCATGACGGCGCTCTCCTACGCGCGTCAGTACCCGGATGCCGTCGGATCGCGCCTGGTCGGGGTCGGGTTGATCGCGACATCCGCGGGCGGGATCACCGATGACGGGCTCGGTAGTTGCCTCGCGCATCCGGCCGTGTCGGCGTTTCAGGCAGCTGTTCGACGGGCCCCTCGACTGATGTCGGGTGCCAAGAGGCTCAGTCGCGGGGTGTGCGCGCCCATCGTCAGGACGGCGGGATGCGGCTCCCACAAAGTCAGCCCGCGGGTGGTCACTCTGGCGACGGCCATGCTCGGCGACACGTCCATCGTGACGATGGCCGGCTTCCTCGGCGCGTTCCGTGGACTCGACGAAGTGGCCGGTCTGGCCGCGCTGGCCTCGATTCCCACCCTGGTGCTGTGCGGTTCGGACGACCTGATGACGCCGATGCGACACTCGGAAACCCTCGCCGCCCACCTGCCCGACGCACGTTTGGTACGGATCGCGCAGGCCGGACACATGGTGATTCTCGAACGAGCACACGAGGTGGCGGACGCCATCGTCGAACTCGTGACGGCAGCTCGGCGAGCTCACGTGGGGGATCTCGCCCTGGCTCGCTAGACCTTTCGACGACTGTGGCCCGCACCGGATATCCGATGCGGGCCACAGCACTGTTGTCGAGGCGGCGTTACTTCTTCACTGCGGGAGGAGCGTTGAGCAGCTGGATGAACTGTCCGGCGTTACCGATGACTGCGCCGAGGCCACCGGCGGAGGTGCCGGCGAGCGATCCGATGGCACCGAGGGCGATTGCGCCGATGACGCAGCCGCCGATGGGGCCTGCTCCGAGAAGAGTCGCGACCGGTGCGGTCACGACGACTCCGGTGATGATTCCGAGGATGCATCCGCCGACTATTCCGGTTGCAGCACCGAGGAATCCACCGACGGAGGCGGTGAGGCTGAGGTTGTCCTTGACGCCTGCGACTGCGGCGGGCAGGTCGACCTGCTGCAGGCCGGGAAGGGAGGTGGAGACCGGGGTTGCCGCGGCAGGCGAGACATCAGCGGTCAGAGTGGCGTGGTTGCCGTCGATGTCGGCGGCGACGGGGTGCGAGAATCCGTCGGCGGCGATGGCGAGCGGTACGGAGTCGACGAGTGCGCCGTTGGCGTCACGGACGACCAGGTGGTTGTCTTCGTTGCTCAGGGTGCCGGCCGTCGTGTCGACGAGGACCTGGTTGCCGGCCTGGGTGACGTTCCACCCGACGGCAGCGGCGGGAGCCGGTGCCGGATCCGCATAGGCGGTGCCCATGGCGGTCGTCATCGCTGCAATGACCAATGCGGACGTTGCCGCGAATCGAGTCAGCTTCATGTTCCTCAGTCTTTCGTCGTGTCCATCTCTCGATACCGAGCAGCGAAAAGCTATGGGCACAACGAGCGTGAAGAGCGAACCGAAGATGAACGAGAGGGGTCGAACCGAACAACGATCGATCGCATCAACGCGAAAGGGACAGAACGACTTTCAGCGACCGATCGGTTCGTAAAGGACGCGCAGGGTTTGCCCCTACTTACCGAAAAGACCAGGCTTGTTGCTGCCTCCGTGGCCCACTCCGAAGTCGTAGGCGGACTCGGCGTGCTCGTGCTCGTCCAGGCCGTCGGCCTCGTGCTGCGCGTCGGCGCGCACGCCCATGACGGCCTTGATTGCGAACGCGATAGCGGTGGTGACGACTGCGGTGTACGCGAACACCGCCACGACGGCGATGGCTTGCACCCAGAGTTGATGCAGACCGCCGCCGTACAACAAACCGTCCTTGCCCGCCGGCATCTGCGCACTGGCGACGAGTCCGATCATCAGCGTTCCGACGACACCGCCGACGAGATGCACACCGACGACGTCGAGTGAATCGTCGTAGCCGAAGCGATATTTGAGGCCGATCGCCAACGCGCACAACGCGCCCGAGACGATGCCGATCGCGGCTGCACCGATCGGTGTGACGGCAGTACACGACGGCGTGATCGCGACGAGTCCGGCCACCACTCCGGACGCCGCACCGAACGACGTCGCGTGCCCGTCCCGCCATTTCTCGACGACGAGCCACGCCGCCATCGACAGCGCGCCCGCGCCCATCGTGTTCACCAGCGCCACTGCGGCGACGCCGTCGGCCGCCAACGACGAGCCCGCGTTGAAACCGAACCAGCCGAACCAGAGCAGTCCGGCTCCGAGCATGACGGCCGGAAGATTGTGCGGACGCATGGGATCTCGCGGCCACCCGCTCCGCTTGCCGACCACGAGGGCCAGCACCAGCCCGGCCACACCCGCGTTTATCTCCACGGCCGTGCCACCGGCGAAGTCGATCGCGCCGAGCCTGTTGGTGATCCACCCGCCGAACTCACTGGTGAGCCCGTCGAGCGAGAAAACCCAGTGCGCCACAGGGAAATACACCAGCGTGGACCACAGGGCCGCGAACAGCACCCACGGCACGAACCGCATCCGGTCTGCGACGGCACCCGAGATCAGCGCGACCGTCACCATGGCGAATCCCGCTTGGAATGCCGCGAACACCAACGCCGGAACGGTTCCCACCAACGGAATCGACACCGTGCCCGCCGCCGAGGTGTACACGCCGCCGAGCAAACCCTCGAAACCGGCGTACTGCAACGGGTTTCCGATCCAGCCGCCGATCACGTTGTCGCCGAACACCATCGAGAACCCGAACACCAACCACAGCAACCACACGACGGCGATGGCCGACAGGCTCATCATCATCATGTTCAGCACGCTCTTCGAGCGCACCATGCCGCCGTAGAAGAAGGCCAAGCCCGGCGTCATCAGCAAAACCAGTGCGGTGCTCGCCAGCAACCAGGCCGTGTCGCCCGCGTCGGGCGCTCCATTGATCACTTGCCCACGAATTTCGGTGCGCGCTTCTCGGCTCTCGCGCGGCGCGCTTCCTTCATGTCCGCACTGCTCCACGCGGCCTCGAATGCCGCGCGCTGTGCGGGCGTCGGATCGTCGTGCGCGCCGTCGTCGTTGAACACCAGCTTGAGGTGTCGCAGCGCCAGGGGTGCAAGGGCAGTGATCGAGTGCGCCCACTGCACGGCAACATCGCGATCGCCGAGCTTGTTGGCCAGACCGCACGTATACGCCTGATCGGCGTGCACCCGTTCGCCGCCGAGCAGGATCGTGCGCGCCACGCCGCCGCCGGCCAACGCCGCCAGACGCTTGACCGTCCAGTTGCTCACTGCGATTCCGAGACGCGTGGAGGGAATCTCGAAGAATGCCTCGGGTGCGACCACCCGCAGGTCGCAGGCAATGGCCAACTGCGTCCCCGCTCCGACGGCAGGCCCGTTGATCGCCGCCACGACGGGAACGGACACTCGCTCGATGGCGGTGAGCATGCCTTCCAGCGTTTCGCCGAACGCGTCGGGAAACGCATCTCCGGTCAGGTCGGCACCGGCACAGAAGCTACTGCCCTGTCCGGTGATCACCACGACCCGCGCGCCGTCGGCATCCGCCTGCTCGACTTCGCGTCGTAGCGCGACACAGAGATCCGTGCTCAGCGCATTGCGCTTGTCCGGTCGCTGCAATTCCAGGATGACGACATCGCCGTCACGAGTGTGTCCGATCACGCCGAGCAGGTTACCGGCTGGTAGCCGCGGTCACAGGGCGGGGCCTGATCTACTGATACTCGTGATCGACACTCGGGTTGCTGTCATCGGTGCCGGCCAGGCCGGGCTCTCGGCCGGCTGCCACCTCAGGCGGGCCGGACTTGCCGCAGGTGCGGGCTTCGTCATGCTCGACCGCTCCCCCGGACCTGGCGGTGCCTGGCAGTTCCGGTGGCCGTCGCTGACGCTCAGCACCGTCAACGGAGTGCACGATCTGCCCGGGATGCCGTTCGCCGACACGCTGGGAGACGAGCCACCCGAATCCATCGCGGCAGCCGACGCGGTTCCCCGCTACTACCGCGCGTACGAGAAACGGTTCGAACTGAATGTCCGACGCCCCGTCACGGTGACGGTCGTGTGCGACCGCGAACCACTCTTTCGGGTCGAGGCCGGGGACACGGTCGTCATGGCCGAGGGCCTCATCAATGCGACCGGAACGTGGGAGAAGCCGTTCGTTCCGCACTACGACGGAGCCGAGACCTTCACCGGTAGACAACTGCACACCAAGGACTACCGAACTGCGGACGAGTTCGCCGGCAAACACGTCGTCGTGGTCGGCGGCGGAATCTCGGCCGTGCAGCTACTCGACGAGATCTCGCAGGTGACCACCACAACATGGGTGACGCGTCGACCACCGGTGTTCCGGGACAGCCAATTCGACCACGACGCCGGACGCAAAGCCGTCGCCATGGTCGAGGAGCGGGTGCGAGCGGGCCTGCCGCCGGGCTCGGTCGTCTCGGTGACCGGCCTGTTGCTCACCCCGTCGCTGGCTGCCGCCCGCGAGCGCGGGGCTCTCGAACGCAAGCCGATGTTCTCGTCCATCACCGCCGATTCCGTTGTGTGGGAGGATGGTTCGACCCAGCACGCCGACGTGATCCTGTGGGCCACCGGATTCCGCAGCGCCCTCGATCACCTTGCCCCGCTGCGACTGCGCGGGCACGGCGGCGGAATCGTCATGGACGGCAGGCTGACCACCCGGGTCGCCGCGAACCATCGCGTCCACCTGCTGGGGTACGGCCCGTCCGCGAGCACGATCGGGGCGAACCGGGCCGGGCGAGCAGCGGTGACGGAGTTGCTCGAGACTCTGGGTTAACCCAGCTGCTCGACGACGAACTTGGCCAGGGAGCCGAGACGCGCACGGTCCGGCATCGACGTCGGAACGCCCAACGCATCCAACGGGGCCGACGTCACCGGCCCCACGCAGATCGCGGCGACGGGGCCTCGAAATGCGGCGAGGAAGGCGTCGAGCATGCCGTTGTCCTTGGCCGTCGACAGCAGGGAGGCGACGGCGGGAGCGCTCGTGAACGTCACTGCGTCCACTCGATGCTCGATGATCTGTGCCAACAAGTCCATGAGCGGGGCCTGATCGACGGGGCGGATCCAGCGGTACACCGGGATCGGTCGTACATGCGCACCGAGTTCGCTCAGAGCATCGCTCAGGTGAATCGTCGGTTCCCATTCGGTGATGACGCCGTGCAGTTGCACGGCGATGTCGGCACCGGAAATGCCCTGGGCAGCAAGATGATCGGCGACTTCCTGCGATGCTTCGGTGGCGGGCGACCATTCATCACGCAGCCCGGCACCCCGGATCGCACCACGCGCTTTGGGGCCACGCGCAATGATTCTCGTGTGCGCGAGCGCTGCCAGGAGGTCGTCGCGCACACCCCATTCGGCCGCCGCATCGAGCCAGCCACGGAAGCCGATACCGGTGCTGATCACCACGATCTGCGGGGGACGATCGACAATGCCTTCGGTAGCCGACTTCAGCTCCGAGTCGTCGATCAGGGGCAGAACATGAATCGCCGCGGCGTGAACGATGTTCGCGCCGCGGCGTTCGAGCATGGTGGCCAATTCGTCGGCACGCCGCTCGGCGGTGAGGGCAACGGTCTTGCCTGCGAGCGGTTCCGACATGGGTACAGACTAGGCCCCCATGTGCGCGCTGTGCCCGCGGTCGTTGCGCAGGCTCCACTCCGGACTTCGTAGTCCACTACGAAGTTCCACTCACATGGCGGGTCAGCTGCTGAACTTGTCCGGGTCCGGGCCGGTGCGGCCGTCGGCGGTGTCCAGAGCGTTGATCTGCTGAATCTCGTCGTTGCTCAGCTCGAAGCCGAACACGTCGAAGTTGCTCGCGATCCGCTCCGGGGTGACCGACTTGGGGATCACGACGTTGCCGAGCTGGATGTGCCAGCGCAGAATCACCTGCGCCGGGGTGACGCCGTGTGCCTCGGCGATGGGCGCAAAGGCCGGATCGTCCAAAACGGTGCCGGAGCCGAGCGGGCTCCACGCCTCGGTGGCGATGCCCTTCGAGGTATGGAAAGCGCGCAGTTCTTCCTGGATGAAGCGCGGATGCAGCTCGATCTGGTTGACCGACGGGACCTCACCGACGGCGTCCATCAGCTTCTCGAGCGTGGGGATGGTGAAGTTGGAGACGCCGATCGAACCGATGCGGCCGTCCGACTTCAGCTTCTGGAACGCCTTGAACGTGTCGATGTACTTGTCGCGATCGAGCTGCTGCCAGTGAATCAGGTACAGGTCGAGGTACTCGAGGCCCAGACGATCCATGCTGGCGTCGAAGGCCTTCAAGGTGGAGTCGTAGCCCTGATCGTCGTTCCACAGCTTGGTGGTGACGAACAGCTCGTCGCGCGCGATGCCGGACTCCGCGATGGCCTTGCCGGTGCCGGCCTCGTTCTCGTACACCTTGGCGGTATCGATGCTGCGGTATCCGACCTTCAGCGCCTCGGACACGGCGGCCTGGGCACCGTCGTCGGGAACCTGCCACACACCGAACCCGAGCTGGGGAATCGACGTGCCGTCGTTGAGCACGATGGTCGGGACAGTACTGGTCTCGGCTGAATACGTCATACGAATGCCAACGGACGGCGCTGTGAATCTGTTCCCGGTCCCGGGGATACTGGTCCGGTGACTGCCACGCTCCGCATCGACGATCTGGCCGCCTTTCACGGCGATCGAACCCTGTTCTCCGGACTCGATCTGACGGTGACCGAGGGTGATGTGATCGGGTTGGTCGGTGCGAACGGTGCCGGTAAATCGACGCTGTTGACGCTGCTGGCGGGCGTGGGAACTGCCGATCACGAGGGTGAGATCTACACCAGCCCGCCCGACGCAACCGTCGGTTATCTTGCGCAGGAGCCCGAGCGCATCGCCGGGGAGACGGTGTTGGATTTCCTCGGCCGGCGTACCGGGGTCACCGATGCCGAAGCCTCCATGAACGCAGCCGCCGAGGCGTTGGGTGGCAGCGACTCCGGTCACTCCGCAGGCTCCGCTCCTGCCGACGAGGACCTCTACACCCCGGCGCTGGAGAAGTGGCTGGCTCTCGGCGGCGCGGATCTGGCGGAGCGAACGGCGAAGGTGCTCGCGGATCTGGGCCTCGATGTCGACGGCGGCGCATTCATGACGGATCTATCGGGTGGGCAAGCCGCCCGAGCCGGGCTCGCCGCGATTCTCCTCGCGCGTTACGACATTCTTCTGCTCGACGAGCCCACCAACGACCTGGACCTCGCAGGCCTCGAGCAACTCGAACAATTCGTCGTCGCGACGCGGGCGGCCATCGTCGTCGTCAGTCACGATCGCGAGTTTCTGGCGCGGACGGTGACCGGTGTCGTCGAGCTCGATCGAGCGCAGCGTCGCATCGATGTGTACGACGGCAGCTACCAGTCCTATCTCGCGGAACGTGAAATTGCGCGCCAGCATGCACGGGAGAAGTACGACGAGTTCGCAGACACCAAGTTGGCGTTGGAGTCTCGCGCGCAGATGCAGCGGAACTGGATGGAATCGGGCGTCCGCAATGCGCGACGCAAGGCCACCGACAACGACAAGATCGCCCGCAAGACTCGCGCCGAGTCGACCGAAAAGCAGGCCGCGAAAGCTCGGCAGACACAGCGCCGCATCGAGCGACTCGAGGTGGTCGAGGAACCCCGTAAGGAATGGGAACTGCGGATGGAGATCGCGGCGGCTCCTCGCAGCGGGACCGTTGTCGCGGTGTTGGGCGGAGCCGTCGTACGCCGATCGGACTTCACCTTCGGTCCGGTGACGACGCAGATCGACTGGGGCGATCGCATCCTCATCACCGGACCCAACGGCTCCGGCAAAACGACGCTGCTGTCGGTACTGCTGGGCCGGTTGACGCCGGACGAGGGAACGGCCTCACTGGGTTCGGGTGTGGCGATCGGCGAAATCGACCAGGCACGAGCCTATTTCGTCGGCGACGGAACAGTGTCCGACGCCTTGAGTGCAGCAGTTCCCGAGTGGCCCGACGCCGAGGTCCGCACACTGTTGGCCAAGTTCGGGCTGCGCGGCGACGACGCACTGCGGCCGGCGTCGTCCTTGTCGCCGGGTGAACGAACCCGTGCCGCACTCGCATTGCTACAGGCCCGCGGCGTGAACCTGCTGGTGCTGGACGAGCCCACCAACCACCTCGACCTGCCCGCCATCGAACAACTCGAACGCGCGATGGAAAACTTCGAGGGCACCCTGCTGCTGGTGACCCACGATCGCCGCATGCTCGACACCGTTCGCAGCACTCGTCACTGGACGATGAACGATGGGCAGCTGAGAGAGAAGTAGGTCGCAGTGAAATCGGGTGCAGCTGACCGCGGTGGTGAGCGCGGCTAGCTGCACCCGATTTTCGTCAACTGAGAAGAATTTCGTTCACCTCGGCGGCGGGAAGCATCGGCAACGTGTGATGCGTGGCTCCGTCGAGTATCACGGTCCGCGCTGCAGGCAGGGCGGTTCGGACCGCCGATTCGATTCGAGCGGCATTGTGCACCTTGCCATTCCCAGCCAGCACCACGGTTGTCGCTACACCGAAGTTCGCGAACGTAGCAGGATTCGGCCGTTTCGGAACAATGGTTTTTGTGGTCGGAGCATGCGCGGCTCCCAGAGCAAGTACGTCGAGCCAATCCGGATCCAACTGCGCGTCATCGGTTTCCCATCGGACGAAAGCACGCTGCCGTTTCTCGTTGGGAGACAGCAGTATCGGTAGGGCGTGCAGCAGGTAGCGCGGACTCATGGAGCCGAAGCATGCGTTGGGATCGAGTAGCGTCAGCGCATCGACGCGGCTCTCGTTGCGCAAGGTGTACGCCAGAGCGATCATCGCGCCGTAGGAATGGCCGCACAGTGCCACAGCTCGAAGGCCCAGTTCATCCAGCACCGCCGTCACCCAGTTCAGCAGCTCGTCCACGGAGTCGATGGACTGCTCACCGGGCACGCTCCGTCCGACGTCGCCCATGAGGTCGACCGCGTAGACCCGATAGTGCTGCGAAAGCGCGTTGATGTTGGCGAACCACACGGTGGACGTGGCACCCGCCCCAGGGAGCAGCACCAGCGCCGGGCCGTCGACGGGTCCGCAGGCGTTGATTCGCGTGGTGCCGTGCACCGTGTTCACGTCGATTGCTTGGGTATCCGCCGGCCACTTCTGCAGCACCCGGTCGTAGGCGGTGAAGAATCCGTCGAGCGTCACTGGTACCCCTATTCTCTCGATGATCGAGATAGTAGACAATAGAGAGACATCTCGTCCAGCATCTCCCGAGGGATCAGCACATGACCGAGCCCGCCTCTACCGTCCATCAGCTACGCGCACTGACGGTCGACCTCGATCTTCTGGGCGCAGAATTCGCCCAGCGTCACGCGCTCCACCCGACGGATATCCGGGCGCTGATCTGTCTCCTCGACGCGGACCGAGCCGGAACGCGCGCTACGCCCGGTTGGCTAGGAACCCAGCTGGGCCTGGAATCCGCATCGGTCACGGCCCTGATCGATCGAATGAGCAAGCGAGATTTGGTATCACGCGAAGCGGACCCAGCCGATCGCCGGCGAGTACTGCTGCGCGTGACTGCACACGCGTCGGAACTCGGGACAACGTTCTTCGGCCCCGTCATCGGCCAGGCCGTCGACGAGCTCGCCCGCTTCACGCCAGAGCAGCGGGCGACGATCGACGAGTTTCTGTCGACGATGCGCGCCATCGTTGCCAACGCTCGGGAGCAACAGACCCCGTAGACAAATCAGCAGTTTTGTTATTAACGGTTGACACATCGTTGGGTTTATACAACACTTCATTGTCATGAGTCCCGTCAAGCGCGGTACCGCGCTCCCGATCTACAACAGGGTGGGTGTTCTGCGGGCAGAACGAAAGATGAGCCGCGCGCAACTGGCCGAACTCGTCGAAGTCAACCCCCAGACAGTGGGTGCCCTCGAACGAGGAGACCACTACCCGAGCCTCGACCTCGCGATGCGCATCTGCGACGTCTTCGATCTGCCGATCGAAGCGGTGTTCTCACGCACCGAACTCGGACCACTCTCGGCCGAACTCTTCCGAAAGGAAAAGGATCGATGACCACGCCCGGCTCCGACATCCTCACCCGCTATCAGGCGTATCGCACCCGGCGATTCCTCGAGAACGACGCCAAGACACGGCATTGGCTACCCGCCTGGCGAACCCAGCATCGACGCCGAATCCTCGTTGTCGCTGTGGCTGCACTCCTCTTCGCATTTTTCGTCGTCAGTATCGGCAGCCTGTTCTCGAAGTGGTTCGCGATCGGATGGATACCGGCCGCCCTGGTGTTCATACCGGTGTGGACTGTTCTCCAGACGGTCTCGGGCCGGCACGGAGACGCACCGGTAGGAGCACTCGACGAGTGGGAAGTGCAGCAGCGCAACGAAGCTCGATCCATCGGCCTCACCGTCACGCAGACCCTGGTGATGGCGGCGGCGTTCGCGTCCATCTTCCTGTCCACGGCGAACGACGAGATGCCGCGCCTGGCCTACGCAGGTGGCGGATGGACTCTCGCCGCACTGATGACCGGCATCTGCTCCCCCGCAATGATTCTCGCGTGGATAACCCCTGACCCCGAACCAGAAGACACCGAAGAGTTCGACCAGCAGTAACGACCGAAAGGGCACCATGAGCACCCTCACGATCGACTCCGTCTCCAAGAGATACGGCGATAAGATCGCCCTCGACAACCTGAGTTTCGACGTCCGGCCGGGCGAACTCTTCGGCTTCGTCGGCAGCAACGGCGCGGGCAAGACCACCACGATGCGCATCGCGCTGGGCGTGCTGTCGGCAGATTCCGGCCAGGTTCTGTTGGGCGGCAAGCCCGTCGACCTCGATGTCCGCCGCACCATCGGTTACATGCCGGAGGAACGCGGGCTGTACCCGAAGATGAAGGTCGGCCCGCAATTGGCGTACATGGCCGAGCTACACGGCCTCTCGTCGAAGGATGCCAAAGCCGCAGTGATTCGCTGGACCGAACGCCTCGGCATCGACGAGCGAGTGAACGACACCGTCGACGCACTGAGCCTGGGGAATCAGCAGCGCGTGCAGTTGGCAGCCGCGCTGGTGCACGACCCCGCAGTGCTCGTGCTGGACGAACCGTTCTCCGGCCTCGACCCGATCGCCGTCGACGTCATGAGCGAGGTACTGCGCGAAAAGGCCGCTGCCGGAGTGCCGGTGGTGTTCTCGAGCCACCAACTCGATCTGGTGCAACGCCTGTGCGACCGAGTCGGCATCATCGCCGCAGGCTCGATGAAAGCCGTCGGTACCGTCGACGAACTACGCGGATCGGGAGATTCGCACCTGCACGTCCACGCACCGAACGCTGCGCCCGGATGGGCGTCGGGCATCGCCGGAGTGAGCACACTCGGGCACAGCGACGGCGTCACCGTTCTCGGGCTGGCACCGGGAGCCGATGATCAAGAAGTCCTGCGGGCCGCTCTCGCGACCGGACCGGTACACGAATTCTCCATCCAGAAACCTTCCCTGAGCGACCTGTTCCGAGAGGCGGTAGTGGCATGAGCTCCCAACTGAACTCCTTCAGCGCAGTGTCCTTGATAGCCAAGCGCGAGTTCACCGTTCAGGTGATGAAGAAGAGCTTCGTCATCAGCAACGTGATCATCCTGGCCGTCATCGTCGGCGGCATCATCGCATTCTCGATCTTCTCCGGCAGCGGTGACGAAGAGCGCGACGTCATCGGCGTCGCCGGGGACCAGTCCATTGCAACGGTATTGGAGGCGACCGGCGACGCCGTCGGTAGCCCCGTCGAAGTCCGTGACGTTGCCGACGCGGCGGCCGCGCGCAGTGGCGTCGAATCCGGGGATCTCGATGTGGCGCTGGTTCCCGACGGCACTGCGGGCGCGTACACCGCCGTCACCGAGTCCGATCTGACCGGCACGTTGCGCGCCGTCGTCGAAGGCAGTGTCGCGACGCAGGCCACGAATGCTGCACTGGCGCAACAGGGTGTCGACCAGAACGAGCTCGGGGCAGCGACGAGTGCCGCGACGGTCACCGTCGACGCGATCGATCCGCCCGACCCCGAGGCCGGTCAGCGGACAGCCCTGGCCCTGTCGGCCGTGTTCCTGTTGTACGCACAGATCATCGGCTTCGGCATGTACGTCGCGATGGGCGTCGTCGAAGAAAAGTCTTCGCGCGTGGTCGAACTGCTGCTCTCCACCGTTCGCCCCCTGCAGTTGCTCTGGGGCAAGATTCTGGGCATCGGTGCGGTCGGCATCCTGCAGCTCGCTCTGTACGGAATTGCCGGTGTGGGAGCAGGATTGGGCACAGGCGTACTCACCGTCACCGGTGCCGCGGTGAGTGTCTTCGCGGCCACACTCGCGTGGTTCATTCTCGGCTTCGCGTTCTTCGCGGTGCTCTACGCAGCGGGCGGATCCATGGTCTCGCGGCAGGAGGACGTGAACTCGACGACCATGCCACTGCTGATCCTGATCATGGCCATGTTCTTCGCGGCCTTCTATTCCGTCAGCGATCCGGAGAGCACTCTCGCCAACACGCTGAGCTGGATCCCGCCGTTCTCGGCGATCATGATGCCGCTGCGCATCGCCGCGGGCGTGACCTCGCCGGTGCAGATCGTCGGTTCGGCAGTCCTGATGGTGATCACCACCGCGATCCTGGCGATGGGCGCAGCGAAGATCTATCAGCGCTCCATTCTTCGGATCGGCAAGACCGTCTCGTGGAAGGAAGCATTCGCTCGATAGAGTTCGCGCCATGAGCCCACGGACATCCGCCGCCGAGATTCTCGATTCCGTTCTCGACGGCGGATCGTTCGTGTCGTGGGACTCCACGCCCGTGGACGTCCATCCTGGGGAGTCCTATCTGAAGGATCTGGCCAAGGCTCGCGAGAAGAGTGGCGTCGACGAATCGGTGTTGACCGGCGAGGGCACCATCGACGGCCGACGCGTCGCAATCGTTGCCTGCGAGTTCGCGTTTCTCGCCGGATCGATCGGCGTCGCGGCGGCCGAGCGCATCACCTCCGCAATCGAGCGCGCCACTGCAGAGGGCCTGCCACTCATTGCCTCCCCCACCTCCGGCGGCACGCGCATGCAGGAGGGAACGTTGGCCTTCGTGCAGATGGTCAAGATCGCCTCCGCCGTCACCGCACACAAAGCGGCGCACCTGCCGTATGTGGTGTATCTCCGCAATCCGACGACGGGAGGCGTTTTCGCATCCTGGGGTTCACTGGCCCACGTCACCGTCGCCGAACCCGAGGCCCTCATCGGGTTCCTCGGCCCGCGGGTGTATCAGGCCCTGTACGACAAGCCATTTCCCGATGGCGTCCAGACCGCCGAGAATTTGTACCAGCACGGTGTCATCGACGGTGTGGTGCCGGTCGAGCAATTGCGTCACTTGCTGATCCGCACGCTGCGAGTGATCGTCGACGCATCCGTGTGGACGGACGTTCCCGAAGTCGAACGTACGAGCATTCCCCAGCAATCGGCCTGGCACTCGGTGCAGTCGTCGCGCCGCGCCGATCGTCCAGGGATTCGGCAGATCATCGAACATGCTGCGGCCGAACATGTTCCGCTCAGCGGCACCGGCCAGGGCGAGGCCGACACCTCGATCCTGTTGTCCCTGTGCCGCATTCGCGGTGTCTCCTGCGTGCTGTTCGGCAACGACCGAAGCAGCAGCACCGCCACGGCAACGATGGGACCCGCCGCACTACGAGAAGCTCGCCGCGGCATGCGCCTGGCCGAGGAACTCCGGCTACCTCTGGTACTCGTCATCGACACATTCGGCGCAGCACTGTCCAAGGAAGCCGAGGAGGGTGGTCTCGCTCCCGAGATCGCGCGGTCGATCTCCGACCTGGTCACCGTGAACACCCCGACGGTGTCGGTACTACTGGGCCAGGGCACCGGCGGCGGAGCACTCGCACTGCTGCCCGCCGACCGCGTCCTGTGTGCCCAGAATGCCTGGCTCGCACCACTTCCACCCGAGGGTGCCAGTGCCATCGTGCACCGCGATACCGCCCATGCACCGGACATGGCCGAGGCTCAGGGCATTCGGTCGGTCGATCTGCTGCGAGACGGCATCGTCGACGCCATCGTTCCCGAACTCCCCGATGCAGCCGACGAACCGGCCGCGTTCTCCGGTCGCATCGCCGATGCCATTGTCCGCGAACTACGCGAGCTGTCGACCCTCGAAGCGGCAGCTCGGACGAGTGCGAGACTCGGCCGCTACCGCACTCTCGGGGTCGCCTTGTGAGTGGAAACTCGACCCCTGCTACGAGACCGGAGTGGAGCCTGCGGAACGACCGCAGGCTCCGCCGTGCACGTGCGAGGTCACGAGCGCTACTACGTCGCCCGCACGCAGGTCGGCTGGCAACTCGACCGGACTGACGCAACTGCGCCCCGGACCGTGCACGTCGACCTTGACCACCGGGCCCACCGAGTGCCGGTTGACCACTACTGCCTGCTGAAGATCACCGAACTCCGCATCGACGCCCACCTCGCCGGCGATGACCGACCGCACGCGAGTGATCAGAATCCGACCCCACTGCACCGGAGTGCCCTCGGCATCGGCCACATCCTCGAGCGCGACGCCGTCGACGGTGATGCGGCCGCACACACAGTGAGTGTCCTCTGGCCAGAGCGCTGGATCGCACCGCGACACATAGGCGGCACCGAGAGACGGAAGAATGTCCACAAGAGTCATGAGAAGAAGTCTTGCGCCGGGCGGTGGCGTCGAACAGGGGTGTTGACGCAATCTTGACGCCTCGGCCGTGAATCTTGACGGCGTGTGGGCACCAGTGCACACAACGACCGCCGGTCGACGGGATTCCGCCGGTCGTCGCCGGTAGTGCGCAACCCGGCCCGGACCACCCCACCTCGAACTACGCTCGCAGACATGAGTGGCGAGTATCGGCAGGCATTCGACAGCAGCATCGAGAACCGCGAGGATTTCTGGCTGGCGGCCGCGTCGGGAGTCGACTGGGACACCCCTCCCACCACGGCGTTCGACGGTTCGCAGTGGTTTCCCGGAGCCCGTCTCAACACGTGCGTCAACGCCCTGGATCGGCACGTCGACGCCGGCCACGGGGATCGGACCGCACTGATCTACGACTCGGCGATGCTCGGGCTCACCCGGAGCTACACCTACGCCGAACTTCTCGACCAGGTCGCGCGCTTCGCCGGGGTGCTGCGCGCGCAGGGCGTCGGACCGGGCGACCGCGTGGTCATCTATCTGCCGATGATTCCCGAGGCCGTCATCGCGATGCTCGCGTGCGCACGGCTCGGCGCGGTGCATTCGGTGGTGTTCGGCGGCTTCGCGGCCAAGGAGCTCGCAGCGAGAATCGACGACGCCGAGCCGGTGCTGCTGATCACCGCGAGCGGTGGGTTCGAGCCGGGTCGCGTCATCGAATACCTCCCCTTGGTGCAGCGCGCCCTGACGCTCACGACCGCGAACACACCGGCCGTGATCGTAAAATCACGAGAGGGCATTCCCGGCGAACACGAGTGGCTGGATTGGGACACCCTCATCGCCGACGCATCCGCCGCACAACCGGTTTCGATGGCGGCGACGGATCCGCTGTACATCCTCTACACGTCTGGTACGACGGGCAAGCCCAAGGGCGTGGTGCGCGACAACGGCGGTCATGCCGTCGCGTTGACGTGGTCGATGCGCAACATCTACGACGTGAATGCCGGTCAGGTGATGTGGACGGCCTCCGACGTCGGGTGGGTGGTGGGACACTCGTACATCGTCTACGGCCCGCTGTTCGCCGGTGCCACAACGGTTCTCTACGAGGGCAAGCCTGTCGGGACTCCCGATGCAGGCGCGTTCTGGCGGGTGATTCAGGACCACGGTGTGCGGGCCCTGTTCACCGCACCGACCGCGCTACGCGCCATTCGCAAGGTCGATCCGCACGCCGCCGAGCTCGAGAAATACGACACGTCCTCGCTCGAGACACTGTTCGTCGCCGGTGAACGCCTCGATCCCGATACGTACGAGTGGATTTCACGCACCCTCGATCGACCCGTCGTCGACCATTGGTGGCAGACCGAGACCGGGTGGGCCATCTGCGCCAACCTTCGCGGGCTGGAACCACTTCCGATCAAACCCGGATCGCCGACCGTGCCGGTACCGGGATTTCAGGTCGGTATCCTCGACGCGTCCGGTAATCCCGTGGACGCAGGCTCGGAGGGCAACATCGTCGTGCAGCTGCCACTGCCGCCCGGTGCACTGGTCGGACTGTGGAACGACGAATCACGTTTCCAGCGTTCGTATCTCGATACTTTCCCCGGTTACTACCTCACCGGCGACTCCGGTTACATCGACGCCGACGGGTACGTCTACGTACTCGGTCGCAGCGACGACGTCATCAACGTCGCCGGACACCGTCTGTCCACCGGATCGATGGAGGCGGTACTCGCCGGCCATCCGGCCGTCGCCGAGTGCGCCGTCATCGGTATTCACGACGACCTCAAAGGACAGCGTCCCAGCGGCTATGTAGTGCTCAAGGCCGGCGAGAACATCACCGAGGAACAGCTGCGCACCGAATTGGTGGCCATGGTTCGCGATCAGATCGGTGCGCTCGCAACGTTCCGCGACGTGACGATCGTCGGAGCGCTGCCGAAGACCCGATCGGGCAAGATCCTGCGGAAGACGATGCGTCAGATCGTCGCAGGCGAGGAATACGGCGTGCCGTCGACCATTGAGGATCCCGCAGTCCTCGATGCACTGGAGAAGCTACTCGGCAGATAGGCGGAAACCGAAGCAACCATGGCCGAAACCCGCGCGCCATGGGGCACTCCCGCACGATAGCGTCCTCGGCATGACAGATCTCGACACCCGCCCCGCCGTCGACTGGCTCGCACTCGGTGCGGTCACCGTCACGGTGATCTCGTGGGCCTCGGCCTTCGTCGCCATCCGCGGCGTCGGCGAGTCGTTCGGTGCCGGCCCACTCGCTCTGGGCCGGCTCCTCATCGGATCGTGCGCCCTCGGCGCGATCGTGCTGGTCAGGAGACAGTGGGTCAAGCCGAACCGCACGCAGTGGTTACAGATCGCCAGCGTCGGCGTGTTCTGGTTCGGCGTCTACAACGTCGCCCTCAACGCCGCCGAGCAACGTGTCGACGCCGGAACGACGTCGATGATCATTCAGATCGGCCCCATCCTGGTGGCGCTGTTCGCCGGTCTGCTTCTGGGCGAGGGCTTTCCGAAGTGGTTGGTGATCGGTGCCGGTATCGCGTTCGCCGGTGCCGTCATGGTCGGCGTCGTCACCGCCGTCACCACCACCTCGACCACCAGGACGGACGCCGACTTCCTCGGCATCGCACTGTGTCTCGTATCCGCAGTGACCTATGCGATCGGAGTACTCAGCCAGAAGCCGGTACTGCGCACGGTCCCCGGCCTGCAGGTCACCTGGATGGCCTGCACCATCGGGGCGGTCTGCACACTCCCGTTCGCGCCTGCTCTGCTCGACGACCTGTCCACCGCCTCGGCCGGAGCCACCGGCGGACTGCTCTACCTCGGCCTGGTTCCCACCGCGCTGGCGTTCAGCACCTGGGCCTATGCGCTGACGCGCATGAACGCAGGCAAGCTCGGCATCACCACGTATGCGGTGCCGCCGATCACCATCACTCTGGCCTGGTTGTTGCTCGGCGAGATACCGCACATTCTCGCCGTCGTCGGCGGTGTCATCTGCCTCGTGGGTGTCGGATTGTCCCGCAGGAGATAGCAGCCGTCACAGGGCCTTGAACCGAGCGATAGCAACCTCACGCTCGTGCTTGTGGTCGACGATCGGATCCACGTACTCCTTGGGTCGGCCGAACTTCAACGTGTGCACGGCTTTTCCCTCCTCACCGCGTAGCTCCGGCACCCAGCGCCGTACGTAATCGCCCGTCGGATCGAATTTCTCACCTTGGGTGATCGGGTTGAACACTCGAAAGTACGGCGAGGCGTCGGTACCGGTGCCCGCGGTCCACTGCCAGCCGTGCTGATTGTTGGCCAGATCGCCGTCGACGAGATGCTGCATGAAATAGCGGGCACCTCGCCACCACGGCAGGTGCAGGTCTTTGACGAGGAACGACGCGACGATCATACGGACTCGGTTGTGCATCCACTTCTCCGAGTTCAATTGCCGCATACCGGCATCGACGATCGGAAAGCCGGTCTCGCCCTTACACCAGGCCTCGAACAGCTCGTCGGCGTGCTTGCCCGAGTCCAGTTCGATCTTGTCGAACTTCTTGACGTAGTTCTCGCGCGCACTGTCGGGGCGCTGAAACAGGATGTCGGCGTAGAAGTCTCGCCAGCAGATCTGCCTCCGATACGCAGCGGCACCCTCGTTGCGGAGCTTGCCCAGGTCGGCCAGCATGGTTCGCGGATGAATGGTGCCGTACTTCAGATGCACCGACATCCGGCTCGTCGAATCGAGGTCGGGGCGGTTGCGTTCGTCGTCGTACTTCGAGACGTCGTCTAGAAAATCCTTCCACTGCGCCCGTGCGGCTTGCTCGCCTGCATCGGCGTCGGAGGTCTCGTTCTCGCTCGGAACTTTCGCCCTCTTCACGCCTTTCACGTGGTCGGGGTCGATCCACGTCACGGTTTTCGCGGACGTATCGGCCGGTCCGCGCCAACCGTGTTCCATCCACTGCCGTGAGTACGGCGTGAACACCTTGTACGGCTCACCGTCGTTCTTGGTGATCCGTCCGGGCGCAACGGCATACGGCGAACCGGTCTCGACCAGCGTCACCTTCTCGCCGACGCGCTGGTCCCGCGACCGGCCGTACGGACCGTAATCGGCGCTGATGTGGACCTCGTCGGCGTCGATCGCCTTCGCCACCTTCGGCACCACCGTCTCGGGGTCGCCGTGCACCACCATCAGCCTGCCGTCGAGCTGCTCGTCCAGTGCCTCGAGCGACCGGAACAGGAAGTCCTTGCGCGGACCGCCGGAGGGCTTCAGCAATCGGTCGTCCAGTACGAAGAGCCCCAGTACCGGATCCCCGGACTCGGCAGCGGCGGTGAGGGTGGGCAGATCCCCCAGTCGGAGATCACGGCGAAACCAAACGAGCGACATGCCGTCAGTCTTACCCAACCCGGCTACGAGCAACCCCCATCGCTGTTTCGGGGATTCTCAGAGAATCGCCAATCCATGCTCACCGACGCCGCAACATCGCCCCCTACCTTGGGAAATACGCCGATCAGCCGCGAGCAGAGGAGAGAACATCATGACGAACATCCGCCCCTTCCCCGGTGCCCTC
This sequence comes from Rhodococcus sp. NPDC080181, assembly GCF_040702225.1. Classification (NCBI taxonomy): domain Bacteria; kingdom Bacillati; phylum Actinomycetota; class Actinomycetes; order Mycobacteriales; family Nocardiaceae; genus Rhodococcus; species Rhodococcus sp. NPDC080181. The sequence goes on from NZ_JBFBKN010000006.1 coordinate 287,534, forward strand.
TCCCTCGTCGAGAGCACCTGCACGTTCGAGAAGTACTACGAGCAGCTCTATGCCAAGGCACCCGCCCTCGCCTGGACCCTCGACGCCGACGTCGATCGCCGCACGGCCCTCGAGGAATTCTTCGCCAAGACGCCCGAGGAGCGGCGTACCACCGTAGACAGCTGGGTTGCCTAGCATTGGGAGGTGACCGAATCGCCGAGCACCCCCGCCACCGTCCTCGTCGTCGACGATGACACCGATGTGTTGTCGTCGCTGCAGCGCGGCCTGCGCCTGTCCGGCTTCACGGTCATCACGGCGTCGGACGGGGCCGAGGCGCTCGGCGTCGTGTCGCGCACCTCGCCCGATGCGATCGTGCTCGACATCAACATGCCGGTGCTCGACGGCGCAAGCGTCGTGACTGCGTTGCGCGCCATGGGGAACGACATTCCGATCTGTGTTCTCAGTGCCCGCAGCTCCGTGGACGATCGCATCGCCGGTCTCGAATCCGGTGCCGACGACTACCTCACCAAACCGTTCGTGCTCGCCGAGCTGGTGGCCCGCATCCGGGCCATGCTCCGACGGCGCGGCACCAGTCCGGTCATTCCCGCAGTCGATCCCGGTATCCCCAATTCGGCTGTCGCCGTGGGCACTTTGGTTGTCGATATCGCGGGGTACCGAGTGCACCGCGGCGGCGTCGACATCGATCTCACGAAGCGCGAGTTCGAGTTGCTGGCCATTCTTGCTCGCAACAAGGGCGTCGTACTGACGCGTGAGCGACTCCTCGAATTGGTCTGGGGCTACGACTTCGTCGCCGACACCAACGTCGTCGACGTGTTCGTCGGCTATCTACGCCGCAAACTCGAGAGCGACGGCTCGCCGCGCATCCTGCACACCGTCCGCGGTGTGGGCTTCGTCGTGCGGGAGTCGGTATGAGTTTCTCGCTTCGCGCCCGGGTCGCGGCGGCGACGGCCCTCGGTGCCACCCTTGTCGTGGCGGCCCTGGCCGTGGTGACGTCGGTGGCCATTTCCCGCAACAACGTCAACCAGCTCGACGAGCGTCTGACGACGGCATCGCAGGTGCTGGTCCCGAACTCGTCGACGCTGGAAGCCTTCATCGATCAGCTGTCCGGAGCGTTCGCTGTCACCATTCGCAGCGGAGACATCGTCGTCGCCTCGACTCCTACGCGGTTGCCGGCCCTCGACACCGGTTCTCAGACAGTGGATGTGGACGGTCAGCGGTTTCGGGTCTACACCGCGACCTCGACCGTGGTCTCGTCCGTGTCCATCTCCATCGGTGTCCCGGCCATCGAGGCGCAGCAGGTGACCGACGAGCAACAGAGACAGGTGATCCTGCTGGGGCTGGCTGCGGTCGCCGTGTCGACGGGCCTGGGTTGGCTGTTCGGAGGACGTGCCGTCAGACCGCTGGTGACGCTGACGCGGCAGGTCAGCGCTCAGCCTCCGTCGGCGCCGCAGACCCGAACCGGAGTCACCGAGGCCGACGAGCTCGCGGTCGCGATCGGGGGCATGCTCACCCGACTGAACGAGGCACAGGAACGCACCAATGCCGCCCTGGACACGGCACGCGATTTTGCGGCCGTGTCGGCCCACGAGCTGCGCACCCCGTTGACTGCGATGCGTACCGACATCGAAGTGTTGCGCACCCTCGATCTCGAGCGCGCGCAGCAACAGGAAATCCTGACCGACCTCGAACGCACTCAGGGCCGAGTCGAGACGACCCTGACCGCGCTCGAACGATTGGCATCGGGTGAATTGTCCAGCGAGGGCGACCGGGTCGAGACCGACATCATCGACATCTGCGACGTCGCCGCGCAGGACGCGCAGCGTCAGCACCCGGGTCTGGACGTTCGGGTGGAGTCGGAACCGGAGTGCGAGATCACGATTCGCGCACTCCCCACCGGAGTTCGACTCGCGGTGGACAACGCGATCGGCAACGCCGTCCGGCACGGCGGGGCGAGCACCGTCGTCATTCGCGTCGAGCGCGCGGACGCGCTGGTCCGAATCCTGATCGACGACAACGGATCCGGCGTTCCGGTGGACGAACGCGAGTCGGTGTTCGGACGCTTCGAGCGTGGAGCCGGAGCCGCGAAGGGCGGCTCCGGCCTCGGTCTCGCGCTGGTGGCCCAGCAGGCCGAATTGCACGGTGGCCGCGCATATCTGGCAGACAGCCCCCTCGGGGGTGCCCGATTGGTGCTCGAGCTACAGGACCGCTGACGAGAGATCTGCTACTTGACGTCGAGCAGATCGATGACGAAGACGAGCGTCTTGCCGGACAGACGGTGACCTGCGCCGGCGGGGCCGTATGCGAGCTCCGGCGGGATGGTGAGCTGGCGGCGTCCGCCGACCTTCATCCCGGGGATGCCGTCCTGCCAGCCCTGAATGAGGCCTCGGAGCGGGAACTGGATGGACTCGCCGCGGTTCCAGGACGAGTCGAACTCCTCGCCGGTGTCGAACTCGACGCCGACGTAGTGCACCTCTACGTTTCCGCCCGGTACTGCCTCTGCGCCGTCACCTTCGACGAGGTCGACCGTCACCAGATCCAACGGTGCCGGTCCGGCTTGAAATTCGATCACTGGCTTCGTCACTGAAGTCTCCTGCGGTTGTGCCGGCCCGCCGACGCCGACTGCGGTGTTCTGGGCATGGTCGGCACCGATTTTACGTCGTCACGGTCAGCCGATCGGAGCTGGCATCAACATCGTCTTGTATTCGCAGGTCAGCGTATTGCCGGTTGCGGGGTCGGCCATCTCGACCTTCCAGGTGTCGGCGAACTGGTTCACACCGGGGTGCATCGAGATGGTGCCGGAGATCAACACGGTTCCACGGGTGAACAGTCCACGGTCGGCGAGCACGTCGAGCCAGTAGTGCGGAGCGAGAAGATCACCGAGTGTTCCGGTCTGAATTGCGACGCCGTCCGCCCACGCGGTCAAGGTGATCTCGTCCAGCCGATCGGCGACCTCCGACAGACGCCACGCGCCGGTGCCGAGCACATCGGGAGCCGCGTTCTTGCTCCACGCGACACTGTGCACCTCCAGGTCACGGTCGGTGTGATCGCAGGCGACCGTCAGCAGCACGTCGTCGATCGTGTCGCCCAGGATCACCAGCGCCCACTCGGCCTCGCCCGACGTACGGCCGTGCTGGACGGCAACGGCGTCCGTCTGCTGCGCCAGGTACGGCGAAATGGGATACAGCGCCGGGGTCACCGTCGGAGCCGGAACGCCCAGTTCGGCCAGCTCCGCGATGTGCGACGCCACCTCCTCCTGGTTGCGTCCGGCGTACCCGGCGTTGAGCAACGCGTTCACCTCGACCGATTCGGAGGTGCCGTCGGGCAGCGTGAATGTGAGCATCAGTAAGGACCCTCTCCTCGTAAATTTTCTGTTTCCGATGCGCACAAAGGCTTGCGCATACGTCTTGTATACAGCAAGTATGGAGCACGTACAACGGATAGAGTGATCCCAGGCACACGAAGGAGTCGTCATGACCGAACCTGTTTCGGTAGATAGAAAAGGCCTGGCCAAGGCCTTTGCGGCCAGCCTCACCGGAACGGCATTGGAGTGGTACGACTTCGCGGTCTACTCGGCCGCCGCAGCTCTGGTGCTTCCGCTGGTCTTCTTCCCGGACAGCGACCCACTGACCGGGACTCTGCTGGCTTTCTCGACATACGCGGTCGGGTACGTCGCCCGTCCGGTCGGAGGGTTCGTCTTCGGCCGGCTCGGCGACGTCATCGGACGAAAACAGCTCCTCGTCATCACCCTGATGTTGATCGGCGTCACGACCTTCGCCATCGGTCTGATCCCCGGATACGACTCCATCGGCATCGCGGCACCGATCATTCTCGTCACGATGCGCTTCTGTCAGGGCGTTGCCGTCGGCGGCGAATGGGGCGGAGCCGTTCTCCTGTCGAGCGAATACGGCGATCCCCGCAAACGCGGATTCTGGTCTTCCGCAGCACAGATCGGACCACCCGCGGGCAACCTGCTCGCCAACGGTGCACTTGCCGTTCTGACGCTGACATTGACCGACCAGCAGTTCGAGTCCTGGGGATGGCGCGTGGCGTTCCTGTTCTCCGCGGTACTCGTCGGATTCGGTCTGTGGATCCGGTTGAAGCTCGAGGACACCCCGGTGTTCAAGGCGCTGCAGGAAAGCGGCGAACGTTCCGAGGCACCGATCAGCGAAGTGTTCAAGACCGAACTGCGACCCCTGGTGGCAGGCATCATGTCTCGTGTCGCGCCGGACGTCATCTACGCACTGTTCACCGTCTTCTCGATCACCTACGGCACACAGAAGTTGGGCTTCGAGCGCAGTGAGGTACTGACCGCCATTCTGATCGGGTCGGCATGCCAACTCGGCCTGATCCCGCTCGCCGGAGCAGTGTCCGACCGCATCAACCGACGCCTCGTCTACGGCGTCGCAGCCGTGGGCGGTGTCGCGTGGAGTGCGATCTTCTTCCTCGTCATCGGCGGAGGATCGCTACCGCTGCTGATCCTGGGTGTGGTGGTGGGCCTGGCGTTCCACTCGTTCATGTACGGGCCACAGGCAGCATTCGTCACCGAGCAGTTCAGCGTTCGATTGCGCTCGACCGGCAGCTCGTTGGCGTACACGATCGCCGGTGTCTTCGGTGGTGCGATGGCTCCGCTGATCTTCGTCTACCTGTTGGACAAGACGGACAGCTGGGTGCCGATCGCCGGGTACATCGTCGTTGTCGGCGCCGTGACACTCGTCGGCCTCGCCCTCGGACGCAACCCGGACCCCACCGAGGACGAGCACTACGTGCTGCTGGGCCAGCAGCACGAAAATGCTACGCGCGCAACAGAGTCTGAAGCGTGACCTCGAGGTGAGCGTCGATCTTCTCGTGCACCAGGCCCTCGTCGCCGGCACTCAGTGCGTCGATGATGGCCTGGTGCTCGGCGCACACTCGGTGTTGCCGGTTGGCGGCGGTGAACAACGCACTCAAGCCCACTCGGAGCTGACGCGCCCGCAAACCGGCATACGTGCGCGAGAGCAGATCACTGCCCGCCGAATCGATCAAACTCTGATGGAACGTCCCGTCCCAGTCGATGAATTCCTTGGGAGCGTCGGTGCTGTCGGAATTCATCAGCAGCTCCTGCTGATGCAACGCATGCTGCATCGCCGCGATCGGAGCGTCACCGGCACGCAGCGCCCGCGACGCCGCGTGCCGTTCCAGAACGCCTCGCAGATCCATCAATTCGGCGATCTGCCGTCCGGACATCGCCGGCACATGAGCACCGCGCTTGGGCACCATCTCGACCAGACCCTCGGACTGCAGCATCAGCAACGCCTCACGGACCGGCGTGCGCGATACGCCGATTCGAGTCGCAAGTTCCTGTTCGTTCAGAAAAGTGCCGGTGGCGGCCGGTGACGACAACACCTGATCACGGACGAACTGGTACGCCTTGTCCCTCCCCGACAGTGGTTGCATACGATATGTATACCTGTCTTCCCCCGACGAAACCAGGAGTCACACCGTGAGCTCGACTATCCGCATCAGCCTGGCCCAGATCACCAGTGGCGAAAACCCCACCGAGAACCTCGAACTCATCGAGACCCACACCCGCGCCGCGGCGCACGCAGGCTCGGACCTCGTCGTGTTCCCGGAGGCGATGATGCGCTGCTTCGGCGGACCCATCCGAAAGTTCGCGCAGCCACTGGACGGCGAATGGGCACAGACCGTTCGTCGGATCGCGTCCGACGCCGGCATCACCGTCGTCGCCGGAATGTTCACTCCCGCGCCCGACGACAGAGTGACCAACACACTGCTCGTCACCGGCCCGGGCGTCGAGGCGAGCTACGACAAGATTCATCTGTTCGACGCGTTCGGATTCGCCGAATCCGATACCGTCGCACCGGGTTCCGACCCGCTCGTGCTCGACATCGCGGGAGTCCGCGTCGGCTTCGCGACCTGCTACGACATTCGCTTCCCTGCCCTGTTCCAGAAACTCGGGGACCTCGGTGCCGAACTCGTCGTGGTACCGGCGTCCTGGGGATCGGGTGACGGCAAAGTGGAGCAGTGGACCCTGCTCGCCCGCGCACGCGCCCTGGACTCGACCACTTTCATCGCGGCCTGCGATCAAGCCGAACCTGCTGCCGCCGAAGGCAATGCCCCACTGGGCGTCGGCCACAGCATCGTCTGCTCCCCCACCGGCGAGATCCTCGGCCAACTCGACGCGACACCCGGCATGCTGACGATCGACATCCATACCGAGCTGGTCGACGCCGTGCGCAAGAACCTGCCAGTGCTGAAGAACCGCAAGCACTTCGACGCCTGAGCGCGCCGCGAACTCGAAGTTATGGACGAATTCTGGCCCAAATCCGTCCATAACCTCGAGTTCAGCGAGGATCTGCGCGCCTGGACCAGAACTCGTCGACCACCTCGGCCAATCGATCCGGCTGCTCCAACGCCGGTATCACCCGCGCGCCGCTGACGGTGGCCTCGCGCGCATCGACCATCGTGGCGACCACGGCGCGGGCCTCCTCCGGCGTCCATTCACCACGATCGTCGGTGGTGACGAACAGCGTCGGACACGTCAAGGCCTGTGCAGCCCAATTCAAGTCCGTTCGATTCAGAATCGCCGTTTTGATGGCCAGGATGGTCGCCCGACGGCCCGCCCGCCCGATTGTGTCGCGCAGCAACTGCACCGCCTCGGGGTCGTGAGCTCGGGAATGATCGGTGAAAATGGTTTCCTCGATGGCCGATCGCACCGGGCCACGAAGCCCGACAAGGCGATACAGCGGCAGCAGCATGCGGACCTTGCGACGCAACGCCTCGTCGATGGGATGCGTCGGCGCACTGATCGCAACGAGGGTCGAGATCAGATCCGGTCGTCGCGCGGCTACCTCCATACCGACATGACCACCCCAGGCATTTCCGACCCAATCGACGCTGCCGAATCCCCATCGGCGCTGCATCTCTTCGAGTAGTTCGACAGCGGCATCGGCACACGCCGAGATATCGGCGGCTTCGCTCAACGGGTCGCTCGAACCACAGGATGGGGCGTCGACCAGGTGCACAGTCCGAGTTGCAGCCAGCTCCGACAGGACGCGATCCCAGCTCGAGGAGTCGACGAACATGCTGTGCCACAGCACAACCGGCGGTCCCGTGCCCGTCACTCGGACGTGTAACCGACCGAGTCGAGTAGGAAAGTGGTATTCGTTCATATTTAACATTACACAGCGTAATCTCAATTATGTCTAGACTGCATCTCATGGCCAGGACTTACTCGTCGGACCTGCGCACCGAGCGCGCTCGACTCAACCGCGCCGCAGTGATCGACGCCGCACATGCGATGTTCTTGAGTCGAGGATGGGTCGCCACCACCATGGCCAACGTCGCGTCGGAGGCCGGTCTGACCCGGCAGACCGTCTACCAACAATTCGACGGCAAGCTCGCGTTACTGGACGGATGCATCGACAGTGCGCTCTCGAACGGCCTGGACTCGCCCGTCCGCCAGTTGCCGGACTACGAGAAGATGGGCACCGGAACGTTCGAGGAACGACTCGTCGCCGGCGCGGCGTGGCTCCGCGGGGCACATGAGCGATCCGCGGCCATACAACACGTGCTGGACGAGGCCGCAGTAGTGGATCCAGTTGCTGCGCAGCGGCTCTCGGTCCGAGAGAAAACGCGATGGGACGAGAACCGTTGGGCAGCAGGGCTGATTCTCGACGGTCCTCCGCCGGACATCGTCGTCGACGCCATGTGGTTGCTCACGGCTCGCTCGGTGTGGCTGAGATTGACCCGCGAGCGCGGATGGACCTCCGAGCAATGGGAGCAGTGGTTCATCGCACACGCTCGGACAGAATTGCGGCCGCGAACTCGAAGTTAGGGACGAATTCCGGCCGAATCTCGTCCATAACTTCGAGTTCGCCGGGACACCAAGCCCCGTCACGCGCCGAGTTCGCAGTTGTGTCGACGAAACAGCCCATATCGCCTGCGTAACTGCGAACTCGGCGGGATACGCAGGCCGACAACGACAACGCCGCCGGCTCCCGAGGGAGTCGGCGGCGTTGTCGTGCAGCAAGAACTAGCGGGAGCTGACGTCCTGGTAGTCGCGCTCGGTGTAGCCGGTGTAGATCTGGCGCGGACGGCCGATCTTGCCCGTGGTGTCCTCGTTCTGCTCGCGCCAGTGCGCGATCCAGCCCGGGAGACGGCCCATCGCGAACAACACCGTGAACATGCGCGGCGGGAAGCCCATCGCGCGGTAGATCAGGCCGGTGTAGAAGTCGACGTTGGGGTACAGCTTGCGCTCGACGAAGTAGTCGTCGGTGAGCGCGGTCTCTTCGAGCTTGAGTGCAATCTCGAGCAGTTCGTCGCCGTTGCCCAGCTTGCCCAGGATCGTGTGTGCGGTTTCCTTGACCAGCGTCGCGCGCGGATCGAAGTTCTTGTACACCCGGTGTCCGAAGCCCATGAGCTTGACGCCGTCTTCCTTGTTCTTCACTCGACGCAGGAAGTCGGTGGCGTCGCCGCCCTCGGCCTTGATCTTGTCGAGCATCTCGAGCACGGCCTGGTTGGCACCGCCGTGCAGCGGGCCCCACAGCGCGTTGATGCCGCCGGAGATCGAGGTGAAGAGGTTGGCCTGCGAGGATCCGACGAGGCGGACCGTCGACGTCGAGCAGTTCTGCTCGTGGTCGGCGTGCAGGATGAGCAGCATGTCGAGTGCTTTGACGATCTCGGGATCGACCTCGTACGGCTCGGCGGGGAAGCCGAACGTCATGCGCAGGAAGTTCTCGACCAGGCTCTTCGAGTTGTCCGGGTAGAGGAACGGCTGACCGACCGACTTCTTGTAGGCGTAAGCCGCGATGGTCGGCAGCTTGGCCAGCAGACGGATGGTGGAGAGCTCGACCTGCTCGGGATCGTTCGGCTCGAGCGAATCCTGGTAGTACGCCGACAGTGCGTTGACCGCGCTCGACAGCACCGGCATCGGGTGGGCGTTGCGCGGGAAGCCGTCGAAGAAACGCTTGAGGTCCTCGTGCAGCAACGTGTGGCGACGGATGCGGTCGGTGAACGTCTCGAGCTCGTCCTCGGACGGCAGCTCCCCGTAGATCAACAGGTAGCTGACCTCGATGAACGACGACTTGCCCGCAAGCTGTTCGATCGGGTAACCGCGGTAGCGCAGGATCCCCGCGTCACCGTCGATGTACGTGATGGCCGACTTGGTGGACGCGGTGTTGACGAACCCGCCGTCCAGCGTCGTGTAGCCGGTGGTCGCCAGCAGCTTTCCCAGCTCGATACCGTTGTTGCCTTCACTGGCCTCGGCAATCGACATGGAATATTCGCCACCGGGGTAGGTGAGGGTGGCTTTGGCATCATTCTCAGCGGGCACGAATGGTCCCTCTCGAACTCGTGTAACGGACACGTACTTAAAACGGACAGTTCTAACGTCGCTAGTGAAACTAGTCTCTCGGTGCCTCGGACGCCCAGGGAGGGTCGGCACCGGGTCGTGAAACCGTGATCGCGGCTGCCGTGGCAGCGAACGAAAGAGCTTGCCGCCAATCCTCCCCGGTCATCTCCTGTACCGCTTTCGATGTGATAATGGTCTCTTTTTCCAGGTAGCTCAACAGTGCGCCGTGCACGGTGTCACCAGCGCCGATCGTGTCGACGACGTCGACGGCCACGCCCGGTACCGACACCTCCTCGGCTGCTGTCACTCCCGTGGCCGTCGTCTCCCCGGACGCGGTGAACACCGAGATACCGTCCCCGCCGCGGGTCATCACCACCGCGGTCACACCAGCGGCGAGCCAGTCGTCGACGGTGGTGCCCTGCGTGCCCAGCCCCAGCCAGTACGAGTCGTCCTCGGACACCTTGAGAATGTCGATGCTCGGCAACCACGAGCGAAAGCGGTCGCGAAATCCGTCGGCGGTGATGTCGCCGCTGGTGCTGTCGATGGCGGCCGGGCGAATGTTGGGGTCGAGCATCGTCAGCTTGCCCGCCGCCCGAGCTCGATGCAGCAATTCGGCGTACACCGACGCGCCGGGCTCGTACAGCAACGACAACGTGCCGAAGGACAGAACGCTGATCTCGTCGGGCAGATCACCGGGATCGGCGACGAGTCGATCGGCCGTGCCATCGGCGTAGAACGAGTACTCGGCGCTGCCGTCCTCGGCGAGGGTCGTCATCGCCAACGTCGTCGGCTCGTCACCGCGCTGCACCGACGAGATGTCGACACCGGCATCGCGCAGACTCGCCAGGATCTGCTCGCCGAACGAGTCGCGAGAGATGCGGGAGAGATAGGCAACCGGCGACCCCAACCGGCCGATCGAGATGGCGACGTTGAACGGCCCGCCGCCGAGTTTCGGTGAGAGCAGCGGCCCCTCGTGCACCGGCACCAGATCCACCAATGCTTCGCCGCACACCAGAATCGTCACTTCTCGTACTCCATTCCCCAGCTGCCGGACCAGGTTTGCCCCGGGTCGAGCACGATCAGATCGATCTCGGAATTCAACGCGTCGGGCGGGCAGGTCATCGGTTCGATCGCCAACGCACGTCCCCGGTCCGGGTACGCCTGATCGTTGGCGGGATCGGCGGTGAACACCTGCACCCACCCGAAGTTGCTGTCGGTCCACAGCACCGTCGCGGTGCCGTCGGGGCCACGCAGTGTGTGCTTCGCGCGTCCGTCTACATCCGGCACCGAGGCACTGAACGGGGTGTCGAGCTGCACGCCCTCGAGGTTCCGAGGCTGCCGAAAGTCGTACTCGGTATCGGCCGTCGGCACCGAAAGCCCTACGGGCAGATTGCGTACCGGATCGAGCGGCAGCCGCGTACCCGCGGACAGTTCGAGCGTGCATTCGTCGAGGGGTACGTCCCCCACACGCACGTAGGTATGGAATCCCATTCCGTACGGCGCAGCCGATTCGCCCGTGTTCGTCGCCGACGCGGTCACCGTCAGACCGTCGTCGGACAGCTCGTGTGCCACCGTCAATCGCAACGAGAACGGCCAACCCTCGTGCGTGCCGATGTCCACGCTCTGCTCGACGCGAGACTCGGTGTGCTCGTCGAGAGTCCACTCCACCCGTCGGACGAAACCGTGGCTCGCGTTGTTGCGGGCCGGTTCGGTGATCTCCAACCGATGTTCGACGCCTTCGAACGTGAACGTTCCGTCGGCCGTTCGATTGGGCCACGGGGCCAACACCAGTCCCGCCGACAGCGGCGGCTTGGTGCCCGCCTCCCACGTTTCGGTGAGCGGTGAGCCGTCGTACTCGAGGACCCGCAGGCCCGCTCCGACAGCAGCGACGTCGGCGCGATACTTGCCGCTCGTCAACGAATACGTCTGCGCCTCAGCTGTGGGAGCCATGCGAGCCATTGTCCACGACGGTGTCGTCCACCGTCTTGCTACCGACGATTGCGCCGACCCGGTAGCGAATGAATGCCGGTAGCGCGAGGGCTGCGATCGAGACACCGATGACCACCAGCACACCACCTCCTGCGGCGGCCGCGGCCGTCCCCACCGAGGCCGCTGCCGCGCCGTGCAGAACATCGCCGATCCGGGGCCCTCCCGCGACGACGACGATGAAGACGCCTTGCAGTCGGCCGCGCATCTCGTCGGTCGCCACCGTCTGCAGCATCGTGCTGCGGAACGCCGCCGAGATCATGTCGGCACCGCCACCGAGCGCCAGAAACGCCAGTGCGAACCACAGGGCAACCGTCGTCGCTCCGTCGGTCGCCGCACCGACGGCGAGCCCGAATCCGATCATCGCCACGCCCCAGACGACGATGCAGATCAACACCGCAAGGCCTTGACGCCGCACGCGCGGTAGCCAACCGGAGAACACTCCACCGAGCACCGCTCCCGCGGACATCGCCGCGAACAGCATGCCCAGCACCGGCCCACCCGAGGCCGGGTCCCCGAAACTGTCGTGGGCGATCTGCGGGAACAGCGCCCGAGGCATCCCGAACACCATGGCGATGATGTCGACGACGAACGACGCCAGCAGCACCTTCTGGGTAGCGAGGTACGCGAAACCCTCGAACACCGAACGTAATCCGGCGCGTTGACCGGACTTGGCCGGCGGAATGCCCGGCAGCCTGATCACCGCCCACAGCGTGGCGAACAGTGCGATGGTGTCGATCAGGTAGAGCGTCTCCAGTCCGATGTAGTAGATGAGGATGCCTGCACTGAGCGGACCGGCGATGGCACCGAAGTTCATCACCGTCATGTTCAGAGAGTTCGCGGCGGGCAACTGCCCCGCGGGCAGGATTCGCGGCAGTATCGCACTGCGGGTCGGCTGATTGACGGCGAAGAAGGCCTGCTGAACTGCCAACAGCACCAACACGATCCACACGTTGTTCAGTTGCAGGAACGCCTGCAACCAGAACAGTGCCGACGTTCCGATCAGGCCGAACGTGGTGATCATCAACAAGGTTCGGCGGTCCATCACGTCGGCCAGGGCCCCGCCCCACAGCCCGAACACGATGAGGGGCACCAGAGCGAACACGCCCGTCAAGCCGACGTAGGCCGAGCTCAGGGTGATCTGATAAACCTGTTGCGGCACAGCGACGATCGAAAGCTGCGCGCCGATGACGGTGACGATGTTCGCCAGCCACAGGCGGCGATATGCGGGAGTCTTCAGCGGGGTCGTGTCGGCCAGGATGCCGCGCAGCCCGCTCACGGTTGCAGTCGCTCGATCACACCGCTCGCCGGCATCACTCGAATTCTGTTGTGCATCCGGCTGGTTCGACCCTGCCAGAATTCGACGATCTCCGGTTCGACGCGGACGCCGCCCCAATTCGGCGGTACCGGCACCTCGCGCCCGTCGAACGTCGCGGTGACCTCGGCCAGTTGCGCGGCGAGAGCGTCACGAGACACGACGGTTCGCGATTGCTCCGACGCCCATGCGCCCAGCTGCGAGCCGCGCGGTCGCGTCCGCCAGTACGCCTCGGTGGTGTCGCGGTCGACTCTGGTGACCGGTCCGCGGACGGTGAGCTGACGGGCGATGCCGATCCACGGAAAGGTGATGGACGCGTACGGCGTCGACGCCAATGCGCGGCCCTTGTCCGAGTCGTAGTTGGTGTAGAACACCACGCCCTCGGCGTCGAGGTCCTTGCACAGGACGGTGCGGGTCGCGGGCCTACCGGCAGCGTCGACCGTGCCGAGCACGATCGCGTTGGGCTCGGGCAGATTCGCGGCAACGGCGTCCGAGAGCCACTGCCGGGCCAGTGGCAACCAGCCGTCGCTCAGGGCGTCGACGTCGAGATCCTTGGGCTCGCCGTAGTCCACTCGCATGGTGGCCAGGCGCTGTTCGTCTGCAGACACGAACCCAGACGCTACTCCCGCGTAAAAGCTCGCTATGGTTTCCGCAAGCACGCCCGGATGCGGCGCAGAGCCGGGCGCAGTCGCGACGAGGGAGTCCACAGACCATGGCTGTTCAACACGTTCCCGAAGATTTCGTTCCCGGTCTCGAAGGTGTGGTCGCCTTCACCTCCGACATCGCCGAGCCCGACAAGGACGGCGGCGCACTGCGTTACCGCGGAGTCGACATCGAGGAACTGGTTGCACAGGGCGTCACCTTCGGCGATGTGTGGGCGCTGTTGGTCGACGGGGAATTCGGCCGCGGCCTGCCACCGGCCGAGCCGTTCCCCCTGCCCATCCACACCGGTGACGTCCGCGTCGACGTGCAAGCAGGCCTGGCGATGCTCGCTCCGATCTGGGGGTATCAGCCGGTACTCGACATCGACGACAGCACCGCCCGCGACAACCTGGCCCGCGCCTCGGTGATGGCGCTGTCCTACGTCGCGCAGTCCGCTCGCGGCATCTACCAGCCCGCTGTGCCCCAGAGCCGCATCGATCAGGCGGCCACCGTGACCGAGCGCTTCATGGTCCGCTGGAAGGGCGAGCCCGACCCCGCCCACGTCGCCGCCATCGACGCCTACTGGGTCTCCGCCGCCGAACACGGCATGAATGCGTCGACGTTCACCGCCCGAGTCATCGCCTCCACCGGAGCCGACGTCGCAGCATGTCTCTCCGGAGCCATCGGCGCGATGTCCGGCCCACTGCACGGCGGCGCGCCGGCCCGCGTACTGCCCATGATCGAAGAAGTCGAGAAGACCGGCGACGCCCGCGCGCTGATCACCGGAATCCTCGACCGCAAGGAAAAGCTCATGGGCTTCGGGCACCGCGTCTACCGCGCCGAGGACCCCCGAGCCCGCGTCCTGCGCGCCACCGCCAAGCGCCTGAACGCTCCGCGCTACGAGGTTGCCGCCGCGCTCGAACAAGCCGCGTTGACGGAACTGCGCGAACGCCGCCCCGATCGTGCCATCGAGACCAACGTCGAGTTCTGGGCCGCCGTGATCCTCGACTTCGCCGAGGTACCCGCGCACATGATGCCCGCAATGTTCACCTGCGGGCGTACCGCCGGCTGGTGCGCCCACATTCTCGAGCAGAAACGCCTGGGCAAGTTGGTGCGCCCGGCAGCCCTCTACACCGGCCCCGAACCGCGCACCCCCGACTCCGTCGACGGCTGGGACCTGATCCGGTAGTCGACGGTGTCATGACACCCGACTAGCCTGTGGAGGCCATATTCCATCGACGCTAGGACGCGCTACTCCATGGCCGATTTGCCGATCATTCCCGCCGATCTTCTTCCCGCCGACGGACGCTTCGGTTGCGGCCCGTCCAAGGTTCGCCCCGAGCAGCTGCAGTCCCTGGTCGACGTCGGTGCGTCCGTGTTCGGCACCAGCCACCGCCAGAAGCCCGTCAAGGACGTCGTCGGACGTGTACGCAGTGGTCTGAAAGACCTGTTCTCGCTCCCCGAGGGCTACGAGGTCGTGCTCGGCAACGGTGGTACCACCGCGTTCTGGGATGCCGCTGCGTTCGGCCTCATCCGGGAGAAGTCGCTGCACCTGACCAACGGTGAGTTCAGCTCGAAGTTCGCCTCGGTGGCCAAGAACAACCCGTTCATCGGCGATCCGATCGTCGTCAAGGCAGAGCCCGGCAGCGCGCCCGAGCCCACGTCGGATCCGTCCGTGGACCTCATCGGTTGGGCCCACAACGAGACCTCGACGGGCGTGGCCATCCCGGTCAGCCGTCCGGCCGGCTCGGAGAACGCCCTCATCGCGATCGACGCCACCTCCGGTGCCGGCGGACTGCCGGTGAACGTCGCCGATTCCGACGTCTACTACTTCGCTCCGCAGAAATGCTTCGCCGCCGACGGCGGCCTGTGGGTCGCGCTGATGAGCCCGGCCGCTCTCGCCCGCGTCGACGAGATCGCCTCCAGTGGCCGGTGGGTTCCGGACTTCCTGTCGTTGCCGATCGCCGTCGACAACAGCAGCAAGGACCAGACCTACAACACCCCCGCAGTGGCGACGCTTCTGCTCTTCGCAGACCAGATCGAGTGGCTCAACAGCAAGGGCGGCCTGGATTGGGCCACGAAGCGGACTGCGGACTCGTCCTCACGCTTGTACGACTGGGCCGAGAACAGTGACTTCGCAACGCCGTTCGTGACGAACCCGGATCACCGCAGCCAGGTCGTCGGAACCATCGATTTCGACGAGAAGGTCGACGCAGCCCAGGTTGCGAAGATCCTGCGCGCCAACGGCGTCGTCGACACCGAGCCGTACCGCAAGCTCGGTCGCAACCAGCTGCGTGTCGGAATGTTCCCGGCCATCGAGCCGGACGACATCACCGCACTGACCAAGAGCATCGACTGGGTCGTCTCCACGCTGAGCTAGTTGTAATGAGCAGGGACGTTGTGGACGGCGTGGCAGCGACAGATAGGTGAGGACCTCCGGTATCGGTGTGGTTACCACAACTGCACCGACA